>DASUUN010000417.1:0-31433 GCA_036374055.1 Burkholderiales bacterium
TTCGGCATCGGCCTGCTCATGTACGGCATCCTGTTCCGGCGCCTGTTCGGCTGGCTGGAATGGCTGATGCTCGAGATCCCGCTGGTGCGCTCGGTGTACTCGGCGATGCGCGACCTGCTCGGCATGTTCGCCGGCCACGAGGAAAGCGCCATGCAGGTGGTGGCGGTCAGCCTGCCGGGCAACATGCGGCTGCTCGGCTTCATCACGCGCACCGACTTCGCCGACCTGCCCGGCATCGCCGGCCCGGAGGAAGTGGCGGTCTACCTGCCGATGAGCTACCAGCTCGGCGGCTACACCGTGTTCGTGCCGAAAAGCGCAGTGACGCCGGTCGACATGTCGCGCGAGGACGCGATGAAGTTCATCCTGACCGCGGGCCTGAAGAACGCCTCGCCGGCGATCGAGCCGCCGGGCGAGGCGGATCACTCCACGAAAACCGGCTTGGCCGGGCGCCGCCCCTCGAAAGCGTCGCGCAGCAGCCGCAGCACCGGCTCGTAGGCCACCTTGCGCGGATTCGGATAGGGCGCGTCGGCGGCGATCTTCGCCGCGCGCTCGATGTCGGCTTTCTGCATGCCGATGTCGGCGAGCTTCAGCGGGAGGTTGAGGCGCTTCTCCAGGTCGTACAGGCCCACCGCCGGATCGCTCACGCCCATCGCGCCGGCGATCCTGCGCATCGCTTCGCGCGCCGCGTCGGCGTTATAGCGCACCGCGTGCGGCAGCACGATGGAATGCGTCTCGGCGTGCGGCAGGCCGAAGCCGCCCAGCACGTGGCACAGCTTGTGATGCAGGGCCACGCTGGTCGTGCTGATGGTGCAGCCCGCGAGCCACGCGCCGTAAAGGGCATCGCCGCGTGCCTCGAGGCTGTCGGGGTGAAGCACGATCCTGGGAAGGGCGCTCGAAAGCGCGCGGATACCCTCCTCCGCCATCAGCGACACGATCGGGTTGCCGTCGTGCGCGTAAAGCGCCTCGACGCAATGCGCCATGGCGTTCATGCCGCTCGCGGCGGACACCGCCGGCGGCAGGCCGAGGGTGAGCTCGGGGTCGTAGATCACCGTCTTCGGCAGGACCTTCGCGTCGCGCCCGGTCTTCTTGGCGCCGCCCTCGCTGATGCCCCAGATAGTGGTCATCTCCGAGCCCGAGTAAGTGGTCGGCACCGCCACGATCGGCAGCCCCGACACGAGCGCGATCGCCTTGGCGAAGCCGATGGTCGAGCCCCCGCCCACCGCGACGCAGCAATCCGACTCGAGGGACGCGGCGAGCGCACGCGCCCTGGCCACGGCTTCCGAGGGGGTATGCATCACCGCCTCGTCGAACACCCCGGCGATCGGCAGGCCGGACGACAGCGAGCGCACCATCTCGGCCCGCCCCGGCGTGCACAGCAGCAGCACCCGCTTGGCGCCGAGGCGCTCCACTTCCGCGGCGAGCTGCTTCACGCTGCCGGCGCCGAACACCACGCGCGAGGGCAGGCTGGTATAGGTAAAGTTGTGCATCCCCTACGTTTACCATAGACCCATGGCACAGGCAGAGCTGGCATTGATCGTCGGCGCCGGCAGCGGCCTCTCCGGCTCGCTCGCGCGGCTGTGCGCCGCGCAAGGCATGCGCGTCGCGCTCGCCGCGCGGAACACCGACAAGCTGAAAGGGTTTTCGGGCGCGAGCCTGCACCGCTGCGACGCCACCGACCCGGCGCAGGTGGCGTCCCTGTTCGAGTCGATCGAGACCCCCGACCTCGTGGTCTACAACCCGAGTTACCGCGCTCGAGGTCCTCTGCTTTCGCTGGACTCGCAAGAGGTATGGAGAACCCTCGAGGTGACGGCGTACGGCGGCTTCCTCGTGGCGCAGGCCGCGGCGAGGCGCATGCTCGAGCGCGGCCGCGGCAGCCTGTTCTTCACCGGCGCCTCGGCGAGCGTCAAGGGCTACGCCGAGTCGGCGCCCTTCGCCATGGGCAAGTTCGCCCTGCGCGGCCTGGCGCAGAGCGTCGCGCGCGAGCTCGGGCCGAAGAACATCCATGTGGCGCACTTCATCATCGACGGCGGCATCTCCCGGGAGGGCGATAACGACAATCGCCTGCATCCCGACGCCATCGCCCAAACGTACCTCGATGTCTACCGCCAGCATCGCTCGGCATGGGCCTTCGAGGTGGACCTTCGTCCCTGGGTAGAAAGGTTCTGAGATGAGCAAACGTCAGATCAGCGCTCGTTCATCTCAGCCCCTGAGCACGGCCGGAAGCCACAGCGTGATGGCGGGGAACGCCGCGAGCAGCGCGAGGCGCAGGCCGTCGGCGGCGATGAAGGGGGCGACGCCGCGGTAGATGGCGCCGAGCGCGATGTTGCCTGCGAGGCCGTGGATGAGGAACACGTTGATGCCGATCGGCGGCACGATCATGCCGAGCTCGCACACCACCACGTTGATGATGCCCCACCACACCGGGTCGTAGCCGAGGCTTTTCACCAGCGGCAGCACGAACGGCATGGTGATGACGAGCGCCGCCACCTCGTCGAACACCGCACCGAGGATGATGAACATGACGAGCAGCAGCGCGATCACCAGCGGGCCGGGCACGCCGGACTCGCCGATGGCGCTGACCATTGCGGCGGGGGCCTGCGACAGGGTGACGAAGTACGAAAAGAGCGCGGCTCCGGCGATGATGATGTACACCATGGCCGTGTTGCCTGCGGTGTCGGTGAGCGCGTCCCAGAAGCGCCGGCGCGTAAGGCGCCGGCGCACGAGCGCAAAAATGAACGCCAGCGCGGCCCCGACCGCGGCCGCCTCGGTGGCGGTGAACACGCCGAACATCGCCCCGCCCAGGACCGCAACGAGCAGCAGCGCCACCGGCCCGCCGTGGCGCAGCTCGGCGAGGCGCTCGCGCCACGGCATGCGCGGCCCTGCCGGCCCGGCGCCGGGGCGCAGACGCACTACCGCCGCGATGGTGAGAAGGTGCAGCCCGATGGCGATGAGGGCCGGCGCGATGGCCGCCACGTAGAGCGTGATGATGAGCTCTTCGGCGAGCACCGCGTAGATCACCAGGATGATGGAAGGCGGCACCAGCGCGCCGAGCGTGCCTCCGGCCGCCACGGTGCCGGCGGCGAAGCCGGGGGCATAGCCGCGGCTGACCATCTGGGGCAGCGCGACCTTGCCGAAGGTGGCGGCGGTGGCGAGCGCCGAGCCGCACACCGCGCCGAAGCCGGCGCAGCCGCCGATGGTGGCCATCGACAGCCCGCCGCGCCGGTGGCCGACGAAAGCATAGGCGATGCGATAGAGATCTTCCGAGAGCCCGGCGACCGTGGCGAAGGCGCCCATCATCAGGAACAGCGGGATCGCCGCAAGGTCGAGGCTCGAGAAGAGCGTCGCGGTCTCGGAGGCGAGCAGCGTGAAGGCGGGAGCGAAGCCCGCGAGCAGGCCGAAGCCCACCACGCCGGCCACGCCCATCGCCACGCCGAGCGGCACGTGCAGCAGGATGAGAACGAACATCCCGGTGAGGCCGAGGACGGCGACGAGGATCGGGTCCACTAATCCTTCTTGAAAATCATCATCACGGCGACGAGCGCGGTGGCGGCGATGCAGAGCGCCACCGCCCACCAGAAGGGCCACACCTCCCAGCGCAGGATGGCGGTGCGCTCGCCGGCGCGCGCCATCTCGGCGGCGTAGCGCACGTACTGCCAGGCCATGACGGCGAAAAAGACGAACGTGACGAGCGCGCCGAACGTGTCGAGCGCGCGCGAGGCGCGGCGCCCGAGCAGGAGGCCGACAAGGCGCACGGTGACGTTGCCGCGCTGGGCGATGAGCGCCGGGAAGAAGGCCGCGCACACCACGGCGATGGCGAGCGCGGCGAAATCGTTATAGCCCCGGATCGGCGCGCCGAACAGCCAGCGCCCGGTGACGTCGGCCAGCGTGCCGAGCGCGATGGCGAGCAGGCACGCGCACGCGCCGAGCGCGAGCCAGCGCGTGGCGGACTGCATCAGCGCGCTTGCTTCAGCGCTTCCGTGAACGCCTGGTAGATCTTCTCGTTCTGGGCCGAGCTCTTGCGCCAGGCGTCGGTCACCGGCTGCACGGCGGCGCGCCACGCCTGCTGCTCCGCGGGCGGCAGCACGACGACGCTATTCTTGCCGGACTTGGTGACGCGCTCGCGCGTCGCGTCGTTGGTCTTGTCCACCACCGCGCCGAAGCGCCGCGCCAGCGCCTCGCCCGCGTGCTTGTCGAGCGCCGCTTTCGCCTGGGCGGGCAGCGCGTCGTACTTCGCCTTCATCATCGGCACCATGACCGCTACGGTGCCCATGGGCAGCACCGTGTGGTTGCGCACCACCTCGTCGATCTTGAAGGTGGCGACGAAGTTCCATTCGTTGAGCGAGGCGTCGATCACGCCGCGCGCCAGCGACTCCGCGACCTGCGGCGCGCCGAGCTGCACCGGGACGGCGCCCAGCGTCTCCACGAGCTTCGCGATCTGCGAGCTGCCGGCGCGGATCTTCCTGCCCTTGAGGTCGGCGAGCGACTTCACCGGCTCGCGGCTGTGGACGTTGTTCGCCGGCACCGTGCCGATGAGCAGCAGCTTCAGGTCGTCGAAGCCGCGCAGCAGTCCCTGCTGGTGGAGCTTCGTCATGGCGAGCGAGCCGCTGGTCGCGTCGGTGACCAGAAACGGCAACTCGGCCACCTGCGTGTCGTCGAACCGCCCGGGCGTGTAGCCGGGCACGGTCCAGGTAAGGTCGGCCACGCCGTCCTGCACCAGCTTCAGCTGCTGCAGCGGGTTGCGGCCGAGCGTGCCGCCCGGATAGATGTCGATCTTCAGGGTTCCGCCCGAAGCGGCGCTCACCTCTTTGGCCCAGGGCGTGAATACGCTGCCGGTGATCGGCGCCTGCGGCGGCTCGAAGCTCGCGAACTTCAGGGTGACGGGCTGCGCGGACGCAGCCGCAGAAACGGCCGCCGCAATGGCCAGGGCGAAAGCTCTCAACATGAAACCTCCTCGATGAAGGCCGCGAGTCTAGGGATCGTGTTGACGAATGTCAATATATGAGAAAAAATGGCGACCTTCCCGCCCCGTCATCTCAGATGGAGAGACAGCCATGAGCGTCCCTAGCCTCGCGTTCAGCCATGTCGGCTTCTTCGTGCGCGACATGCCGGTAATGGAGGACTTCTATGCCCGGGTTCTCGGCTTCACCGTGACGGACCGGGGCGAGCTCGATACGACCTACGGGCGGGTCAACCTCGTGTTCCTCAGCCGCGATCCGAACGAGCACCACCAGATCGTGCTCGTCACCGGACGGCCCGAGCACCTGCCCTTCAATGTGATCAACCAGATCTCGCTGCGGGTGCCCGACATTGCGGCGCTGCGCCACTTCCACGAGGCGCTGCGGCGCGAGAAGGCGAGCGAGCTCTCGCCGGTGACGCACGGCAACGCCATCTCGCTCTACTTCCGCGATCCGGAAGGCAACCGCCTGGAGCTATTCCTCGACACGCCCTGGTACTGCGCGCAGCCCTGCCGCGAGCCGGTGGACTTCTCGAAGAGCGACGCCGAGATCATGGCGGCGGCGGAGAAGGTGGCGCGCGCGCTGCCCGGTTTCCAGCCGCGCGCGGCCTGGTCGGCCGAGCTCGCCCGCCGCATGAATGCCGGACGCTGAGCGCATCTACGAGGTCGCCATCGTCGGCTGCGGCCCGACGGGCGCGACGCTCGCCAACCTGCTGGGACTGCTCGGGGTCTCCACCGCCGTGCTCGAGCGCGAGCGCAGCCTCGTGCTGCAGCCGCGCGCCGTGCACTTCGACGGCGAGGTGATGCGCGTTTTCCAGGCCGCCGGGCTCGCCGATGCGCTGCTGCCGCGCGTGCGGCCCTCCGGCGGCATGCGCTACGTGAGCCCCTCCGGCGTGGTCATGATCGAGCGCCAGCCCGCCGTCGGCGAAGGGCCGCATGGCTGGGCGAACAACTACCTCTTCCACCAGCCGGATCTGGAGAACGCGCTGCGCGACGGCGTGGCGCGCTTTCCTTGCGTGGACGTGCTCAAGGGCTGTGAAGTTCTCGAAGTGGAAGAATCGAACATCGTCCGGCTGCGCACCACAGGCCCATCGATCCATGCGAAATTCGTTGTCGGCTGCGACGGCGCGCGCTCCATCGTGCGCCAGGCGATTGGCTCGGAGCACGAGGACCTCGGCCTGCACCAGCCGTGGCTGGTGGTCGACGTGGTGATGGAGCGCGACCTCGATCTGCCCCACCCCACGGTGCAGTACTGCGATCCGGCGCGGCCGGTAACTCTCGTCAACGTCACGGGACGGCGGCGCCGCTGGGAGATCATGCTGATGCCCGGCGACGTGCCCGAGCGCATGACCGAGCCCGAGACCGTCTGGCGGCTGCTCGCGCCGTGGATCAGGCCCGGCGACGCGCGGCTCGAACGAAGCGCGGTGTACACGTTTCACTCCCTGGTCGCCACGCGCTGGCGCCGCGGGCGGCTGCTCATCGCGGGCGACGCCGCGCACCAGACGCCGCCGTTCCTCGGGCAGGGCATGTGCGCCGGCATCCGCGACGCGGCGAACCTCGCCTGGAAGCTGGAACGCGTGGTGCGCGGCAAGGCGGGCGAAGGGCTGCTCGACACCTACCCGTCGGAGCGTGCGCCGCACGCGCGCCAGTTCATCGCCGAGGCGGTGCGCTTGGGCGGCATCCTGCAGACCACCGACCCCGCCGTGGCCGCCGAGCGCGACCGGTGCTTTCTCGAGACCGGCAAGGAGGAGATGGTGAATCTCTCGCCGGCCCTCGGCCCCGGCGCGCACACCGGCGTGGCGCCGGCCGGGGAGATCCATCCGCAGCCGCGCCTCGCCGACGGCCGGCGGCTGGACGACGCGATCGCCGGCTACCGGTTCGCCGTTCTGGGACCGCAAGAGCTGCTTCAGGGATTCGAAGATCTGGCGAGCATTCCGGTGGAAAACAGGGAGCTGTTGCTCCTCAGGCCCGATCGCTACATCGCTGGGGCGGGCCGGTCAGCGAGCGATATCCGCAGCGTGCTGGCAAGGATGTAGCCATGTCGAGCCTCGCGCGCATGCTGTCGATTCTCGATCTGTTCGGCGCCGAGTCGCCGGTGCTGAGCGCCGACGAGATCATCGCGCGGCGCAAGTACAGCCGGCCCACCGGCTATCGCTACGTGCGCGAGCTGGTCGCCGCGGGCCTCCTGGTGCGCGCGCCCGGGGGCTATTCGCTCGGCCCGCGCATCATCGAGCTCGACTGGCTCATCCGCCGGCACGACCCGGTGCTCACGAAATCGCGCGAGATCGTTCGCGAGCTGGTGGCCGCCACCGGCTGCGGGGTCACGCAGATGGGCATCTACGGCGATCGCATCGTGACCATCCACCACGAGCGCGGGCCCGAGGGGCTGGAGATCAGCTTCGACCGGGGCCGTCCCATGCCGCTTTTCCGCGGCGCGCCATCGAAGGCGATCCTCGCGTTCCTGCCGCGCGCGCGCCTGGAGCGGCTGCATGCCCGGCACGAGAAGCGCCGCTTTTCAGCGGTCTACGAAGAGCTGCAGGGGATCCGCAAGGCGGGCTACGCGGTGAGCCTGGGGGAGCTCGACGCCGACAAGGTGGGCCTCGCCGCCCCCGTTTTCCGCGACCGCACCGTGGCCGGCAGCGTGTGCCTCGTGATGACGCGCACCCGCTACGACACCGCCAACGTCCCGCTGCTGGTGGGACGCCTTACCGACGCGGCGTCCCGCATCAGCGACGCGCTCGAACCAGCCGCGCAGAGCGCACGGCCCCGCCGTAGAATCGCCGGACTATGAAACTCGCCACGTTCCAGACCGCCCAGGGCGCGAGCTACGGCATCGTCACCGCCAAGGGCATCGTCGACCTGAAGCTGCTCATCGGCAACCGCTTTCCGGACCTGAAGTCGCTGATCGCCGGGAACGGCTTTGCCGAGGCGGGAAAGCACCTGAATGCCGCGACGGACTACAAGGAGTCCGACGTCACCTGGCTGCCGGTGATTCCGAATCCGGACAGGATCGTCTGCGTCGGGCTGAACTACCAGGACCACGTGGTCGAGACCGGCCGCGACAACACCGAGCAGCCGGCGATCTTCCTGCGCCTGCCCGAGTCGCAGGTCGGGCACCGGCAGCCCATCCTGCGGCCGCGCGAGTCGAAGAATCTGGATTTCGAGGCCGAGATCGCGGTGATCATCGGCAAGCCGGGCAGGAGGATTTCGCAGAAGGACGCGTGGGGCCACATCGCAGGCTACAGCTGCTACAACGACGGCTCGGTGCGCGACTGGCAGCGCCACACCATCCAGTGGACCGCGGGCAAGAACTTCGCGGCCACCGGCGGCTTCGGGCCGTGGATGGTCACCACCGACGACATCCCGCCCGGCACCAAGATGACGCTGTCGTGCCGCCTGAACGGCGAGCGCATGCAGCACGCCACCACCGAGCAGATGATCTTCAAGATCCCGAAGATCATCGAGTACGTCTCCACCTGGACCACGCTCGCGCCCGGCGACGTGCTGGTCACCGGCACGCCCGGCGGCGTCGGCGCGCGCCGCAACCCGCCGGTGTGGATGAAGCCCGGCGACAGGGTCGAGATCGAGATCGACAAGGTCGGCGTCCTCGAAAACAGCATCGCAGACGACTGAGGGTACCGATGAAGCTGCATTTCAAGAAAATTGTTCTGACCCCTTTTCTGGTTCTGTTCGCGGCGGCGGCGTCGGCGCAGGGCTATCCCGACCGGCCGGTGCGCATCGTGGTCGGGTTTCCGCCGGGCGGGAGCTCCGATACGGTGGCGCGCGTGGTGGCGCAGCACCTGTCGCCGCTGCTCGGCCAGCCGGTGGTGGTGGAGAACAAGCCCGGCGCCGGCGGCGTGATCGGCTCGGACACGGTGGCGAAAGCCGCGCCCGACGGGCACACGCTGCTGCTCGCCACCGCGGGGCACTCCACCGCCGCGGCGATGATGCAGAAGCTGCCGTTCGACGCGGTGAAGGACTTCGCCTGGATCACCACGGTGACGACCTATCCGTTCGCGATCGCCACCGCCGCAGATTCGCAGATCAAGTCCCTGTCTGATCTCATTGCAAAAGCCAAAGCCGCGCCGGGAAAGATCACCTACTCCTCCGCCGGCATCGGCACCAGCCACCATCTGCTCGGCGAATGGCTGAGCTCGCAGGCGGGCATCGAGATGAACCATATTCCGTTCAAGGGCGGCACCTCGCCGCTCACCGAGGTGCTCGCCGGCCGCGTGGACGTGATGATCGAGACGATGACGCTGGTGCTGCCGCACCTGAAATCCGGCAAGCTGCGCGGCCTGGCGGTCACCTCGCCCGAGCCCAAGGACTACCTGCCCGACGTGCCGCCGGCCTCGAAGACCGTGCCCGGACTGGTGTTCCAGTCCTGGCTGGGCATCGCCGCACCCGCCGGCACTCCTCCTGCGATTGTCGAATCTCTAAATAAGAACTTGAGAAAGACCCTGGCCGAGCCGGAAGTGCAGAAGCGGCTTGCCGCGCTCGGCGGCGGGGCCGCGCCGGTGACCCCGGAGCAGATGCGCGAGCAGGTGCAGGCCGAGATCGAGCGCTGGAAGAAGCTGGTGGACAGCCGCGGCATCCGGCGCAACTAGAGGAGGCGGAGCCATGAAACGCTGGACCTTGCTGCTTGCCATGGCGTTCTGCTGCACAGCGGGCGCGCAGAGCTATCCCACGAAGCCCATCCGCTTCATCGTCAGCTTCCCGCCCGGGGGCAGCTCCGACCTGATCGCGCGCGCCATCGCGCCGCACATGTCCGCGCGCCTCGGCCAGCCGGTGGTGGTGGAGAACCGCCCCGGCGCCGGCGGCATGATCGGCGTGGACGCGGTGGCCAAGGCCGCGCCCGACGGCTACGTCATCGGCCTGGCGGCCGCGGGCGCGCTGTCGTCCAACATCAGCCTGTATCCGAAGATGCCGTTCCACCCGGAAAAGGACCTGGCGCCGATCTCGACCCTCGCCATGATCCCGTTCTTCCTCATCGCGCACCCCTCGCAGCCGGCGACGCTGAAAGAAGTCCTCGCCAAGGCGAAAAGCGCCCCGGGCGCGATGTCCTTCGGCCACGGCGGCAACGGCTCGACCATGCACCTGTCCGGCGAGCTGCTGAACATGCTGGCCGGCGTGAAAATCCAGTCGGTGCCCTACAAGGGCAGCGGCCCGGTGTCGGCCGATGTGCTCGGCGGGCAGGTACCGCTCGGCGTGGTCGACGTGCCCTCGGCCATCTCCAACGTGAAGGCCGGCAAGCTGCGCGCGCTCGCGGTGACCTCGAAGCAGCGCATCTCGGCCGCGCCCGACGTCCCGACCTTTGAGGAGGCCGGCGTGCCCGGCTACGAGGCCATCGGCTGGTTCGGCGTCGTGGCGCCGAAGGAGACGCCCCGGCCGATCATCAACCGGCTGAACGCCGAGATCCGCGCCGCGCTCGCCGACCCCGAGATCCGCGGCCGCGCGCTCGCCGCGGGCACCGAGCCGCTCACCAACACGCCGGAGGAATTCGCCGCGATGATCCGCGCGGAAACGAAGAAATGGGCCGAGGTAATCAAGGCCGGGGGGATCAGGCTGCAATGACGCGCGCCCCGGTCGTCGACGTCCACACCCACATGCTGAGCAACGAGTGGCTGGCGCTGCTCGAGCAGCACGGCGGGCCGCGCTATACCCTGAAGGCGGTGGCCGGCGGCCTGCGCGCCATCCACCTCGACGGCGCGCCCTTCATGACCCCGGTGCCGAACATGTTCGACTGGGAGGCGCGCGTCGCCAACATGAGCAAGGCGCGCGTCGACATCGCCGTTACCTCGCTCACCTGCCCGAACGTGTTCTGGGGCAGCCCCGAGGTGAGCCTGAAGGCGGCGCGCGTGATGAACGACGAGATGGCGCGCGCCCAGACCGCCTGGCCCGAGCGCATCCGCTGGTTCGCCTCGCTGCCCTGGCAGCACGAGAAACTCGCCCTGGAAGAGCTTAAGCGTGCCTGCGACGCGGGCGCGGTCGGCGTGATGGTGCTGGCGAACATCGGCGGCAAAGCGCTGACGGACTCATCCTTCGCTTCCATCTGGAAGGAGATCGACAGGAAAGCCCTGCCGGTCCTCGTGCACCCCACCGCGCCACCGGGCACCGCGGAGCTCGGCCTGCACGAGTTCCAGCTCACCGCGCCGATCGGCTTCACCTTCGACACCTCGCTCGCGGTGGCGCGCTGCGTCTACGACGGGTTTTTCGACCGCTACCCGAATCTCAAGCTCATCGCCTCGCACGGCGGCGGCGCGCTGCCGTTCCTCATCGGCCGCCTGGACATCTGCTGGGACAACATCCCCGCGGCGCGCGCCAAGACCGCCGAGCCGCCGCGCAACTACATGCGGCGCATCTACGTGGACAGCGTCGTGTTCCGCCAGGACGCGCTGGACATGTGCGTGTCGGTGTGCGGCACCGACAACGTGCTCTACGGCTCGGACTACCCGCACACGATCGGCGACATGGCCGGGTGCCTGTCGCGCGTCGACGCCCTGCCGGGCGACGTGCGTGAGAAAGTGCGCGGGCTCAACGCGCAGCGCATCTTCAGGCTGTGAATCTCCCCTAGAATGCGGGGGTGTCCAAGAAAAATCTATTCGCCGTTGTAATTCTTACCGTCGCCGGGCACGCCGGCGCGGCGGAGTACGACTGCCTGATCGAGGCGTTCGAGACGGTCGACGTGCGCAGCCCGGTGGAGGCGCTGATCGCCTCGATCCCGGTGCGCCGCGGTGACCTGGTGAAGAAGGGCCAGGTAGTGCTGACGCTCGAGGCGGCCGCCGAGCGCGCGGCGCTCGACCGGGCGCGCGCGCGCGCCCTGATGGAAGGCGAGCTCAAGGCAGCCGAAGCGCGCGTCGAGCTGGCGCGCAAGAAGTGGGTGCGCTCAGAGGAGCTGCACAAGCAGAACTTCATCTCCGCCACCGCGCGCGACGAGGCCGAAGCCGAGTACAAGCTCGCCTCGGAGCAGCTGCGCCAGGCGCGCGAGGCGCGCGAGCTGGCCGAGCTGGAGGCGCGCAGGAGCTCCGAGCTGCTGGCGCTGCGCACGGTGCGCAGCCCGTTCACCGGCGTGGTGGTCGAGCGGTTCCAGTCGCCGGGCGAGATGGCCACCACCAACATCAACCAGCCGATCCTGAAGCTCGCCAACATCAACCCGCTGCACGTCGAGGTGGTGCTGCCGGTGAGCCTCTACGGCCGCATCAAGCCGGGCATGACCGGCAAGGTGGTGCCGGAGAAGCCCATCGAGGGCAGCTACTCGGCGCGGGTGAAGGTGGTCGACCGCGTGGTGGACGCCGCGAGCGGCACCTTCGGCGTGCGCCTCGAGCTGCCCAATCCGCAGGGCGCCGTCCCCGCCGGCGTGAAGTGCAAAGTGAGGTTCGACTGAAGGCCGCGGTTGCCCTGGGGGTGGCATTGCTCCTGGCGGTTTCGGCGGTGCTCGCGGCAAAGGCGGAACTGAACGCGGAGGTCCCCGAGGGCAAGTGGAAGGCGCTGCGGCTGCGCGGCCTGCCGAAGGACGCCTCGGTCGCGGTGCGCGTCGAGAGCTCGGGCCCGATCCAGGTGATCTTCCTGCACCAGGACGAGCTCAAGCGCTACCCCAGCCCGGTGCGCCCGGCGTTCGCCGGCAGTGCCGAGCGCCGCCTGACGTTCCGCGTGCGGGTGCCGGCGCCGGGAAGCTGGTACGTGATCCTGGACAACCGCAAGGGCAGCGAGGCGCGCGACGTGCGCGTGCTCATCGAGGCGCTGGGGCCCCGGCGCGCGAAGCCCAAGCCGAAGCCCGCCGCGCCCGGCATGGACGCGACCTAGCTACTCGCCGCGGCCCGAGAAGGCGAGGATGTCCCCGAGGTAGTCGTCCAGATCCAGCAGGTCGCGCCGCGCGCGCGAGTGGGTGCGCTCGGCGCGCCGCTGCGCGAGGCGGAACAGCGCCCAGCCCAGCCCGGCGGGCAGCCGGCCGAAGCCGCCCAGCGCCTTCGCCGCCAGGGGCAGGAAGGTGTTTACCAGGTCGTCTTCCACCGCCAGGACCGCCTCGCAGCTTCCCGGGTCGCCCTGCCGGGCGCAGCGGCCGTAGAGCTGGCGGTCGATGCGCGCGGCGTCGTTCAGCTCGGTGGAGACGACGTGCAGGCCGCCGAGCTCGGTCATGCCGGGCGCGAGCCGGATGTCGGTGCCGCGTCCGGCCATGTTGGTGGCCACCGTGATGCAGCCGCGCTCGCCGGCGCGCGCCACGATCTCGGCCTCGTCGCGGTCCTGGCGGGCGTTGAGCAGGCGGTAAGCGAGCCCGGCCTCGTCGAGCAGCGCGGCGAGCTTCTCGGAGGCGGCCACCGAGCGGGTGCCGATCAGCACCGGCTGGCCGGTGCGGCTGCGCGCCGCGATGCTCTGGACCACGGCGCGCCATTTCGCCTCGGCCGAGCCGAAGTAGCGCGTCGGCAGGTACTTGCGCTGCACCGGGCGGTTGGTCGGGATGCGCTCGACGCGCAGGCGGTACACCGCCCAGAGCTCGCCCGCCACCTCGGCCGCGGTGCCGGTCATGCCGGACAGGTGCACGTAGCGGCGGAAGAAGCGCTGGTAGCTGATGCGCGCCAGGGTGTCGCGCCGCGCGGTGATCTCGCATTCCTCCTTGATCTCGATCAGCTGGTGCAGGCCCTGCTCCCAGGCGCGGTCGGGCATCAGGCGCCCGGTGTACTCGTCGATGATCATCACCTTGCCGTCGCGCACCAGGTAGTGCTTGTCGCGCTCGAACACGTGCAGCGCGGTGAGCGCCTGGCGCACCAGCTGCTCGCGCCGGCGCGGGCCGCTCCACACGCGGCCGAGCGACTTCGCCAGGGTGTCGAGCCGCGCCAGGCCGGCGGCGGTGATCTGCACGCCTTCCTCGCCCACGCGGTAGTCTGCGCTGCCGAGCTGCCTGGCAATGTCGAGCGCCTTGCGGTGCAGCGCCTCCTCGGCGGTGTCGTCCGACATGCCCGACAGGATCAGCGGCGTGCGCGCCTCGTCCACCAGCACGCTGTCGGCCTCGTCGACGATGGCGAACTGCAGGCCGCGCAGCAGCAGCCGCCCGGCGCCGTCGTCCCCGCCCAGCGCGGCGACGCGCATGCCGATCGGGTGCGGCTTGCCGCCCAGCACCAGCCGGTCGCGCAGGTAGTCGAAGGCGACTTCCTTGTTGCTGCAGTAGGTGACGTCGCAGGCATAGGCCGCCTGCCGCGCGGGCGGCTGCATGCCCTGCTTCACGCAGCCCACCGTGAGCCCGAGCCGCTCGTATACCGGCCCCATCTCCTGCGAGTCGCGCTCGGCGAGGTAGTCGTTGACCGTCACCACGTGCACCGCGTGACCGGCGAGCCCCGCGGTCGCGGCGGCGAGCGTGGCGGTAAGCGACTTGCCCTCGCCGGTGCTCATCTCGGCGATCATGCCGCGCAGCATCGCCCAGGCGCCGACCAGCTGCACGTCGAAGTGGCGCATCCCCGTGGCGCGTCCCGCCGCCTCGCGCACCAGCGCGAACGCCTCGCCCGCGAGCGCGAGGTCGTCGAAGCCACGGCGCTTGAGCTGCGGCCGCAGCGCGGTCGCACGCCCCCGCAGCTCCATGTCATTCAGATTCCGGAAAAGGTCCTGATGCGCATTGACTGCGCCAACGATGTCGGTGCTGCCGGCGCGCACGCGGCCGAAGTGGTAGCGCAGCTCGGTGAGCAGCTTCTCGATTTTTCCCGAGGGCGGGTCTTCGCGCTCGGGATAGATCCGGGCCGCGAAGCTCAAACCGTGAACTGGCGCATGAAGAGCTGCCGGATCGCGCGGTAGATCCTGCCCGCGAGCGGCTCGGCGCCGTGCTCGAAGCGCACGTAGACGTGCTCGCCCAGCACCAGCGCGGTCGTGGCGGGCAGCTCGAGCTCGAACTCGAACCAGGCGTCCAGGGTGCGCGGCTCCTTCGACTGGCGCGGGTCGAGCGCGGCGCCGCCGCCGCCGACGCTGGACAGCGCCAGGTTGGACACGCGGTTGCTCGCCGCCGGCACCTCGCGCCGGATCGACGCCTCGACGCTGTCGTAAAGCCGGCCGGCCAGCTTGACCTCGACCCGCTCGGTGCGGCTGCGCACGAGATCCACGTCGTCCTGCGACACCAGCACGCGCGCCGTCACCGCGCGCGAGGGCACCACATAGCCGAGCGGCTCGCCGCGGCGCACGAAGCGCTCGGGCAGGTCGGCCGCCGCCTTGGCGAGCACGAAAGTGCCGCTCGCCGGGGCCACGATGTCGAGCTCGCGGCTGCGCTGGCGCGCCTGCTCGAGCTCGGCGCGCAGCGCGCCGATCTCCTCCAGGGTCAGCGCCCATTTCACGCGGCTCTCGATGCGCTGCGCGCCGGCGCGCGCCTCGAGCAGCCGCAGCTGCGCCTCGAGCATGCACACCTTGAGCGCGAGCAGCGGGTCCTCGCTGTGCACGAGCGGCGTGCCGCGGGTCACCAGGCTGCCCGGGGCCACCGCCACCCGCTTGACGAAGCCGTCGGCCGCCGCGCGCAGCTGGCTCTCCTCGGGCAGCGCGATCACGCCGTCGGCGGTGCTCCACAGCGGCACCGGCAGGACGAAGAAAGCCGCGTAGAGCGCGGCCCCCACCAGACCGGTGACGGCCAGCGCGCGCGGCCGACGCCGGCGCAGCCGCGGGTGCATCAGCAGGTAGCCCACCCCCTTCGCCAGCGGCAGCAAGATGGAGGTGGCGAGCGCCCATAGGGCGAGGACCACCCCGACCACGAAGTACTCCGCGGCGATGAACAGGGCGATCACGCACATCACGAAGGTGCGGTACAGGAACGAGGCGATCGAGTAGAAGGCGAGCCAGCCGCGCTCGCCGCCCTCGGCGGTGGTCTCGACGCTGGACAGGCCGAACAGGCGCTTTTCCACCAGCTGGCCGAGGTACTGGTTGGCGCGCGTGCGCAGGTTGGGGATCTGCACCAGGTCGGCGAGGATGTAGTAGCCGTCGTAGCGCAGCAGCGGGTTGGCGTTGAACATCACGGTCGAGATGCCGGCGATCAGCATCACGTTGTAGAGCGCGGTGCGCGTCAGGCCCGGCTCGATGCTGACCCAGACCAGCATGGCGAGGGAGGCGAGGAACAGCTCGACGATCATGCCGGCCGCGCCCACGATCACGCGCCGGTGCGTCTCGCGGAACGCCGAGGCCGCCGTGGCGTCGACGTACGGAATCGGCATGAGCACGAGGAACATGATGCCCATCTCGTGCACCTCGCCGCCCCAGGCCTTGACCGCGCAGGCGTGGCCGAACTCGTGGAACAGCTTCACCACCGGGAAGATCAGCCACAGCAGCAGCAGGTTCTGCGGCGCGAGCACGCGCGAAGTGATGTCCTCGGTAAGCTCGTTCCAGTGCGCGCCCGCCTGGATGGCGCCGGCCAGGACCACCGCGCACCACAGGAGCGCGCCGAGCCAGCCGAACCACGGGCGGTACCAGGGCAGCCAGCGCTCCAGCCCCCGGTCCGGGTCCACCAGCGGGATGCGGATGGCGAGCGGCGAGAGCAGGTTCTGCATCCAGGTCTTCTTGCGGCCCTTGCGCGCGCGGCGCATGAGCTCGCCCGCGTCGGGCATGGCCTCGCTCTGCAGCACCTCGGCGGCGTGCAGCTGCCCGAGCAGGCGGATCACCTCGTCCTGGGTCGGCGCGTCATCGCCGAAGCGCTCGGTGGCGCTGTCCCAGATCTCCTGCACGGTGCGCCGGCCGTCGAGCAGCCCGATCACGTAATGGGCGACCGGGTTGAAGCGGTGCATCTTGCGCGAGACGCGGTCCTCCAGCACGTACCAGAGCTGGCCGCGGTAGTGGTGGCGGTGGATGCGCGCGTGGGCGCGCAGCCGCGGCCGCAGCTGCGCCACGCGGTACCAGGACGGGCTATGCAGGTCCGACATCGGTCAGGGCAGCCAGGACCACAGCGTGAGGCGCACCCAGTCGGTCAGGGTGCGCGTCCAGATCCAGACCAGCTTTCTCTCCTCGACGTAGATCTTGCCGACGCCGGCCATGCCGGGACGCAGCCGCGCGCCCTCGCCTTCTACGCGCGCCTCCACGCGGAAGTAGTTTCGCCCTTCCTCCGCCAGGTTGACCGGCGTGATCGAGGTCACGGTGAAGGGCACCGGCTCCCCCGGCATCGCGGTCACCGCGAGCTCGCCGCGCTGGCCGAGCGCCACGTGCGCGATGTCGCGCTCGTCCACCTTGAGCACGATGCGGTAGCCGTCGAGCGGGGCGAGCTCGAACAGCACCTGGCCGCGCTCCACCGGCGAGCCCAGGCTCTGCGACAGGTCGCCGCTCACGATGACGCTGTCGAACGGCGCGGTCATCGCGGTGCGCGCGAGCTGCTCCTCGATCAGGGCGAGCTGCGCCTCGGCCTGCGAGATCTGCGCGCCGATGATCTCGATCTGCGCGCGGTCGCGCTTGGCCATCGCCTCGCGGTGCTGGCGGTCGAACTGGTCGCGTTGCGAGACCACCTTCACGCGCTCGAGCTGCAGCTCGCGGTCCTCGAGGCGGCCGATCACCTGGCCGGCCTTCACCGTGTCGCCGGCGCGCAGCGGCGCCTCGCGCACGAAGCCGTTGAATGGCGCGGTGACCGCGCGCTGCACCGCGCCTTCCACGGTGACGTCGGCGGACACGCGGAAGTCGCCCGTGGCGAAGGCGAGGAACAGGGCGGCGGCCGTGGTGAGCAAGGCGGTGAGCTTCAGCCCCGGGTGGCCCGGGCCGACCAGCTTCTTCCACAGGCCGGCGGTGCTGCCGGCGGCGTGCGTAAGCAGGCCTTCCTCGCCGCGGCGCTTGAGCTCCACGATCGGGCCTGCGATGGCAGCCACCGCCTCGCACAGCTCGAGGGTCGGCGCGTCGAAGCGGTAGCCCGCCGAGCGCTCGAAGGTGAGCGCGCCCACCACCTTGTCGTCGCTGCGCAGCGGAAAGCTCACGGCGCTCACCGCGCCGGACTCGCGCAGCAGCACGTCATGCGCGTGCGACACCACCGGCAGGTTCTCGCGCGCCGGCGGGCTCATCACCACCTCGGCCTGGTCGACCGCCTCCTCCATGGCCCCCTCGACCGCGCGCAGCAGGTTGGCCCGCTCGTCGAACTGCGCCGAGTGAGACACCGCGGCGAGCTTGACGCGCTTGCCCTTCAGCGTGCCCAGGGCCACGCGGTCGCAGCCCAGGCGGGTGGCGAGCTCGGTGACGAATCCGGCCCCGGATTCCTTGAGGCCCGGCTGCCCGAGCAGCGTCGCCACCAGGTCGAGCGCCATCTTCAGGCGCAGCCGCGCGGCGTCCATCGGGTCGGCGTGGCGGCGCAGCAGCACTTCGAGCCACCCCGAGCCCCATTGCAGGTGGCGCATCGCCTCCTGCAGCTGCGGCTCCGAGCGCCAGTCCATCTCCAGCCCGACCGCGCCGCGCACCTTGCCCTCCAGGCGCACCGGGTAGGCGAGCTGGTAGCGCGGCTCGTTGCTCGCCTCGCCGCCGGGCAGCTCGCGCGGCAGCACTACCCCGCGGCCCTCGCTCAGCGCCCGCTCGCTGACCTCGGCGAGGTGCGAGCGGTCGGCGGCCGTATCGGGGAAGAAGCCCACCGGCACGAACTCCTCGCTGCCGGGCTTCTGCAGCAGCACCACGCCGTCGGACACGCCGCCGATGGCCTCGCACTGGATCAGCAGCCAGCTGGAGCAGAACTCCTCGGGCGTCTGCGCCTGGGCGAAGCGCGCCCAGGCGGCATCGGAAGTGCGATGCGCGAGCGCCGACCCCTGCGCGAAGCGCCGGTTTTCCTGGACTTCAGGGCTGACCGGGCTCATCCGACCCCTCGGAGGCCCGGCCGGAAGGCGTTACTTCTTGCCCTCGGCGGCTCCCGCCTCGATGTTGAGGGTGCCGAAACGCTTTTCATATTCCCCCACTACTCCCTGCAGCAGCATGCTCAGCCGCTTGGCGGCATACGGGCTGACAACGATCCGGTCCGTCAGGTGGATCGTCACTTCCTTCTGCCCCCGGTTCCACGCCTGGTTCATGCCGAAAAGCAGCACCACTTCCTCGCGCGTGCTGGTGACGTTGCACACGTTGGCGTAGGAGCTCTTCATCGCGGAGTCATCCCACTTGATGCGGGTGCCCTCGAGAGCCGCTTTCGTCTCGGCGGCGCTATCTTGCTTGGTAGCCATGGTCTAGCCGTTCTCCCCTCGTGTTTGCGTTGGTTGACCGGGCGATAAGCCCTTCCCTGGCCGGGATCTTACCCTGAGGGCACGCCCGCCGCGAGGCTTAACGGCGTTTCTTGTCGGACGACTTGAACTCGGCGATATTGGGCTGGCTGGGGGCCTTCCCGGCGCCCTTGCCGTTCGCGAGGAACGGCATGCCGAAGCCGCTGAAGCCCTGCTTCCAGTCGACCTTGACATCGGCCTTGCCATCTTTTGCAGATCCGTCCTTGCCCTTCGCCTCGGACTTGCCGACCACGATCCAGTCCTGCTCCTTCGACTTGCCGTGCTCGTGGCCGCCGTCGCCGCTGCGGACCTCGCCCTTGGAGTCGTCGCGCGACTGGAGCTTGTCCTTGATGAAGTCGATGCCCTGCTTCAGCACGCTCGCCCAGCCCGAGGCCGGGCGCTCGGCCGGGCCGCGGCCGTCGAAGAAGCCGAGGTCGACGCAGCCGTGCAGGCCGAAGAAGGTGGCGACGTTCGCCAGCGCGCTGTCGGAGAACATCGTCTGCTCGATGCTCGCCGCCGCGCCGCCGGTGTACAGCACGTTCTCGATGCTCACCAGCACGTCGTTCACGTCCTCGGGCGCGACCACCGCCATGGCGCCCTTCTGGCGGGTCTGCGCGATCTCGGCGGCGCTGAGCGCGGTGCCGTAGAACGCCACCTCGTCGATGTTCCCGTCGAAGGCGTCGCGCACCTGCAGCCTGCCGAGGTCGCTGCCGGTGTACTTGTTGCGCTCGCTGCTCGCGCCGATGACGATCGGCTGCGTATTGCCGAGCAGGCCGCCGGTGTAGGCGTTCGCGCCGACCAGCGCGCCGTCGAGGTACAGCTTCATCCCGGCCGGGCCGAAGGTGAAGGTGAGCTGGTACCACGTGTCCGAGCTCAGCACGTTGCTGGCGTTGATCGTGTAGGTCTGGGTGGCGCTTTCCAGCTTCACCTTCAGGTCGCGGTCGTCCAGCCAGATGAGGAGCTGCCCGGCGCCGCGGCCGTCGCGGTCCTTGGCGAACAGCGCCTGGCGCTCGCTCGCGTTGTCCGCGCGGAACCACAGCTGGATGGTGCCCTCGGCAGCCTCGAACTGCGCGTCGTGCGCCACGGCGATGTACTGGTCGCGGCTCTCGTGCAGGTCGACGCTAGTGTCGGCGCCGAACGGCGCCTGCGAGGCGGGCACGCCCGGATCGCCGAGGTCTGGATCGCTGCCGTAGAGCGCGCCGTTCTGCGGCGTGCCGGCGCCGTCGCGCAGCGTGCGGCCGAAGTCCTCGTTCATGCTCCAGTAGGCGATCGGCGTGATGCGCTCGAGCAGCGCCGAATCGGTGCCCTCGCCGCCGTCGAGCATATCGGTGCCCGGACCGCCGGACAGCAGATCGTTGCCCGGACCGCCGAGCAGGATATCGTCGCCCGCGCCGCCGGTCAGCACGTCGTCGCCTTCGCCGCCGTCCACCATCGAGGGCAGCATCAGCCCGCTCAGCGTGATCGTGTCGTTTCCGGCCAGGCCGTTGACGCGTACCTGAACCGCGCCGCTCAGCGTGCTCACTGCGCCGTTCACTTCGAAGGTCACGCTGCCGTCAGCGGCCTGCGTGACCACGATGGTGTCGTCGCCGGCCGTGCCGTTGATCGCGCTCAGCACCGGCACGCCGCCCGCGTCGACGGTATTGGCGCCCCCGCCGGCGTCGACCGTCACGTCGAAGGCCGGTGCGCCGCTGCCGTTGTTCACGATGACGATGTCGTCGTCACCCGCGCCCGCCTGGATGACCAGGCCCTCGGTCGGGTTGTTGAAGGTGATCGACTCGCTGCTCGGGCTGGTGAGCGTCGAGGTCGTCTCGCCGATGGTCAGCGTGATCTGGTCGTCCGCTGCGCCGAACAGGAAGTGGCGCTCGGCGGCGGCCAACGTGTCGTCGATCGGCTCCAGACCGGTGTAGCTGATGACCGAGCCGTCCACCGACACCGTGCCCGAGTGCGCGTCGAACGCGGTGTAGATCACCGTGCCGATCGGTCCGCCGCTCAGCGCGAGGGTGTCGACCGTGGCCTGCCCGCCGCCCTCGTAGGCGATGCCGAGCGCCGGGATCGGGTCGCCGCCCGCGAAGTCGACCGTCAGCGTGTCGTCGTCGCTGGAGCCGGTCACGCTCAGCGGCACGTCGGTGAGCGAGGCAAGCGAGCGGTCGAACACCAGCGCGTCGTTCAGGTAGCCCTCGACGTTGTCCCCGTTGCGCACGATGCGGAAGCGGTCGGGCGTGCCGTCGTTCGCCTGCGGGCCGGCGTCGAGGCTGGCGTCCTCGCTCACCGTGATGCTGACCACCTCGAAGTCCTCGGCCAGACCGTCGCTCACGCGGAAGGTCACCTCGTAGGTGGCGGGACCCTGCGCCTCGGCCGGCATCCAGCTGAACACGGCGCCGTCGAAGGTGGCGCCGGCAGGCAGATTCTCGGCCGTGAAGACCAGACCATTGAGGGGCAGATCCGCATCGGATGCGCCGAGCGTGATCGTCAGCAGCTCGCCCTCGCTCACCGAGCGGGCGCCGATCGCGTCGAGCACCGGCGCCTCGTTCACTTCGTTCACCGTGACGCTCACCACCTGCTCGTCGAACAGGCTCGGGTCGCCGTCGTCGGTGACGCGCACCGTGATGCCGTGCACCTGCGGGCCCTGCGCCTCGGTCGGCGTCCAGGTGAACACGCCCGTGGCCGCGTCGATCGAGGCACCCTCCGGCGCCCCAACCAGGCTGAAGGTCAGCCCGTTGGCCGGCAGGTCGGCGTCGCTCGCCGTGGCCGTGAAGGTCAGCAGGGCGTGCTCGTCGATCGCCTGCGCCGCGATGGCCTCCAGTACCGGCGCGAGATTCACCTCGCTCACCGTCACCGTGATGGTCTCGGCGTCGCTCAGCGCGCCTGCGCCGTCGTCGGTCACCACCACGTCGAAGCTGTAGCTGCCCGCGCCCTGCGCCTCGGTCGGCGTCCAGGTGAACACGCCGGTCGCCGCGTCGATCGAGGCGCCCTCGGGCGCCCCCACCAGGCTGAATGTCAGCCCGTTGGACGGCAGGTCGGCATCGCTCGCCGTGGCCGTGAAGGTGAGCGCGGTCTCCTCGTCCACCGTGAAGTCGCCGATGGCCTCCAGCACCGGCGCGAGGTTCACCTCGTTCACCGTCACCGTGATGGCTTCCTCGTCGGACAGCCCGCCGCTGTCGGTGACGCGCACCGTGAACGCGTACTCTCCCGCGCCCTGCGCCTCGGTCGGCGTCCAGGTGAACACGCCCGTCGCCGCGTCGATCGAGGCGCCCTCCGGCGCCCCCAACAGGCTGAACGTCAGCCCGTTGGCCGGCAGGTCGGCGTCGCTCGCCGTGGCCGTGAAGGTGAGCGTGGTCTCCTCGTCCACCGTGCGGTCGCCGATCGCATCCAGCAGCGGCGCGAGGTTCACCTCGTTCACCGTCACCGTGATGGTCTCGGCGTCGCTCAGCGCGCCTTCGCCGTCGTCGGTCACCACCACGTCGAAGCTGTAGCCGCCTGCGCCCTGCGCCTCGGTCGGCGTCCAGGTGAACACGCCCGTCGCCGCGTCGATCGAGGCGCCCTCCGGCGCCCCCAACAGGCTGAACGTCAGCCCGTTGGCCGGCAGATCGGCGTCGCTCGCCGTGGCCGTGAAGGTGAGCGTGGTCTCCTCGTCCACCGCGCGGTCGCCGATCGCATCCAGCACCGGCGCGAGGTTCACCTCGTTCACCGTCACCGTGATGGCTTCCTCGTCGGACAGCCCGCCGCTGTCGGTGACGCGCACCGTGAACGCGTATTCGCCCGCGCCCTGCGCCTCGGTCGGCGTCCAGCTGAACAGGCCGTCCTCGCTGATCGCCGCGCCTTCCGGCGCGCCCACCAGGCTGAAGGTCAGCCCGTTGGCCGGCAGATCGGCGTCCGTCGCGCTCGCCGTGAAGGAAAGCGTGGTCTCCTCGTCCACCGCGCGGTCGCCGATCGCATCCAGCACCGGCGCGAGGTTCACCTCGTTCACCGTCACCGTGATGGTTTCCTCGTCGGACAGCCCGCCGCTGTCGGTCACGCGCACCGTGAAGGTGTACTCGCCAGCGCCCTGCGCCTCCGTCGGCGTCCAGCTGAACAGGCCGTCCTCGCTGATCGCCGCACCTTCCGGCGCGCCCACCAGGCTGAAGGTCAGGCTGTCGGCCGGAAGATCGACGTCGGCCGCTGTCGCGGCGAATGCGAGCTCGGTCTCCTCGTCGACCTGCCGGTTGCCGATGGCGCCGAGCACCGGCGCATCGTTGACCGGGTGCACGGTGATCGACACGGTGCCGATGTTCGAATCCAGGTCGCCGTCGCTCGCCTGGAAGGTGAAGCTGTCGGTGCCGAAGAAGTCCGCATCCGGCGTGTAGGTGTAGCTGCCGTCGGACTGGACTTCGACGCTGCCGTGGGCTGCGCCGCCTGCCAGCACGAAGCTCAGGGCATCGCCCTCGACGTCGGCGCCGCCCAGCATGCCGGCGAGGGCGGTGTCCTCGGCCGTGTCTGCCGAAGCGTCGTTCGCCGCCGGCGCGTCGTTCACCGGGTTCACGGTGATCGACACGCTGCCGACGTTCGAGTCCAGCTCGCCGTCGTTGGCGACGAAGCTGAACGAGTCGGAGCCGAAGTAGTTCAGGTGCGGCGTGTAGGTGAAGTTGCCGAGCGCGTCCACCTCGAGCGTGCCGTGCGCCGGGCCGTCGAGCAGCGCGAAGGTGAATTCCTCGTCTTCGTCGACGTCGGTGACCGGCAGCAGGCCGGCCAGCGCCACGTCCTCGTCGGTGGCGACGCTCGCCTCGCCCGCCACCGGCGCGTCGTTGACATGGAGCACCGTGAGCGTGACCGTGGCGACGTTCGACTGCGCGCCGTGCGGATCGCTGGCCCGGTAGGTGAAGCTGTCGCCGCCCGCGAAGTCGGCGTTCGGCGTGTAGACGAACGTGCCGTTGGCGTTGAACGAAAGCGTGCCGTGCGACGGGCCGCTCACCAGCGCCGCGGTGAGCGTCGACTGCGCGTCGTCCACGTCGGTGTCGCCGCGCAGCACGCCCAGGCCGCGCGAGATGATGGTCAGCGAGCCGTCTTCCTGAACCTCGTAGGTCTCATCGGTCGCGATCGGGCCGTCGTTGACCGGCAGCACCTCGATGGTGACCACTTCGAACGCGGTGGTGACGACCCCGTCGGTCACCGTGAAGGCGAACGCGTCCTCGCCGAAGAAGTCGGCGTTCGGGCGGTAGACGAACTCGCCGGTGTCGGCGTCGAACAGCTCCAGCTCGCCCAGGCCCGGGTCGATGAAGGTGGCGTAGGTCAGGTCGTCGCCGTCGACGTCGAAGGCCTGCAGGAAGCCGTGCAGCGAGCCGTCCTCGTCGATGCTGTAGAACGCGGGCAGCGCGACCGGCGCGTCGTTGACCGGGGTGACGGTGATGGTGAAGGTCTGCGGGTCCGACGTGTCGTCGCCGTTGTTCTCGGTGCCGCCGTCGTCCATCAGGTAGACGGTGACGGTGGCGGCGCCGAAGGCGTTCTCGGCCGAAGTGTAGGTGAGCGTGCCGTCGGCGGAGATGGTCGGCAGCACCGAGAACAGCGCGTCGTTGTCGGTGGTGACGATGAACCCGAGCGCCTGACCCTCCTCGTTCGGGCCGGCCGAGATGCCGGTGGCCCAGCCGGCCACGGTCTGCGCGCCGGCGTCTTCGGCCACCGCCTGGTCGGCGCCCGCCGCGAAGCTCGGCGCGTCGTTGACCGGGATGACGTTCAGCGTCACGGTGGCCGCGAAGGAATCGTCGCCGTCGTCGTCGCGCGCGAAGTAGGTGAAGCTGTCCAGGCCGGTGAAGTTCTCGTGCGGCGTGTAGGTGAACGAGCCGTCGGCGTTGAGCTCGAGCGTGCCGTGCGCCGGGCCGGCGTCGAGCACGGCGCTGAGGGTGTCGGCCGGCACGTCGCTGTCGTTCGCCAGCACCCCGGGTGCGACCACGGTGACCGACTGGTCCTCGAGCATGTCGAAGGCGTCGTCCGCCGCGACCGGCGCCATGTTCAGCACGTTGACCTGGAAGGAATCGGAATGCGAGCCGCCGTCGTCGTCGGTAACCGTCACGGTGATGGTGAACACGCCGTTGTCGCCGTACAGGTGGCTGCCGAACACCCGGTAACCGTCGACCGCGCCGGCTTCCTCGCTGCCGTCGCCCCAGTTGATCGTTGCCGTGTGCGTGTCCGCCGAGCCCGGGTCCGAGAAGAAGACGCCGCCCCCCTGCTCCAGGTTGTCGGTGAACGTGAAGATCTGACCCAGGGTGAGGAAGTTGCCCTCGCTGATCGTCACATCCGCGCCGGCCTCGACCACCGGCGCGGCGTTGCCCACCGCGACGAAGAAGGTCTGCACGTCGGACGCGCCCTCGTCGTCGGTGACGGTGAGGGTCACCTCGTAGACGCCGTCGTCCGCGTAGACGTGCGTGGCGAGCACGCTGCCGTCGCCGTCGGTCTCGAGCACCACGGCGCCCGAGGCGCCCGTGCCGTCGCCCCAGTCGATGCTCGCCACGTGGGTGTCGAAGCCGTAGTCGGTGAAGGAGAACTCGCCGGCGATCACATCGCCCTCGAGCGCCTCGAGATCGCCGATCGGGTCGATCACCGGCGCGGCGTTCTCGACGATCACCGTGAGGCTGTCGGAGCCGGACGCCTCGTCGTCGTCGGTGACGGTGACTTCGATCTCGTACGTGCCGTCGTCCGCGTAGGTGTGGCTCGCCGTGACGGTGCCGGCGAGCGCGTCGATCACGCCTTCGCTGGAGCTGCCGTCACCCCAGAGGATCTTCGCGGTATGCGTGTCGGCGCTGCCGGCGTCGGTGAAGGTGAAGACGTACTCGCGCTCCGTGCCTTCGACCGCGGCCTGGTCGTCGCCTGCCTTCACCACCGGGGCGACGTTGTCGACCAGCACCAGCATGGTGAAGTTGCCGGTCGAGGTGCCGCCATCGTCGTCGGTGACGATGAGCGTGGCGGTGTAGGTGCCGTTGTCGGCGTAGACATGGCTCGCGTCGATCGTCCCGGCCGCCTGGTTCAGGACGGCGGCCTCGATCGTGCCGTCGCCCCAGTCGATCACCGCGCTATGCGTGTCGAGCACGCCGAGGTCGGTGAAGGTGGCCGGCGGCAGCGCCACCAGGTCGCCCTCGTTCACGACCCGGTCGCCGCCGATGTCCACGACCGGCGCCGCGTTCAGCACGGTCACCATGAACGTGTCCGAATGCGAGGCGCCTTCGTCGTCGACTACCGTCAGGGTGACGGTATAGACGCCGTCGTCCGCGTAGACGTGGGTGGCCGAGAGAGAGCCGCTCAAACCCTCTGCCGATCCCGGCGGACCGAACGGCTCCTCGAGCACCGCGGCGTCCTGCACGCCGGAGCCATCGCCCCAGTCGATGGTGGCAGTATGGACGTCGGCCGTGCCCTGGTCGGTGAACGTGCTGTCGTCAAGGCCGATCGCCACGCCTTCCGTCGCGGTCTTGTCGGCGCCGGCCTCGAGGATCGGCGCGACGTTCTCTACCGTCACGACAAAGGCATCGGTGGTTTCGGCACCGTCGTCGTCCGTCAGCGTGACGGAAACAGTGAAGCTGCCGTTGTCCGCGTAGACGTGGCTCAGCTCGAGGGTGCCCGCGCCGAGCATTTCCGCTACCGACCCGACCACCGTGGAGGTGCCGTCGCCCCATTCCACCACGGCGCTGTGCGTATCGTTGGTGCCCACGTCGGAGAACGGCGCCGAGAGCGTGACCACTGCACCCTCGTCGGCGGTGCGATCCTCGCCCGCCTCGAGCACCGGCGCGACGTTCTGCGCCGTAACGAGCAGCGTGCCGGCATTCGCTTCGAAGCCGCGCTCGACGTCGGTGACGAAGAGCCGCACGAGGTACTCGCCGTTGTCGAACGGCGTGAAGCTGAAGCTCGCCTCGGCGCCGCTGGCGATCATCTGGCCGTTGCCCGCCTCGACCGTCCACAGGTAGGCGAAGGGGTTGTCCCGGCCCAGCGGGTCGACGATCTCCGGGGCGATCGTGACGAGGTCGCCCTCGTCCACGGTCAGGTCCTCGCCCATGTCGATCTCGGCGACCACGATGTTGCCGAAGTCGACGTCCAGCGCGATGTCGCCGGCCGCGCCGAGCAGCACGCCCTGCGTGCCGAGCACCGCGCTGCCGGCATCGACCGGGTGGGTAGTCGGGCTCCAGCCGGGGAACGGAATCTCGGTGACCAGGTAGGAGCGGTCGGTGCCGGCGGCGAAGTCCTCGTCGAAGCCGAGCGCCGCCTGGAGGGTCTGCTCGCTGCCGGGAAGCTGGAACACCGTGCCATCGGTGAAGCGCAGCTCGGCGCTGCTTGCCACGTCGGTGCGGCCGAAGATCAGGAGGTCCGCCGCCGCGCTGCCGACCTGCGTGCTGGCGAAGCGCAGGCGATCGCCGTCCAGGCCGACGATGACCTTGCCGGCGAGCGCCGATTCCTCGAGCTGGGCCTGCAGGCTGGCGACCAGCGCCGCGAGGTCGGCGTTGTCGTGGTTCACCGCCAGCCCGACCTGCACCCCGTCCACCTCGACGGTGAGCGTAACGCTGGTGACGATGGTGGTGCCGATGGTCGCCTGCGATGGCGTCTGGCTGGCGCGCACGCCGCCGTCCGTCTCCGTGCCTTCCTCGGCGAGCGCCACCAGCACGCCGTCCACCAGGGAGCCGTTGGTGTCGCCGGCGAAGCCGAGCGCGCCGTCCCTGCTCTCGAAGACCGTAGGCGTGGTGAACGTCTGGGCGCCGACGGTGGCCTGCTCGAAGCTCTCGGCGCTGAAGCCGGCCTTGACGGCGAAGCCGGTGACCTCGGGCGCGCCGACGAACGCCAGCTTGCCGTCGATGATTTGCGCGGTGACCGGCGCCGGCTCCCCGCGACCCGTCAGCAGGCGGTTGATGTCGTCGCGCAGGTCTTCCAGCGTGTCGTTGTCGCCGGTGTCCTCGGGGGTCAAAGTGAACGAGAGGAAGAACTCCTCGTCACCGCCCGCGCCGAACCAGGCCGGATCCTGACCCTGTTCCGCGTCGCCGAGCAGGCCGTGGTGCTCGAACTCCGTGGCGTCGAAGACCACGGCGTCCTTGCCCTCGTCGAACGCCCAGTACCCGGTCAGGCCGCCTGCGGCGGGCTCGACATGCTGGAAGTCGGCCTCGATCTCCTCGAGGGTGCGCGCGATCTTCCAGAGGGCGAGCTGGTCGATGTCGCCGCGGAAGCCCGTGATGTCCGGGTCGCCGCCGCCGATGCGCAGCGGCGCCGTCAGCAGCATGGCTGGCTCGAAGGGGACATCCTGGGCGAACAGCATCTCGATGCCGTCGACGTAGATCCGCACCGACTTCTCGTCGCGGTCGGTGACCACGGCGAGGTCGTGCCAGAAGCCGGCGCGCAGCGTGTTTTCCGGCGTCAGGAACGGAAGTGCCGCGCGCCCCTGGCTGTCGCTGATGAGTAGCTGCAGCGCGCCCTTCGACTCGTCCAGCATGAGGAGGTAGGCCGCGCCCTGCTCGGGGTTCGACATGCCGAGCAGCATCACCTGCCTCGGCTCGTCCTGGCCGGTGACGTAGCGCAGGCGCATCTCCACCGTGGAGGTGCCGCCGAGGTCCAGCGTTTCCGCGCCGCCCACGGTGACGAAGTCGTCGCCGTCGAAGGAGAGGCCGCTGCGGCCGGCGAGCTGGCCGGAGATCTCGAAGGAGGCAGTGGTGGTGGTGAGCGTGGTGCTCGGCGTCGGCGCGCTGGTCTGGGTGGTGCCGGCGCCGCCGTTGGGCGTGGCCGCGACATCGCCCACCAATACCGCCGGCCCGTGGGCCACCGGCGCGAGGTACGGCAGGTCGCGGAAGGCGTAGTCGCCGTTGGCGTCGGTCCAGGTGTAGGTCTCGCCTGCGTCGAGCACGCCGTCGCCGTCGGCGTCGAGGAAGATCTTGACGCCGTCCAGGCCCGGCTCGCCGGCATCGCGCACGCCGTCGCCATCGATGTCGTTGTACTTGGTGCCGTAGATGGCGTTGACGCCGAAGGACACGTCGAAGCTCATCGCGTCCTGTCGGCCGCGGAAGTCATGCGCCGCGCCGGTGCCGTCGCGCGCCGTGACGGTGATGGTTGCGGTGCCCTGGAACCCGCCCGCCGGCGTGACCAGGATGTAGGTGCCGTCGAAGCTGACCTGCACGTTCGCGTTGTCGCTCGACACCAGCACGTCGAGCGGGTCGCCCGGCGTGTCGCTCACGTTCAGGCGGATCGGCCCGAGCACCGGCGTGCCGCCGATGCGGAACGCCGGGTTGGCGTTGGCGCTGGAGTCGACCGGCGTGGACCCGCTGTCGTCGAAGCGGAAGTGCGCCCCGAGCGCGCTGTCGCTGTCGTCTACGCCTTGCGCGAAGTCGGCCTTGACCTGGGCGAAGCTGCGCGCCTCGTTCCAGACGGCGAGATCCTCGACCACGCCGATGAAGCCGAAGCTGCTGCCGCCGACGAACAGCCCGCCCGCGGACGGCAGCGCGGGATTGGTGCGCACGCCCGCGGAGAGGATCTCGGTGCCGTTCAGGTAGGCGCGCACCGTGCCGGCTTCGCGGTCGATGACGCTCGCGAACTCGTACCACTTGCCGGCCTGGATGGTGCCCGCGGGCAGGTACCAGTACTGGTCGCCGAGCGCGTCCTGCGTCGAGAGGAACAGCTGGCCGTCCGACTGGTTGATCCACAGCGAATAGCCGCGGCTGAACGACCCGCTGGAGGTGGTGTTGTCCACGAGCTGCTTCCAGCTGCCGCTCGTGCTGTCGGACCTGAAGCGCACTTCGACCGTGGAGGAGCCGGTGAGCGCGACGCTCGGGCTCGCGCTGATCACGACCCGGTCGTTGCCGTCGAACGCCAGCGCGGTCTTCGAGGGCTGGTTCTCGATCCCGGCGATCACCGGCGCGTCGTTGGCGTCGAACTCGACCTGCGCGCCGGTGTCCTGGATGGCGGGCAGGTACAGCTCGTGCGCGCGGTCATCGAGCGGGTTGTCGGTGAGGGTGAGCAGGCGCAGCCCGGGCATCACCGGCTCGACCTTGCGCAGGATTACGCCGTCGGCGCTGATGAGGCCGGCCTCGGCGCTCGAGATCAGCACCTGGATCGCCGGGCTGTCGGGCGTGGCGTCGTCGGGCGTGACGGTGATGGTGCCCAGCACCTGCCAGGGGCGGCCGCCGAAGCTCTCGCCGCTCGGCGCGACCTGCTGGTCGAGGTGCACGGTGAGGCCGGGCTCGCGCACGTACAGCACCGCGCCGTCGTTCAGCGTCTCGACCGAGGCGGTGTACTCGGACTCGCCCTGCGTGGCGCTCAGGCTGATGTGGCCGGCCGCCTCCGGGATCAGCAGCGCGTACACGCCCCACGCGGCAAGCTCGGTGAGCGCGTCGGGCACGCCGTCGCCGCCGAACTGCGGATCCTGCATGAAGCCGCCCGTGAGCAGGGCCTGCTTCGCGCCGAGTGAGCCGACGCGCAGCATCGGCGAATCGAATGCCGCGTCGGTCATGTTGGCGACCAGCAGCAGGTCGTAGCCGACGAAGTCCGGAATCAGGCCGCCGATGCCGGTATCGGCGCGGATGATTGCGAGGCCGGTATTGGCCGGCGCGTTGGCGAAGATCTGCATCGACAGCAGCTGCTGCGAGGTGAGCTCGAGCATGCCGTAGGCCGCAGCGCCGCCCGCGAGGTTCGTCAGCAGCGGCGTGGAAATCGCCCCGCTGCCCAGGTCGACGAACGGATTGATCTCCTGCGGGCCGCCGAAGTACTGGTCCCAGGCGTCCATCAGCCAGGTGGAGCCCGGGCCGAAATAGTCGATGCTCGCGGCGTTCGAGCCGACGATGAAGCGGCCCCAGTCGCCCCACGCGCCGGAGGGGCTGGTGCCGCCTTGCGCGTCGATGCGCGTGTCGATCGTCGTGACCGAGGTCCCCACCACCTTGATCGTGCCGCCCGCGCCGCCGCCGCCCGCGCCGCCCGTGCCGCCGACGCCGCCGCTGCCGCCCGTGCCGCCCCGGGCGCCCGCGCCGCCGTCGCCGCCGTCGGCGCCGAGGAAGATGTCCTGGCCCGGCTGTCCCGGCTGGCCGGCTACGCCGATGGTGCCCGCGCCTCCGCCCGTGCCTGCCGTGCCGCCGGTGGCATTGCCGCCGCGCGCCACGAACTGGGCATCGACGACCTGCACCGAGCCGCGCGCGAGGATCTGCATCGCGCCGCCGCCGGCGCCGCCCACGCCGCCGGCGCCGCCGGAGCCGCCGCCCGCGCCGCTGCCGCCTGCGCCGCCTGCGCCGCCCGCGCCGCCGTCGCCGCTGCCGAAGAAGTTGAACGACGCGCCGGCGCCGCCGCCACCGCCCGAGCCGCCGGAGCCGCCGCCGCCGCCGCCGCCGCCGCCGCTG
>DASUUN010000418.1:0-11637 GCA_036374055.1 Burkholderiales bacterium
GCATCGCCGCCGCGAACACGGTGGTGATCGGCGTGGTGACCATCCCGCTCATGAAGCGCTCGGGCATGTCGCCGAAGCTCGCGGCGGCGGTCGAGGCCTGCGCCTCCAACGGCGGCCAGCTGATGCCGCCGGTCATGGGCGCGGTGGCGTTCGTCATGGCGGACTTCCTCCAGCTGCCCTACCAGGCGGTGGCGATCTCGGCGATCCTGCCATCGGTGATGTACTACGCGGCGCTGTTCATCCAGGCGGACCTGGAAGCCGCGCGCCACGGCTTCGGCAAGATCGAGGACAGCCAGATCCCGCGCGCCCTGGGCGTGCTGAAGAACGGCTGGATGTTCCTCGCGCCGTTCGCGGTGATCGTCTACACGATGTTCTTCCGCAACTGGGAGCCCGAGTACGCCGCCATGACCGCCGCCGCGGTGATCCTCGTGCTCGGCTTCGCGGCGGGCTATGCCGGCCGGCGCATGAAGCCCTCCGACGTATGGGCCGCCGTGGTGGAAACGAGCGGCGGCCTGTGCGAGATCCTGGTGATCTCGGCGGCCGCCGGCTTCATCATGGGCCTGTTCCAGGTGAGCGGCCTCGCCTTCGCCTTCGCCGCCTACCTGGTGGAGATCGGCGCCGACAGCCTGCTGCTGCTCCTGATGCTGGCCGCCGTGGTGAGCATCATCCTCGGGATGGGACTGCCCACCATCGGCGTGTACGTCATGCTGGCGATCCTGGTCGCGCCCGCGCTGGTGAAGGTGGGCGTGGAGCCGCTCGCCGCGCACATGTTCATCCTCTACTTCGGCATGATGTCGCTCATCACGCCGCCGGTGGCGCCCGCCGCGTATGTCGCCGCGGCCATTGCGCAGGCGCCCTCCATGGCCACCGGCTGGACCGCGATGCGCTTCGGCTGGGCGGCGTACATCGTGCCGTTCCTGTTCGTGTTCTCGCCCGCCATCCTGATGAAGGGCAGCCTTGCCGACATTGCCATGGTGACCTTCACTTCGCTGTTCGGCATCTGGCTCATCTGCGCCGCCATGACGGGCTACCTGACCCGGGTGCTGCCCTCCGCGATGCGGCTCGGCTTCGTCGCGGCCGGGATCATGATGATGCTGCCGCACCAGGCCTCCGGCCTCATGCTGTGGATCAACGCCGCCGGCGTGGCGCTGGGCGCCGCGCTGCTGGCTCTCGAATTCAGAAAGCGCAAGGAGATCGCCTATGTTCGTGCGTAACGCCTGGTACGTCGCCGCCTGGGACCACGAGGTCGGGCGCGACATGCGCCGCCGCATCCTGCTGAACGAGCCGGTGGTGCTGTTCCGGCGGGACGACGGCACGCCGGTCGCTCTGGAGGACCGCTGCTGCCATCGCCAGGCGCCGCTGTCCATGGGCAAGCTGGTCGGCAACATCGTCGAGTGCCCGTACCACGGGCTGCAGTTCGACCCGACCGGCGCCTGCGTGCGGATTCCCAGCCAGGACCGCATTCCCGCTTCCGCCCGGGTCAGAAGCTATCCCGTGATCGAAAAGAATCAATGGGTCTGGATCTGGATGGGGGACCCGGCAAAGGCGAATCCCGACCTGATCGAGGACTTCCACTGGCTGGACGATCCCGGGTGGGGGGCTGCCGGCAGCTACCTGCACGTCGAGGCGAACTACCTCCTGCTGGTGGAGAACCTGCTCGACACCACGCACCTGCCCTTCCTGCACCCGAGCACCCTGGGCACCGACGCCTTCGCCCGCTCCGAGCTGGAGGTCACCCGGGAAGGCGACCGGATCAAGGTCACGCGCTGGCTGATGAACGAGCTGCCGGCGCCCTTCCACAAGCGCATGGGCGGCTTCCCCGACGGTCAGAAAGTGGATCGCTGGCAGGTCGCGCACTTCGGCCCGCCGTGCTTCGTCAAGCTGGACGTCGGCTCGGCGCCGGCCGGAACGGGCGCGCGCCAGGGCGACCGCAGCCGGGGCATGAACATGTGGAACCTGAACGCCATCACGCCCGAAACCGAGAAGACTGCGCATTACTTCTTCGCCCAGGCCTACAACTTCAAGGTCGACCAGAAGTGGATCGCGGAGCTGGTGCGCGGCCAGGTCGTCAAGGCGTTCCTGGAAGACATGACCATGATCCGTGCCCAGCAGCTCAACATGGATCTCGGCCCCAGTCCGGTTGTAAACCTTGGTCAGGACAAGGGCTGGGTCGCCATGCGCCAGATCGTCCAGCGTCTTGTATCGGAAGAACAACCCGGCTCTCGCGCAGCGGCTTGATTACTCGAAGAGAAATTGCTTTCGGGGCGGGCCTGAACTAGGATCGCGTCAAGAGTCGCCCGCAGGGCGACGCGGGGGGATTCTTCTGGTGCAACTGATACGCGCATCCGTCGCGGCGCTCGCGTGGGCGCTCGCCGCGACCGTCGGGGCCGCGGACGCGGACATCGTGAACGAGGCCGAAGCAATGCTGCGCGCCGGCCGCCACGCGGAAGCCTTCCGGCTGCTCGAGCCGCTCGAGGACAAGCTGGCCGGGGACCTCCGGTACGACTACCTCCTCGCGCGCGCGGCCCTGGAGTCCGGCAATCCCAGCCGGGCCACGTTCATCTACGAGCGCATCCTGGCCGTCGAGCCCAACTACATCGGGGTTCGCCTCGAGATGGGCCGCGCCTACCTCGCGCTGGGCGACTACGCCCGCGCCAAGCTGGAGTTCGAGACGGTCATTCGCTTCCCGAACCTGCCGCCAGATCTGCGCCAGCAGGCACTGATCTACGCGAAGGCGGCTGAGGACCAGCTCGCCGGGAAGCGCCTCACCGCATTCGGCTACATCGAGTACGGCTATGGCTGGGACTCGAACACCCAATCCGTCACCTCGGTCAACCCGATTACCACGGCCGCAGGCGACCCCCTCTTCATCGGCAACGAGCTGGACGACAACTATCACTCGCTGTTGCTTGGCGGGGAGATGGTTTACGCGCTCACCGAGCGCATTTCTGCCTACGGGGGCGGCGACGCGCGCCTGCGGGCCCATCGCAACATCGATACCGCCGACTTCGCGACGATCGATGGCCGGTTCGGTTTCGGCTACTCCGTCGGGAGCAGCCAGACGCGCCTCGGCGTCACCGCCGGGCGCTATGCCCTCGACTACCGGCCAACCCGGGACAACTCCGGGGTAACTGCGGAATTCCGCACACTCCTGAACCCCACCAACCAGGTGTCCGTCAGCGCCCAGGCAACCCGGTACGAATTCGTCCCCGAGCTGCTCAAGGGGGAGGACTACGATTCGTTCCAGAGCACCGTCGGCTGGCTGGGAGTGATCAACGAGGGGCGCGGCGTCGTCGGGCTCTCGCTGCTCGGCGGGATCGAAAAGGAGCGAGGCGGCCGGCTCGACGGCGATAAACCGTACGTCGGCGGTCGCCTGACATTTCAGAACAGTCTGACCGACCGGGTCGGGGCATTCTTCCTGGGCGGGGCGCAAAGAGGCAAGTACAAGGATTTCAACATCGCATTCGGCGACAGGCGCAGGGATACCCTGTACGACATGGCCTTGGGAATCACCTGGACGTTTGCCCCGGGCTGGTCGCTCAGGCCGCAGCTCGTCTACATCAAGAACGACAGCAACCTGGCGATCTTCGAATACGAGAAGACCGATGTTTCGATCAATCTGCGGAAGGACTTCTGAGCCTATGGCCACCCTCTTTTGGCGCTATGGGATTCTCATCGTCGCGGCCTTGCTCGCCGCCGCCAGCCCGGGCACATGGGCCCAGGCCCCGGCAGCAGGAAGGCTGGTGAGCGTGACCGGCGAGGTAGGCATCGTTGGATCAGACGGCGTGCGGCGCGCGGCCGAGCGCGGCGGCGATATCCGGGAGGGCGACACCGTCGTCACGGGCGATTCGGCCCTCGCGCAGGCGCGCATGTCGGACGGCAGCCTGATTTCCGTCCGGGCGGACTCGGAGTTCAAGCTCGAGCAGTTCGCCTACAAGGGCCGGGAAGACCGCAGCGCGAGTTTCGTGGTCAACATCCTGAAGGGCGGATTCCGTACCATCACCGGGCTCATCGCGCAGGTGAACCGCAGCGGCTACCGGATCAACACGCCGGCCGCCACCATCGGCGTGCGCGGCACCCACTTCGAAGTGGTGCACGTGCTGCCGCAGATCGCTTCGCAGCAGGTCCCGGCCGGCACCTACAACCGCGTGTTCGAGGGCATCACCACGGTTCAGAACCCCGGCGGCGCGGTGCTCCAGGTCGTCCGCGAACAGACTGCGTTCGCCGCATTGCAGGGTGGCGCGCCGAGGCTGGTGGCGCCGCCGGCGCTGCTCTTCGGCCGGCCGACGCCCGTGCCTCGCGCCGCCGCGCCGCAGGGTGATGCCCACAAGTCGGCTGCCATCAAGGGCGAAAGCCGGGCGCTGAAGATGCAGGACCGCGCCTTCAAGATCCAGGACCGCGGGCTCAAGAGCGGGGTCGTGCGGGAGGCTGTTCCTACTACGCCGCTGGAATCAACCACCACGCTGCGCAGCGTGCCGATCTCGCCGATCGAGACCACCACGATCCAGCTGGCGCCGACGACGACCATCTCGCCCACGCTGTCGACCACGACGACCATCTCGCCGACTCTGTCGACGACGACGACCCTGTCGCCGACCACCACCACGACTTCGCCGACTTTGTCGACCACGACGACGATTTCGCCCACATTGTCGACCACCATCTCGCCGACGACGACTACGACCACAACCACTTCACCGACTACGTCGACGATCCTGCAGTCGCCGACGACGACCACAACTACGACCACGATCATCCAGCGCTGACTAAACGACGAGGCCTGCCCATGCGCGCACCCTTTCTAATGCTCCCTCTGACGCTGGCGCTTGCGGCGCCTCTTTCCGGGCTCGCCGAGAACTCCCCGCGCGTGATCTTCTGCTCGGGCGACTGCTTCGCGTTGGACGCCCAGGGCGTTCGCACCCCGGCGCCGAAAGGTACGCAGCTCCTTCCGGGCCAGCGCCTGGAGACCGGGCCGGGCAGCTATGCCCAGGTCAAGATCGGGAAAGACGTCGCTTTCGGCGTGGGCGAAAAGGCCCGCGTGCGACTGGACCCCAAAGGCGTGTTCCTGGATGAAGGCAGGATCCGCGTGGTAGGCGAGCAGACCGCCCAGCCGGTCGAGCTGCGCACCGACGACAGCACATTCGTCCTGCGCGGCGCCGACATCGAGATGAAGAAGTCCGGACCCAGCGGCCCGGCCTCCCCGCTGCTCGTGAAGCTCAACGCGGGCGACGCCACCGCAAGCGGCGCCGCCCTCACCAACGGCGGCGTGCGGCTCGTAAGCGCCGGCAGCATCATCCCCGGCGCCCCGCTTCCCGCTGCGGCGATTACCGACGCGGGCCCGGGCAGATCCATCGGTCCAGTCGCGCAAGCCGGCGGCTTGCCAAGCGGGCTCAGCCCACTGCCGCCGCGGCTTGCGCCGGTCAACCTGCCGCCGGTGAGCCTGCCGCCCGTCGCAAGAGGTCCGGTGGTGCCGCCGACGCTGAGACTGCCGCCGGTCGTGAAGCTCGCCCCGCGGGCCCCGGAGGCGCCGGTGCTGCCGTTTGCGCCCAGGCTCCTTGCCGCACCGGTAATCAATACCAGCACCGGGGAAATCCTGACGCTGAGCACGGCGCTAATCCTGACGGTCGAGCCCACCTACAGCTACACCACCATCAGCCCCACGCTCCTGGATGCGTCGCTCACCACGTCGACCTCGACCACTACCACCACGTCAACCACCCTGAGCAGCCCCATCCTGACGACTACCACGCTGACCTCGCCGACGACAACGACCACCACTACATACAATCTGCTGTCGTCGCCGACGCTTTCGACGTCGACGCTCTGCTGCACGCTCAGATAGCGCTACGGGCACGGGAGTTGCTCGTTCATGGGCGGAGGTAATGCCCATGAAACTGATTCCGCTGCTGGCGGCCGCCGGTGCCGCCGCCTGGTTTTTCAACAAATCCCGTAAATCCCGCGGCGCCGGGTCGCAGACCAACGCGAGCGCGGCCGTGGACGATATCGAGCTTGGCGCCCATCCCACCCGGGGTGAGAAGCTGGACGCCGGGGTGAAGGAAACCTTTCCCGCCAGCGACCCGCTCTCGGTGAAGCCGGACGAAACCGCCTACGAGAAGCAGAAGCGCCTGGACGCCTAGCCAGGCGACCTGCTTTACCGGAGCGTCTTCAGGTGGGGCATGACGTCGCGCGCGAAGCGCTCCATGTTCTTTCGCGCGAGCTCGCCGGGCAGGGTGCCGAACTGGCACATGACCAGCAGGTTGCCGAAGCGCATGTCGCTCCAGTATTTCTCGAAGGCGGCGCGCACCGTGGCGCCGCTGCCGCACACGAACAGGCCAAGCTCGATCGCCTGGTCGATGCTCACGTCGCCGAACATCTGCGCCTTGGCCTTCATCACGTTCTTCAGCGACTCGCGCGAGGTGTAGCCCGGCGGCAGCAGCATCTCCAGCGGCATCCGGACGAAGACGTTGCGGAAGGCCTCGAAGTGCTCCTTCGCTTCCCGCCTTGCCGATTCGTCGGTGTCTGACACGTAAACCGGAACGGCCCACCCCAGCTGGCTGTCCTTCGCTTCGTAGCCGTAGCCCTTGCACGTGTCGCGGTACATCTTGAGATAACGCTCCACCACCTTCGCCGGGCTGAAGGTCTGCAGGTAGGTGTAGCGCCGGTCCGGGTGCGAGGCCCAGTCGATGGTTTCCTTGCTGCCCTGCGAGGGGATCCAGATCGGCGGGTGGGGCTTCTGGTAGGGCCGCGGCCACAGGTTCACGTAGCTCACGTTGTAGTGCCGGCCCTGGAAAGCGAACGGTCCGGGCTCGGTCCAGGCGCGCACGATGAGGTCGTGCGCCTCGTGGAAGCGCTCGTGCGAGACGGTGGGGTTGACGCCGAACGTGTGGTACTCGGCGCCGATGCCGCGCACGAAGCCGCTCACCAGCCGGCCGCCACTGATGACGTCGATCATGGCGTGCTCCTCCGCGACGGTGAGCGGATGCGAGCGCAGCGGCAGCGCGCTGCCGAGGATGCAGATCTTCACCTTCTTCGTGCGCCGCGCGAGCGCCGAGGCCGTGACGATGGGCGAGGGCATCAGCCCGTACGCGGTCTGGTGGTGCTCGTTCACCGAGACAGCGTCGAACCCCAGCGCCTCGCCGTACTCGAGCTCGTCGAGGTAGCGGTTGTAAAGCTTGTGGCCCTTTTCCGGGTCGAAGTTGCGGTTCGGCAGATGCAGCCAGACCGTGCCGTTCCTGCGCCCGGCCTCGAGGTCGAGGTCGGCATAGGGCATCAGGTGGAACAGAACTATCTGCATACGATCGCGACGAACTCGTTGGCTTTCTCCGCATGCGGCAGGTGGCCCACGTCATCGAGGATGAAGACCTGGGCCTTGGGCATCAGCCGTTTCAACTCTTCCGAAAACCTCACGGGAAGAATCCGGTCTTCCCGGCCCCAGATGATCTTCACCGGCACGTCGATGCGATGCAGCCACTTCGGCAGGTGCGGGTCGTGAAGCCGGGGCTCCCAGGCGAGGCGCGCGGTGGTGTGCTTGTTCTTGAGCGCGATGTCGACCCCCTCGGGGGTCACAGGCACCGCCAGGCGCGCCTCCGCGAGCTTCGGGTCGTGGAACAAGTTGCGCACGAGCTGCTCGTCCGGCATGAGGAAGATGTCCGCCGGCTGCACGCCGGGTGCGCTGATGCCGGCCGGGCTCACCAGGACCACCGACTTGAGCCGCGAGGTGTCGCGCACGGCGATCTCCATCGCCATCCAGCCCCCCATCGAGCTGCCGACCAGGGTGACGTTGCTCAGGTCCAGCTGCTTCAGAAAATCCAGGTAGAAGTAGGCGACGTCGTGGATGTTCTCGAGCCAGGCCGGCTCGTCCGACAGGCCGTAGCCCGGATGCTCGGGCACGAGCACGTCGAAGCGCTCGGCGAGCTTCTCCATGAACGGCAGGATCACCGGCGCGCCGTTCGCCCCGTGCAGGAACAGCAGCGGCTGGCCGCCGCCGCCGCGGCGCAGGTGGATCCTGCAGCCGTCGACCTCGACGAAGCTCTGGCTGAATGTCATGGGCTGCGCTTCCTGCGCGTGACGCCGGATTCCTCGATGACGGCCGGGATCTCGGCGAAGTTCATGGGCGCCATGACGTGCGCGCCGGCGACCCCCGGCGTTTCGGCGAGCTGCTGCAGCACCTCCACGCAGATCCTGCGCCCCTCGCGCTTCGGATCCGACGCCTTCTCAAGGCGCTCGACGATGCCTTCGGGAATGTTCGTGCCGAACAGCTTCTCGCGCATCCAGCGCGCCGAGCGCGCCGACGGGATCGGCGCCACGCCGATGAGGATCGGGATACGCACGCCGAGCTCGCGCAATCGCGCGGCGTAGCGGCGCACCACGCCGGCGTCCATGCAGAACTGGGTCTGCACGAAGTCGGCGCCGGCAGCCGCCTTGGCTTTCAGGCCCTTCGCGTCCCAGTCGGGCGGCGGGTCCACCGGAATGTCGGCCGCGCCGAGCACCAGGTTCATCCCACCTTTGATTTCGGTTCCCGACGGGAGCTTCTGCGCGCTGCGCATGCCGTGCGCCATGGCGAGCAGGCCCTTGCTGTCGAGGTCGAACACCGGCTTTGCCTCGGGCTGGTCGCCCGATTTCGGGTCGTCGCCGGCGAGGATCAGGACGTTGCGGATGCCGAGCGACACCGCGCCGAGAAGATCGCCCTGCAGGGCGAGGCGGTTGCGGTCGCGGCAGGTCATCTGGAATATCGGCTCGATGCCATTCTGGACCAGGAAATGCGCCGCGGCGAGGCTCGACAGATGCACCTTGGCGCCGGCGCCGTCGGTGACGTTGACGGCGGTCGCCAGCCCTTTCAGCGGCAGGGCGCGGCTCAGGAATTCCCCGGCATCGGTCGACACCGGCGGCGTGATCTCGGCGGTGACGACAAAATCGCCCGCGTTCAGCCTCGCCTGAAGGTTGCTGGCCATCTATGATCTTGCATTGCCCGAACTGCCTGATCTTACTGTCTACCTGGAGAGCCTGGCGGCGCGGATTGCGAACCGGCGCCTGCTGCGCGTGCGGCTGCTGAACCCGTTCCTGCTGCGCACCGCCCTGCCGCCGCTTTCCGCAGTCGAAGGCAGGAAGGTGGAAAACCTCTCCCGGCTGGGCAAGCGCATCGTCATCGCGCTCGAGGGCGAGCTCTACCTGGTGCTGCACCTGATGGTCGCGGGCCGCCTGCGGTGGGACGCGAAAACGCCCCGGCGCATCACGCTGGCCCACTTCGAGTTCGAAAGTGGGACGCTCGCCCTCACCGAGGCCGGCACCAAGCGGCGCGCCTCGCTTCATCTGGTGCAGGGCAAGGCGGCCTTGGAAGCAATGGACCCGGGAGGCCTGGAAGTCCTGCACTCGGACCTGTCCTCTTTCGCGACCCGGCTGCGCGCGGAGAACCACACCCTGAAGAGAGCCCTTACGGATCCGCGCCTGTTCGCAGGCATCGGCAATGCCTATTCCGATGAGATCCTGCACCGCGCGCGGCTCTCGCCCGTCGCCATGACGAAGAGCCTCGCGCAGGAGGACGTGGCGCGCCTGCATGCCGCCGCCGCTGAAGTCCTGCGCGAATGGACCGGCCGCCTGCGCCGCCAGGCGGGCGACGCCTTCCCCGAGAAGGTCACCGCCTTCCGCGAGGAGATGGCGGTGCATGGCAAGTACGGCCGGCCCTGCCCGGTGTGCGGCGCCCCGGTGCAGCGCATCGTCTACGCGGAAAACGAGACCAACTACTGCGCGCGCTGCCAGACCGGCGGGCGGATGCTTGCCGACCGCGCGCTGTCCCGGCTGCTCAAGAAAAGCTGGCCGCGCTCGATCGACGAGCTCGGATGACCACGGCCTCCTTCCGCTTCCACGGCGGGCTCTCGGCGTTTCTCGCGCGGCAGCATCGCGAAAGTCCGGTCGCGTACCGCTGCGCGCGCGCCGCCAACCTGAAAAACGCCATCGAGGCGCTTGGCGTGCCTCACACGGAGATCGGCGCGCTGACGGTGAATGGCAAGGCCGCCACCCTGCAGCGCACGGTCAGGGACGGCGATACGGTGGAGGTATTCCCGCCCTCGGCAGAAATGGGGTACGTCCCCATTTTCGTCGCTGATGCGCACCTCGGCGGGCTTGCACGCTTCCTGCGGATGTTGGGGTTCGACACGCTGCACGAGAACGCCTTCACCGACGAGGCCATCTGCCGTCTTGCCGCCGACGAGGGAAGGATCGTGCTGAGCCGCGACCGCGAGCTGCTTAAATGCCGCGACATCGTGCGCGGCTGCTACGTGCGTGCGCTCAAGCCAGAGGCCCAGCTGCGCGAAGTGGCGGCGCGCTATGCCCTGGCGGCGCGGGCGCAACCGTTCACGCTGTGCCTCAAGTGCAACCTGCCGCTGCGGCCCGTGGCGCGATCGGCGGTGGCCCACCGTCTGCCCGAAAAAGTACTTCAGGAACAGCCGTCTTTCTCGCATTGCGCCGGCTGCGACCGGGTGTACTGGCCCGGCTCGCACCACCGGCGCATGCGCCAGGCGCTGGACCAGGCCGGTTTGCAGGGCGATGCCCTGCTCCCTTCGGCTTAGCCCCCCCCGGCCGTGCTTCTTGGATTGTCGGGAAAACTATACGGCCATGCATAACATCGTGCGCCTGGACGAGTACCGCAAGCAGCGCAAGAGCGCGCCCGGCCGGCTCCAGGCGCCTGATGCGCCGCGTTATTTCTGCCTGAGCTGCGATACCGACCATTTCAAGCTGTATGCCTCGGGCGCAGTCCACTGCGCCGCCTGCGGCTCGCTCATCCGGAACGTTCAGATTATCGGCACCCCCGATCGGTAACGTAAAATTGGAGGCTTGAAGCAGGAACAAGTCTCCGGCGACGCGATCGTCATCCGCGGCGCCCGCCAGAACAACCTCAAGAACCTGAGCCTCGCCATCCCCACCGGAGAGCTGGTGGTGGTCACCGGCGTGTCGGGCTCGGGAAAGTCCTCGCTCGTATTCGACACGCTCTACGCCGAAGGCCAGCGGCGCTACGTCGAGACGTTCAGCCCATACGCGCGGCAGTTCCTCGACCGCATGGACAAGCCGCAGGTGGACGCGGTCGAGGGCATTCCGCCGGCCATCGCCATCGACCAGACCAACCCGGTGCGCACCTCGCGCTCGACGGTGGGCACGATGACCGAGCTGAACGACCACCTCAAGCTGCTTTTCGCCCGCGGGGCGAAGCTGCATTGCCGCGGCTGTGGCAAGCCGGTGGTGCGCGATACGCCCTCCTCGATCTACGAGTCCCTGAAGGACAAGGACGAAGCGCGGCTCGTGATCACCTTCCCCGTCCCCATCCCGAAGAACTTCTCGGAAAAGGAGATCGAGGAGCTCCTGCAGCGGCAGGGCTACACCCGCCTGCATTCCCGCTCGAAGAGCCTGCTGGAAGTCGTGCAGGACCGCATCCGCATGCCCGCCGAGCGCGCGCGGGTCACGGAGGCGCTGGAGGCCGGCCTCCGGTTCGGGCAGGGCCGGGTGAACGTTTATTCCGATTCCACGTGCTATCGCTATTCGTCTGACCTGCATTGCCCGGACTGCGACATCCACTACGCCGAGCCCACGCCGGCGATGTTCTCGTTCAACTCGCCGCTGGGCGCCTGCGAGGCCTGCCGCGGCTTC
>DASUUN010000419.1:0-2093 GCA_036374055.1 Burkholderiales bacterium
GACTACGAGCACGGCGCCACCGACGGCTACGGCGCCGGCGGCGAGGTGCGCATCGAGGATCCCCGCGTGCGCTGGGACATCATCGACGCCTGGCGCGAGGCCGCCGCCGAGTGCGGCATCCCGCCGATCAGGGTCTTCAACAACGGCGACAACTTCGGCTGCGCCTACTTCCAGATGAACCAGAAGCGCGGCCGGCGCTGGAGCGCCACCAACGCTTTCTTGCGCCCGGCCATGCACCGGCCCAACCTCATGGTGATGACCGGTGTCCACGTCGAGAAGGTGAGGCTGGAGGGCCGCGAGGCGCGCGGTATCGAGTTCGTGCATCGCGGCGAGCGGTTCTTCGCCCGCGCGCGCAGGGAAACGATCCTCGCCGCAGGCGCCATCGGCTCGCCGCAGCTTCTGCAGCTTTCGGGGATAGGCCCCGGCAACCTGCTTTCGAGAAGCCAGATACGGGTAATCCATGACCTGCCGGGCGTGGGCGAGAACCTGCACGACCACCTGCAGATCCGCATGCAGTACAAGGTGACCAACGCGAAGACCCTGAACGGCATCGCCAACAGCCTGCTCGGCAAGGCGGCGATGGCGCTCGAGTACTTCGCCTTCCGCACCGGCCCGCTCACCATGCCGCCGTCGCAGGCCGGCGCCTTTGCGAAGAGCGACCCGGCGCAGCCGACGCCGAACATCGAGTGGCACGTGCAGCCGCTGTCGCTCGACAAGTTCGGCGACCCGCTGCACTCGTTCCCGGCCATCACGCCGAGCGTATGCAACCTGAGGCCGGCCTCGCGCGGCTGGGTGCGCATCCGCTCCGCCGACCCCGCCGCCCACCCGGAAATAAGGCTGAACTACCTGAGCGCGGAGGAAGACCGCAGGGTGGCGGTCGAGGGCATGCGCTTCACGCGCCGCATCATGGCGTCCAGGGCTCTGCAGAAATACCGGCCGGAGGAATACCGCCCGGGGGTTTCAGTGAATTCAGACCTTGAACTGCAAAGGGCGGCGGGCGAGTTGGGCACCACCATTTTCCACCCGGTGGGGACCTGCAAGATGGGCCGGGACCCCATGGCGGTGGTCGACGACGAGCTGCGCGTGCACGGCATCTCCCGGCTGCGCGTGGTCGACGCCTCGATTTTCCCTAGAATCACCTCCGGGAACACCAACGCCCCGACCTACGTCATCGCCGAGAAGGGCGCGCGCTCGATCTTGAAACTTGCAGGCGCGTCCCAGATCTAACGGGCGTATAAAGGAGAACAACCCCCCATGAAGCGCATCGTGCTGTTCCTGGTGACCAACATCGCCGTGCTGTTGGTCCTTTCGATCATCATGCAGGTGTTCGGCCTCGGCCAGTTCCTGACCGCCGAGGGCATCGACCCGGTGTCGCTGCTGGTGTTCTCCGCCGTGATCGGCTTCGGCGGCTCGATCATCTCGCTGCTCATCTCCAAGTGGATGGCCAAGATGTCGACCCGCGCGCGGGTCATCGACGGCACCGAGGGCACCAACGAGTTCTGGCTGGTTTCCACGGTGAAGAAGCTCGCCGACAAGGCCGGCATCGGCATGCCGGAAGTGGCGATCTTCGAGGGCGCGCCCAACGCCTTCGCCACCGGGGCGTTCAAGAACTCGGCGCTGGTCGCCGTGTCCACCGGCCTGCTGCAGAGCATGACGCGCGACGAGGTCGAGGCGGTGCTCGGCCACGAGGTGGCGCACGTCGCCAACGGCGACATGGTGACCCTCACCCTGATCCAGGGCGTGGTCAACACCTTCGTCATCTTCCTGTCCCGCATCATCGGCTTCCTGGTCGACAAGGCGATCTTCCGCACCGAGCGCGGCGTGGGCCCCGGGTTCTTCATTGCCTCGCTGGTCGCGCAGGTCGTGCTGGGCATCCTCGCCTCGATGATCGTGGCCTGGTTCTCCCGGCAGCGCGAGTTCCGCGCCGACGCCGGCTCGGCCCAGCTGATGGGCAACCGCCAGCCGATGATCAACGCCCTCGCGCGCCTCGGCGGCGTGCAGGCGGGCGAGATGCCGCAGGCCTTCGAGGCGCACGGCATCCAGCAGAGCAAGTCGCGCTTCCTCGGCCTGTTCGCCAGCCACCCGCCCATCGA
>DASUUN010000420.1:0-2948 GCA_036374055.1 Burkholderiales bacterium
GGCGATCAACAAGGCGCAAGGCGACGCCACCGCGATCCGCGTGATTGCCGAGGCGACGGCGGCCGGGGTGCGCGCCGTGGCCGACGCGATCGGCGACAAGGGGGGCATGGAGGCGGCGAACCTCAAGGTGGCGCAGCAGTATGTGGAAGCCTTCGCCAGCCTGGCGAAGACCACGAACACCCTGATCCTGCCGGCGAGCGCCGGCGACGTGGCGGGCATGGTGGCCACCGCGATGACGGTGCTGGATAAAACCCGCCAGACGCAGGCCGCGGTCCGCGCGTAGTCCTGACGGACTAGGCCCTAGCGTGGAAACGACAACGGATGTAGCGCATCATCCTGCACGTGTAGAACGCAGTCTACACACGGCGAACGGGTGGCCAGCACACTGTTACCAGCCCCCTCCGAGAGACCGATACCTCAGTACCGGTCCACGGTAGGGCCAAACTAAGTGCAGTCGCAGTTCGATCGCCGCTGAGGCAGTACCGGAGGGCACGGCTAGCGGTCGTGCCCTCCGTCTTTCTGGCAGCCATTCTGACTGCGACCTTGGCGGCGCGCAATCGCCGGTCTTCGCGCCGTCGTGTCGGTTTTTCAAGTATTGCGCATTCGCGCCTTGGCGACGTCGGTTGTCGACGTCAAGGCGCCACGGCGGCGTGTGACGAGCTGCGCGGCGACCACGATCGCCAGCAGCGTCAGCCCGACCGTGTCGGTGATCAGCCCGGGCTTGATGAGGCAGAGCGCGGCGGCGAACAGCAGCGCCCGCTGCCACATCCATGCGTGCGCAAGCAGCCAGCCGAACAGGCTTGCCGCCAGGCATATGACGCCCACCGAAGCGCTGACGACCGACCAGACCACGAACGGCCAGTCGCTCGCCCAGTCCTGCACCACCAGCAGCAGCATCGGCTCGTAGACGAACATGAACGGCACGATGTACGCGGGGGCTGCGGCGCGCATGGCCGCGAACCCGGACTCCCACATGTTCGCCTTCGCCAGGCCGGCGGCCGCGAAGATGGCGAGCGCCACGGGCGGCGTGATCGCCGACAGGATGGCGAAATAGAAGGCGAACATGTGCGCCGCGGGCGTCACCGCGCCGAGCTTGATGACCGCGGGCACCAGCAGCGCCACCATCATGATGTAGGCCGGCGTGGTCGGCATGCCCATTCCCAGCACGATGCCGGCCATGGCGGTCAGGATCAGCGCGAGGATCAGGGATTCGTACGACAGCGCCACGACCATCTGCGTGAAGACGATGCCCAGGCCGGTGATGGTGACGCAGGCGATGACGATGCCGGCGCAGGCGCAGGCCATGGCCACGGCCAGGGTATTGCGGGCGCCGTCGTGCAGTGCCTCGAGCACGGTGCGCCAGGTAATGCCGACCCGGGTCGACGCCCGCAGCAGCGCGAGCGGAAGGCAGGACAGGGCGCCGGCGAGCGCGCAAAGCGGCGCGGAGTAGCCGTACAGCAGGCCGGTGAGCACGATCAGGATCGGCAGGAAAAGATGGCCGCGCGCCAGCATGACCGCGCCGAAGCGTGGCAGCTCGGACCTCGGCACCCCGGCGAGCTTGTAGCGCTTCGCCTCGAAATGCACGGCAAAGAATACCGACAGGTAGTAGAGCATCGCCGGCACGAGGGCCCAGAACGCGACCTGCGCGTAGGGCACCGCGAGGAACTCGGCCATGACGAAGGCGGCCGCCCCCATGATCGGCGGCATGATCTGGCCGCCGGTCGAGGCCACCGCCTCGACTGCCGCGGCGAAAGGCGGGCGAAAGCCGGTGCGCTTCATGAGGGGAATGGTGATCGGCCCGTCGACCATCACGTTGGCCACCGCGCTGCCCGATACGGTGCCGAACAGGCTGGAGCTCACGATCGCGACCTTGCCCGGCCCGCCGGCGGTATGGCCGGTGATGGACATGGCGAAATCCATGAACAGCTGGCCGGTGCCGCTGCGCTCCATGAACGCGCCGAACAGCACGAAGAGCATCACGTACGAGGCCGAAACGCCGAGTGTCGAGCCGAAAATGCCCTCGGTCGACAGGTACACCTGCTCCATCAGCACAGGGAAGGTGACCTGCGTGCTCACGGCGTAGGCGAGAAAGCAGATCGCCGTGAGCGGCAGCGCCCAGCCGATGACGCGTCGCGTCCCCTCCAGCACCACCAGGATGGCGGCGACCGCCCAGGCCTTGTCGGCGAAGGTCAGCTCGTCGATGTAGATGATGCGGTTGGTGTAGTACTCGTAGTTGAAGAAGATGTGCAGCACGATGCCCAGGCCGGCGAGCAGGAAGGCGGCATCGAACACCCGCCAGCCGAGCCCGCCCTCGCTGCGAAAGGGGTAGAGCAGGAACACCAGGGTGGTCGCGAACATCAGGTGGGTGCCGCGGAAGATCAGGGCCTCGGGCGGGCCGAAGGCGGCGACGTACATGTGATACAGCGACATCGCGATCGCGATGGTCGCCACGACCCATCTCAGTGCGCGGGTCCCTGGCCGCGTCGCAGGCTTCTCTTCTTCCAATTGCCACTTCCCCAAAAAAAAGGGCGGTCGCGGCCGCCCTTTTTCTCCGTCGCTCGGCCTTACATCGCTCCGGCTTCTTTGTAGAACTTCGCCGCGCCCTTGTGGAACGGCACGCCGATGTCGAGCGCCATGTCCTTGGGAGTGATGCCCTGGATGGCCTTGACCACCGCGGCCATCGAATCCACGTTGGAGGCCATCGTCTTGGTCATCTGGTACACGGTCTGCTCGGGCAGGTCGCAGGAGGCGACGATGTGGGTCGAGTAGCCGATCACCGGCACGTCGCGGTCCTGCTTGGGATTGGTGCCCGCCTTGATGATGAGCTTGTTGTAACCGGGGTTGAATTTCTTCATGGCGGCCATCGTCTTGTCGTCGACCGGCACGAGCTTCACGTCGCGTGCGCTCGCCAGGTCCATGACCGCCGCGGCCGGGGCCGTGGTGCCGAG
>DASUUN010000421.1:0-6061 GCA_036374055.1 Burkholderiales bacterium
TCGAAGCCATCTGCGCCGTAGACGGCGTCGACGGCGTGTTCATCGGACCGGCCGACCTGCACGCCTCGCTCGGCCACACCGGCGAGATCGCCAACCCGAAGGTTAAGCCGCTCATCGACGACGCCATCCGGCGCATCCGCAAGGCAGGCAAGGCGCCCGGGATCCTCACGCCCAACGAGGCGGATGCGCGCCACTGGCTGGAGTGCGGCGCGCTGTTCGTCGCGGTGGGCGCCGACGTCGGCCTCCTGGCGCGCGGCGCCGAAGCGCTCGCGACAAAATTCAAATCATGAAACCCGAAATCATTCTCACCGCCCGCGGCCATGCCGGCACCATGGCGACGCTCCAGAGCGATTTCACATGCCATCTCTTCTTCGAGGCTTCTGACAAGGAAGCCTTTTTCAAGAAGCACGCGGGCGCCGTCCGCGGCCTGGCGACCTTCGGGCCGATGCCGGTCGACGGCAAGCTGATGGACGCCCTGCCGAAGCTCGAGATCATCTCGAACTTCGGCGTCGGCGTGGACGCGATCAACCTGGACGACGCCAGGAAGCGCAAGATCATCGTCACCAATACCCCCGACGTGCTGAACGACTGCGTGGCGGATACCGCGCTCGCGCTCGTCCTGAACGTGCTGCGCAAGTTCCCCCAGTCGGAGGTCTACCTGCGCGCCGGCCACTGGGCGGCGAAGGGCCCCTACCCGCTCACCACCTCCGCCGGGGGCAAAACGCTCGGCATCCTCGGCCTGGGACGCATCGGCGAGGCGATCGCCCAACGCGCGCAAGCCTGCGGCATGAAAATCCGCTACCACAACCGCAACCGCAAGGACGTGCCCTATCCCTACGATCCGGATCCGGTCAGCCTCGCCGAGAACAGCGACGTGCTGATGGTGGTGACGCCGGCGACCGCGGAGACCGCCCGCATCATCAACGCCAAGGTCCTGGATGCGCTCGGGCCGCAGAGCTATCTGGTCAACATCGCCCGCGGCTCGGTGGTCGACGAGCCGGTGCTGCTGCGCTACCTGCAGGAAAAGCGCATCGCCGGCGCGGGCCTCGACGTGTTTGCCGACGAGCCGCGCGTGCCGCCTGAGTTCTTCACGCTGGACAACGCGGTCCTGTTCCCCCACGTCGGCAGCGCTACCGTGGAAACGCGCAAGGCGATGGGCGACCTGCAGATTGAGAACCTGCGGCTGCACTTCGCCGGCAAGCCGGTCAGGACGCGGGTGGTCTAGGCTTTCTTGGCGTAGGCGAGCGGCACCGCCGCTTCGGCCGCCAGCACGCGGAAAGTGAAGCTCTCCTGCAGGTACAGGCGCACGGCGCCCCCCGTGTGCTCGAGGTAGCCGATCGAGAAATCCTGGCCGGCGGTGAGCTCGAAGTCCCCGCCGCGGAGGCTCAGCACCACCGCGCCGTCCACGGCCGGCGCCCAGACGATCGGACCGTCGAGCAGCCGCCGCACGTGCTCCATGACCGGATAGCCGCCCTGGGTGGTCTTGGTGAGGCCGGTGTAGCAGCGCGGGCCGAGGGCAATGGCGTAGGGTCCCTCGACGCCGGCAAGGTGCAGCTTGTTGACCGCATCGGCCACCACGCCAGGATAGGCCTGGTAATCGTCGCTCAGCGTCAGCTTCGACGCCGCCGCTTCCTCGGCGATGCCGCGAATGCCCGCGGCGGCAAACCCGCGGAACACGGCGCGGTCCTCGGCCAGGGCGGCGGCGCCGGCCGCCTCTCGCACCGGATCGAGCACGGCGTCCTTGGCCCCGCGCCCGGCGGCCTCGAGCTCCTCGCGCTGCAGCTCGAAGGGAACGCGCAGCTCGACAAGCGGCTGCGCCTCGCGCAGCCTCGCCTCGACCCCGTCGGCCGGCGCCTCGTTCAGGCGCGCCACCCGGCCGACGCCCACTGCGGATGCCTCCCAGCCCAAGGGGCCGGAAAAATCGACCAGCTTGCGCGCCGCGAGCTTCAGCTTGAGGATGCGCTTCGCCTCCTCTTCGATCATCGACCATGCTTCGGCCGTAACCGGCGCGAGCTCGCGCAACAGGGGGCTCATCGGCCTGCCTCCGCGCGCAGGCTGCCGATGCCGAGCGAGCCGTCGCCGCTGCGGCCGCTCTCCTCGCTCTCCTCGATGGCGTGCTCCACCTCGAGGATCGGCTTCTCGGTAAAGAGGTAGTTGCGCAGCTGCTCGTCCCAGACGGCATCGCGGCGCCGCAGCCATTCCAGCGTCATCGCCGCGTGCTCCTTCTCTTCGTCACGGTTGTGCGCGAGGATCGCCTTCAGCTCCCCGTCCGCTGCCGCGTCCACGCGCTGGTCGTACCAGTCGACCGCCTCGAGCTCCTCCATGATGGAAACGATCGCCCGATGGCGGTCCATGGTTTCCGGCTTGAGAATTTCGGTGTTTTCGTGGAAGGACCCGCTTGATTGCGCCATGTCTCCTCCGCAGAGAGATCTCGGAGAAGCAAACGGCATTCCGGATGGGCGCATCCTATGTTAGCGATCACTCACATGTGCGGGACCCGTCTGGGCTGGGGCATTGATGAGCTATGATCCTCAGGCTGATTACTCCCGAGGAGGAATGATGAAGCTCAAAGCTGTGGCGCTCGTCCTGGGCGCCCTTGTCACGGCGCCCGTTGCGGCGCAGCAAGTCACCTTCATGACCGGCCCGCAGGGCGGCTCGTGGATCCCGCTGGGCGGCGCGCTGAAAGGCATGTGGGAAAAATCCATCCCCGGCCTGAGCATCACGCAGACGCCCGGCGCCGGCATCGCCAACGTCCGCGGCGTGGACGAGGGCAAGGCGCAGATCGGCATCGGCAACTCCAGCACAACGGTCGACGGCATCGAAGGCCGCAAGCCGTATCCGAAGAAGGTGACCAAGGTCTGCCAGGTCGCCAACCTGTATCCGCAGTATTTCCAGGTGGTCGCGCTCGCCGACGCCAAGGTGAGCTCGTTCGCCGACCTCAAGGGCAAGAGCCTGGTCACGCAGCCCAAGGGCAACACTGCCGAGGCCGTCACGGAGATGGTGCTGAAGATCAATGGCATGACCTACCAGTCGCTCGCGCGCACCAACTTCCAGGCGGCCTACACCGACGCCGTGTCGATGATGAAGGACGGACACGTCCAGGTGTTCACCCTCGGCACCACGGCCCCGGCCGCGGCAGTCATGGACCTGGCGAGCGCACGCGACGTGAAGCTGGTGGCGGTCGACGACAAGACGATGGCCGCCATGAAGAAATTCAACCCCGGCTACAACAAGCTGATCATCAAGGCGGGCACCTATCCGAAGCAGGATCGCGACGTGCCGGTGATCGGCTACTCGACGCACATCGTCGCTTCGTGCGACCTGCCCGAGCAGACCGTGTACCAGATGACCAAGACCATGGCCGCCAACGTCGAGTCGATGGCCGCGGTGGTGAAGGCGATTTCCGGCATCACGCCCAAGGAGATGGCGCTCGACATCGGCGTGCCGTTTCACAAGGGCGCCGCGAAATTCTATAAAGAAGCCGGGGCGATGTAAGACCGGCTGACGGGCAAAAAAGGGCGGCCGCGACCGCCCTTTTTTTTGGGGGAAGAAGGTGGACGAAGAGAAGCCCGGCATCCGCGTGCTGAGATGGACCATAGCGACCCTTGCGGTCGCGATGTCGCTTTATCACATGTATGTCGCCGCCTTCGGCCCGCCGGAGGCCCTGATCTTTCGCGGCACGCACCTGATGTTCGCCACCACGCTGGTGTTCCTGCTCTATCCATTGCGCAGCGAAGGCGGGCTCGGCTGGCGCGTGCTCGACGCCGCCTTCCTGGTCGCCGGTCTTGGCCTCGTGCTGCACATCTTCTTCAACTACGAGTACTACACCAACCGCATCATCTACATCGACGAGCTGACGCTGGCCGACAAGGCCTGGGGCGTGGCGGCGACCCTGGTGGTGCTGGAGGGCACGCGCCGCGTCATAGGCCTGGCGCTGCCGCTCACCGCGGTGTGCTTCCTCGCGTATGCGCTGAGCACGCAGGTGACGTTCCCGGTGCTGATCGAGCAGGTGTACCTCTCGACCGAGGGCATCTTCGGCTCCACGCTCGGCGTTTCGGCCTCCTACGTGATGCTTTTCGTGCTGTTCGGCGCTTTCATGGAGCGCAGCGGCACCGGCCAGCTGTTCATGGACTTCGCCATGTCCATCACCGGCCATACCGCCGGCGGCCCCGGCAAAGTGGCCATCGTGAGCTCGAGCCTGTTCGGCACCGTATCGGGCAGCGCGGTCGCCAACGTGATGGTCGACGGGCCGATCACCATCCCGCTCATGAAGCGCACCGGCTTTCGCCCGCCATTCGCCGCCGCGGTGGAGGCGGTGGCCTCGACCGGCGGCCAGATCATGCCGCCGATCATGGGGGCGGCCGCCTTCGTCATGGCCGAGTTCCTCGCCGTACCCTACGCGCAGGTCGCGTTCTGGGCGATCGTCCCGGCGATGCTCTACTACCTGTCGGTTTTCTTCGCGGTGCATTTCGAGGCGAAGCGCTACCGGCTGGCCGGGGTGCCCAAATCCGAGCTGCCGCGCTTCGGCGCCGTGATGCTGGCGCGCGGCCACCTCTTCCTGCCGATCCTGATCGTGCTCACCGGCCTGCTGTACGGCTATTCCGCCCCGCTTTGCGCGCTGGCCGGCGCCCTGTCCTGCCTGCCCCTTGCGCTGCTGCGGGCGTCGACCCGCGCCGGCATTACCTGGCGCACCGTGCTCGAGGCCCTGCACGACGGCGCCCGCAATACCTTGGCCGTCGCCATGGCCTGCGCTTGCGCCGGCATCGTGATCGCCTGCGTCACCATCACCGGCCTGGGCATCGTGTTCACGCAGATGGTCGTGGCGCTGTCGTATGAGTCCCTGATCCTCGCGCTGATGCTGACCGCCATGGCCGGCATCGTGCTGGGCATGGGCATGCCGACCACGCCGGCCTACATCATGATGGTGGCGCTGCTGGTGCCCGCGGTGATCAAGCTGGGCGCGGTAACGCCGGCGGCGCACATGTTCGCGTTCTATTTCGCCATCCTGTCGGCGATCACGCCGCCCGTGGCGCTCGCCATCTTCGCCGCCGCGGGGCTGGCGAAGGCCAACATGTGGCAATCGGGATTCGCCGCCATGCGCGCCGCGGCGCCCGCGTACATCGTGCCGTTCATGTTCGTCTACGAGCCGATGCTGCTGCTGGTCGTGAAAGACTGGGCGAGCGATTGGCCCTTCGTGCTCTGGTCGGTCGTCAGCGCCTCGGTGGGCGTCGTATGCCTGGCGGGAAGCCTGTTCGGCTGGCTGCTTGCCTACGCGCTTGCCTGGCAGCGCGTGCTGCTGTTCATCGCTGCGCTATCCCTGATCAAGCCCGGGCTGCTGACCGACACCGTGGGGCTGATGCTGCTGGCAGTGGTCGTCGGCGCGCAGCTTGTCACGCGCCGCCGCGGCACGCTGACGTCGTCTGCCGACGTCGCCAAGGCGCCAATACGCAATACCTGAAAAACCGACACGATCGCGCGGTACCCGACGATAGCCTGCCGGCGCGGGGGCGATCAGAATTGCCGCCAGAAAAGAGGAGGGCACGACCGCTAGCCGTGCCCTCCGGTGATGCCCTTCAGCGGCGATCGAACTGCGACTGCGCTTAGTTTGGCCCTACCGTGGACCGGTACTGAGGTATCGGTCTCTCGGACGGGGCTGGTAACACCGTGCTGGCCACCCGTTCGTCGTGTGTAGATTGCGTTCTACACGGGAAGGATGATGCGCTACATCCACTGTCGTATCTACGTTGGGGCCTAGTCCGTCAGGACTACGCGCGCGCCTCAGGCCCGAACCGCGGCCTGCGTCTGGCGAGTCTTGTCGAGCACCGTCATGGCCGTGGCCACCATGCCGGCCACGTCGCCGGCGCTCGCCGGCAGGATCAGGGTGTTCGTGGTCTTGGCCAGGCTGGCGAAGGCTTCGACGTACTGCTGCGCCACCTTGAGGTTCGCCGCCTCCATGCCCCCCTTGTCGCCGATCGCGTCGGCCACGGCGCGCACCCCGGCCGCCGTCGCCTCGGCAATCACGCGGATCGCGGTGGCGTCGCCTTGCGCCTTGTTGATCGCC
>DASUUN010000422.1:0-3456 GCA_036374055.1 Burkholderiales bacterium
CGCCATCTTCCTGGCCGGGCTGGTGCTGGGCAACTCGCAGCTTCAGGCGGCGCAGAACATCCTGCGCGTGCAGGACGGGCTCGCCTGGCTGTCGCAGATCGTGATGTTCCTGATCCTCGGGCTGCTCATCACGCCCTCGGACCTGGTGCCGGTCGCGCTGCCGGCGCTGGGCATCGCGGCGTTCCTTATCCTGGTGGCGCGGCCGCTGGCGGTGCTCGTCTGCCTGCTGCCCTTCCGCTTCCCCTGGCGCGAGCAGGCCTACATCGGCTGGGTGGGGCTGCGCGGCGCGGTGCCCGTGGTGCTCGCGCTCTTCCCGGTGATGTACGAGGCGCCGGAAGCCCGCCTGTACTTCAACGTCGCCTTCTTCATCGTGCTCGTGTCGCTGCTGCTGCAGGGCTGGACCATCGCCCCGGCCGCGCGCCTGCTGCGCCTGGAGGTGCCGCCCTCGGTCGAGCCGCTGCAGCGGCTCACGCTGGACATGCCGGGGCACTTCGAGCACGAGATCCTGGGCTACCAAGTGCAGCCCGGCAGCCTGGTCGCCGCGCGCGACCTCGCGACCCTCGAGTTGCCGGAGGGCATGCAGATCATGGCGGTGATGCGCGACGGCGTGCCGCAGGCGCTGCGCCCGGAGCTCGGCTTCGCGCCCGGCGACTACGTTTACGTGCTGGCGCAGCCCAAGCTGCTGCCGCAGGTGAGCAAGCTGTTCGACCCGCACCAGGCGCCCGAGCGGCTCGAGGAGCACCGCTACTTCGGCGACTTCGTGCTGAACGGCGAGGCCATGCTCGCCGACCTGGGCGAGGTCTACGGCCTGGAGATCCCCGGCAGCCATGCGCAGAAGACGCTTGCCGCGTACCTGGACGAGCTGTTCCACGGGCGGGTGGTGATCGGCGACCGCGCCGCGCTCGGCAACGCGGTGCTGGTGGTGCGCGAGATGCAGGAAGGGCGCGTCAGCCGGGTTGGACTGAAACTTCGCTGACCGCGTTCTCGCCGCTCACCAGCACCAGCCCGTCGCCCCACACGCGATAGCGCCGGCCGGGCGCGAGAAAGGTATCGCCGCCGCGGCCATCCTCGGTGATCCAGACGCGGCCCGCCAGCACCTGGATCGCCGTGCCGCGCGCGCCGCGCAGCCTCAGGGTGTCGGTGCGGCTCAGCTTGAGGACCATGGCGGCATGCTGCGGCCGGACCGGCGCCGCCGAACAGCGTCACGTGCCTTAAACTGTGCCCATAACAATCCTGTTTTCAGGAGTCTGTTATGCCCGGCGCGCGGCGCAACTGTGTCTGGCCGCGGCACAGCCGGCTTGCGAGGATCGCCCCATGCTGGAAGCCCGCTCCCCCCTCTACCACCAGCTCGCCGAGCAGATCCAGCAGCTGATCCATGCCGGTACGCTGCGCGCCGGGGACCGCGTGCCCTCGGTGCGCCGCCTGTCGCAGCAGCAGCGCGTGAGCGTCTCGACCGTGCTGCAGGCCTACCAGCGCCTCGAGGACATCGGCGTGATCGAGGCGCGGCCGCAGTCGGGCTACTACGTGCGCCGCCAGCCCGCGGCAGTGCAGGAGCCGGCGCCGTCGCGCCCGCCGCGCCGCGCGCTCAACGTCGAGGTGAACGACCTGGCCGAAGCGGTGCTCGCCTACGCCGACACGCCGGACGTGGTGGCCTTCGGCTCCGCCTGCCCGGCGCCCGAGCTGTTTCCGCTCGAGCGGGTGCGGCGCGTGCTGTCGACGCTCGCCCGGCGCGAGCGCGGCGCGCTCGGGCGCTACGGGCTGCCGCCAGGCACCGAGCGGCTGCGCCGCGCCGTGGCCCGGCGCGCGCTCGAATGGGGCTGCCGCATCGATTACCGGCAGCTCGTCACCACCACGGGCTGCATGGAGGCGATCAACCTTTGCCTGCGCGCGGTCACGCGGCCCGGCGATCTCGTGGCGCTCGAGTCGCCCACCTACTACGGCTTCCTGCAGATCCTGCAGAGCCTCGGCCTGCGCGCCCTCGAGATCCCGACGCACCCGCGCTCGGGCATCTCGCTCGAGGCGCTCGAGCTGGCGCTCGCCGAGCATCCGGTCAAGGCGCTGCTGGTGATGCCCAACGTGTCCAACCCGATCGGCGCCTCGATGTCCGACGCGTCGAAGAAGCGCCTGGTGGAGCTGCTCGCCGCGCGCGAGGTGCCCCTGATCGAGGACCATATCTACGCCGACCTCGCCTTCGGCGCCGCCGCGCCGCGCGCCGCCAAGGCCTTCGACCGCGGCGGCAACGTCATGCTGTGCGGCTCGTTCTCGAAGACGCTTTCGCCTGGCCTCAAGGTGGGCTGGATCGAGCCCGGGCGCTGGCGCGACCGCGTGCGCATGCTCAAGTTCATCGCGAGCGGCGGCCAGAACGAGCTGATGGAGCTCGCGGTGGCCGAGCTGCTGGAGTCGGGCGGCTACGAGCGCTCGCTGCGCCTGCTGCGCCGGCGCTTCGAAGCGCAGGTGGACGCCGCGCGCGGCGTCATCGCCGAGTCCTTCCCGCGCGGCACGCGCGTCACGCGGCCGGCAGGCGCCTACATCGTCTGGGTCGAGCTGCCCAAGGGCTGCGACTCGGTGGCGCTGTTCGAGGCGCTTCTGGAGCGCGGCATCACCGTCGCGCCCGGGCCGATGTTCTCCGCCTCGCAGCGCTATCGCAACTGCCTGCGCCTGAGCCTCGGCCAGCTGTGGGGTCCGCGCCACGAGCGCGCCCTGCGCGAAGTCGGCCGCCTGGCGCGCGAGCTCGCCGGGGAAAAGGCGGTCGCAGCCTAGTTATACTCGACCGATGCAGCTTGTCGACATCGGCGCCAACCTCACGCACTCGGCCTTCGCGGCGGACCGCTCCGAGGTCGTCGCGCGCGCCAGGCAGGCCGGCGTGGGGCGGATCATCGTCACCGGCACCGCGGTCGACGAAAGCCTCGCCGCCGCCAGGGTCGCGGATGAGCTCGGTCTGTGGGCGACCGCGGGCGTGCACCCGCACCACGCGCGCGACTGCGGCCCGAGCACCATCTCCGCCTTGAAGGACATCGCGGCGCATCCCCGCGTCGTGGCGATCGGCGAATGCGGCCTGGACTTCAACCGCAACTATTCGCCGCATCCGGACCAGGAGAAGTGGTTCGTGGCGCAGCTCGAGCTCGGCATCGAGCTGGGCAAGCCGCTGTTTCTGCATTCCCGGGACGCCCACCCGCGCTTCTCCGAAATCCTTCACTCTCATAAGCCGGAGAAAGCCGTAGCGCATTGCTTTACCGGCGAGCAGGCCGAGCTGCACGCCTATCTCGACCTCGGCCTGTACATCGGCATCACCGGCTGGATCTGCGACGAGCGGCGCGGACGGCACCTCGTCAAGCTGGTGCGCGACATTCCGCGCGACCGGCTGCTGCTGGAAACCGACTCGCCCTACCTCACGCCGCGCGACCTGAGGCCGCAGCCCAGGGCGCGGCGCAACGAGCCCGCGTTCCTGCCGCACAT
>DASUUN010000423.1:0-37793 GCA_036374055.1 Burkholderiales bacterium
CACTCGGTGAAGAAGTCGCTCAAGGACTACGGCGACAAGCTGGACGCCGCGGAGAAGGAGAAGATCGAGGCGGCGATCAAGGACGCCGAGGGCGTGCTGAAGTCCGAGGACAAGGCGCAGATCGATGCGAAGGCCCAGGAGCTGGCGCAGGCCGCGCAGAAGCTCGGCGAGAAGATGTACGCGGAGCAGCAGGCGCAGCAGCAACCGCAGCAGGAGGAAGCGCCGGCCGGGGCCGAGCAGGGCAAGAAGGACGACGGCAACGTGGTCGACGCCGAGTTCACCGAGGTGAAGGACAAGAAAGCAGGTTAAGCTTGCTTTCCAGCTAAACGAACGGGCGGTCGCGCAAGCGGTCGCCCGTTTTCGTGACGGGAAAAAGAATGGCAAAGCGCGATTACTACGAAGTGCTCGGAGTCAACAAGGACTGCTCCGAGGAGGAGCTGAAGAAGGCCTACCGGCGCCTTGCCATGAAGTGGCACCCGGACCGCAACCCGGACAATCCCAGGGCCGAGGAGCATTTCAAGGAGGCGAAGGAGGCCTACGAGATCCTCGCCGAGCCGAGCAAGCGCGCCGCCTACGACCAGTTCGGCCACGCCGGGGTGGACCCGCAGACGGCCGCCGGCGCCGGCGGCATGGGCGGCTTCGGCGACATCTTCAGCGACATCTTCAGCGACATCTTCGGCGGCGGGCGCGGCGGGCGCTCGACCGTGTTCCGCGGCGCGGACCTGCGCTACAACCTCGAGATCACGCTCGAGCAGGCGGCGCACGGCTTCGAGACCAAGATCCGCATCCCCGCCATGGCGATGTGCGAGATCTGCAAGGGCACGGGCGCCAAGGCCGGCACGCAGCCGGCGACCTGCCCGACCTGCCGCGGCGCGGGCCAGGTGCGCGTGTCGCAGGGCCCGTTTTCCATCGCGCAGACCTGCCCGCGCTGCCACGGCAGCGGCAGCGTGATCCCGAACCCCTGCAATGCCTGCAGCGGCAGCGGCCGCGTCAAGCTGCAGAAGACCCTGTCGGTGAAGATTCCGGCCGGCGTCGACGAGGGCGACCGCGTGCGGCTCTCGGGCGAAGGCGAGCCCGGCCTGAACGGCGGGCCGCCGGGGGACCTATACGTCCAGGTGCACATCAAGCAGCACCCGGTGTTCCAGCGCGACCACGACGACCTGCATTGCGAGATGCCGATCTCGATCACCACCGCGGCGCTCGGCGGCGAGATCGAGATCCCGACGCTCGACGGCTCGGCGCGCATCCGCGTCCCGGCCGAGACCCAGAGCGGCAAGACCTTCCGGCTGAAGAACAAGGGCATCAAGGGCGTGCGCAGCCAGGTGCAGGGCGACCTTTTCTGCCACGTGGTGGTGGAAACCCCGGTGGCGCTCACCGAGCGCCAGCGCCAGCTGCTGCGCGAGTTCGACGCCATCACCCGTGAGGACAGCGACCGCCACAACCCGCGCGCCAAGGGCTGGCTCGACAAGGTGAAGGAATTCTTCGAAGGCTAGGAACGAAGATTGCTGCTCCATGGCGACCTCATTCAGGAGACCGCCGTGGCAATCCGTCCCATCGCTCTAGCCGTCCTCGCTGCCCTCGGTCTCACCGCCTGCGCCAGCTACGAGGAGCCTGCTCCCGTCCCCGCCCCGGTCACTACGGCACCCCCCGTGGTCACCTCCCCGCAGCCTTCGGCGTCCACGCCCGTGGCGCTCGCCACGCTGCAGCCGGGGAGCTACCGGCCGGGCTCGGGGATCATCGAGTCGATCGGCCTGATCACTTTGCCTGCGTCCTCCGCGTCGTCTGCGGCCGCGGGCGCGACCGCGGCCCCGGTGCCGGGACCGTACCGCCTGACGCTGCGCATGGATGACGGCACCATCCAGACGCTGGTGCAGAATACGCGCGCGCTGCTGGTGGGCGACCGCATCCAGATCACCGCGGACGGCCGGCTGATCCGTCCCTAGCCGGGCTTCGCCCTGCTCCTGTTGCGCGCGGCGAGCTTCACCGCCTCGATGATTTCCGGGTAGGCCGCGCAGCGGCACAGGTTGCCCGACAGATAGTGCTTGATCTGGTCCTCGCTCGGGTCCGGGATCTCGTCCAGCAGCTGGCGCGTCATCAGCACGAAGCCCGGGGTGCAGAAGCCGCACTGGAAGGCGCAGGCCTCGATGAACGCCTGCTGCACGGCATCCAGTTCCTTGCCCTGCTCCACGGTTTGCACTTCGGCATTCTCGATGAGGCTGCCCAGATATAGGCAGCCCGACACGGCGCGGCCGTTCACCAGTACCGTGCAGCAGCCGCACAGGCCCTGCGCGCAGCTCTCGCGCGCGCCGTACAGCCCGAACCCGTCCTGCAGCACCTCGACCAAGGTCTCGTGCGGCGCGACCTGGGCGCTCACCGGCTCGCCGTTTAGCCGGAAGCGGATCTCACGCCTCATTTCTGCAGACCCTCGAACACCGCCTCGGCGCTGATCGGCAGCGAAGTGATGCGCACGCCCACCGCGTCGTGCACTGCGTTGGCGATGGCGGGCGACACGCCGAAGGTGCCGGTCTCGCCCACTCCCTTGCCGCCGAACGGGCCGCCGTTCTGCTCGGCCACCACTGCCTCGCTGGTCATGCTCGCCGGGAGGTCGAGGAAGCCGGGGATGCGGTATTCGGCGAGCGAGGCGTTGCGCAGCTGGCCGTTGCCGTCGAACTCCATCTTTTCCAGCAGCGTGAAGCCGAGCTGCATGATCGAGGCGCCCGACAGCTGCGTCTCGACGATCTTCGGGTTGATCGGCGTGCCGACGTCGCCGACGTTCACCATGCGGGTGACGCGCACGCGCCCGGTTTCGGTATCCACCTCGATTTCCACGCCGGTGGCGCCCACCATCCAGAACGGCGTGGCGTTGTCGGTGAGGCCGTTGGCGTCCGGCGACTTGTAGGTCGGGATGTAGCTCCCGGTGCCCACCACGTTGCCCGCCTGCATGCCGTACTTCTTCCTGAAGATGTCGATGACCTCGGCGTCGGCCGGCAGGCCCAGCTCTTTTCTCAATGCAGCGAGTTTGTCCCGCGCCTCTTCCGCGGCGAGCTTGACCGCGTTGCCCATGTGGAACAGCGAGCGCGAGCCGAGCGTCGCCATGTCGTAGGGCGTGACGTCGGTGTCGGAATGCACCACGCGGATGGATTCGGCCGCCATGTGCAGCACTTCGCCGGCGATCTGCGCCATCGCCGTGTCGGAGCCCTGCCCCATGTCCGCGGTGCTGCAATACACGGTGCAGCTGCCGTCGGCGCTCACGTTCACCGCGGCGAGCGAGGTGGTGGGGGACACGCAGGCCTTGAAGCCGATGGCGATGCCCCGGCCCCTGCGCAGCACGCCCGCGCCGCGGTCGAAGGGCTTTTCCCAGTCCATCAGCACCGCGAGCCGGTCGAGCACCTTCTCGAGCGCCGCGTCGCGCAGCACCGTGCCGGTGGCCTGCGGGCGGCCGTCGCGCAGCAGATTCCTGCGGCGAAAGGCGATCGGGTCGAGGCCGAGCTCGCGCGCCATCATGTCCATGTGGCTCTCGTACGCCCACACCAGCTGCGGGATGCCGAACCCGCGCAGCGCGCCGGCCGGCGGCCGGTTCGTATACAGGGAGTACGAGTCGATCAGCACGTCGTCGATGTCGTAGGGGCCCGGCGCGGTGAATCCCGACTTCTGCGTCACGCGCGGGCCGATGTCGGCGTAGGCGCCGCCGTTCCACCACACCTCGCACTCGCGCGCCGTGATGCGCCCGTCGCGCGTCACGCCGGTCTTGATGCGGAAGGTGGTGGGGTGCTTGGTGATGGTGAAGAACTGCTCCTCCATCGTCAGCGAGACCTTTACCGGGCGGCCGGTAAGCAGCGACAGCGCGGAAACCAGCGCCTCGAGCTTGATGTAGAGCTTGGCGCCGAAGCCGCCGCCGAGGAACGGCACGCGCACGCGGATGCGGTTCTCCGGCCAGCCGAGCAGGCGCGCCACCTCGATGCGCACGAACGACGGGCTTTGCGACGCGGTATGGATGGTGAGCGAGCTGTCCGTGGACTCGGCCACCGACACCAGCGGCTCGAGCGGCGTGTGCATCACCTGCTGGGTGCGGAAGCGGTGCTCGAACACGCGCTCGGCCTTCTTCAGCGCCGCCGGCGCGTCGCCGCGGCGCAGGTGGAAGTCGAGCGCCACGTTGGTGCCGGTTTTTCCCTTCACATGCTTCAGGTCCGGGAACGTACCGGCGGGCTTGAGCGCGTCGTGCACGATGGCCTTTGAGGTCATCGCCTCGACCTCGTCGTACACCGCGGGCAGCTCGTCGTATTCGGCGACGATCAGATGCGCGGCCTCCTCGGCGACATGCGGGTCGGAGGCCAGCACCACCGCGACCGGCTCGCCGACGTAGCGCACCTTGTCCAGCGCGAGGATCGGCTGGTCGTGGAAAGCCGGGCCGTAGTAGGGCTCGGGAATGAGCTTGCGGATGTCCTCTCCGGTCACCACGCGGTAGACGCCGGCCGCCGCCTGCGCCGCCGACACGTCGATGCGCCGGATCTTCCCGTGCGCCGCCGTGCTGCGGAAGATCTTGCCGTACAGCATGCCGGGCAGGCGCAGGTTGTGCACGTACTCGGCCCGGCCGGTGACCTTCAGCCAGGACTCCAGGCGCGGCACGGAACGCCCGACCTGCGGCGTCTCAGTGGACTGGGTTGCGCGCTTCATGGATCGCCCTTGCGAGGTAAACGCGGATCAGCTGCTTCTTGTACGCGGCCGAGCCGTGCAGGTCGCTCTCGATCTGCACTTCCTCGGCGGCCGCTTCCGCGGCGCGTTTCACGTCCCCGGTCTTCAGGATCCTCTCCGCCGCCGCCAGCCGGGTCGGCCGGTCGGTGGCCGCGCTGACGAACACGCGCGCCTCGTCGCCGTCGAGCATTACCGCCATGCCGAGCGCCGGCCAATCGTCGGCCGAGCGCGTGGTGCACTTGAGGTACGCAGCGCGGCGCTTGCCGAGCGGCGGCAGTTCCAGCCGCGTGATGAGCTCGTTGCGCTTCAGGGTGTTCTCGAGGTAACCCGCGTACAGCGCCTCGACCGGCGCGCTGCGCTCGCCGCCGGGTCCCGCGATGGTCACGCGCGCGCCGAGCGCAGCGAGCAGCGGCGGCAGGTCCATGTGCGGATCGGCATGCGCCAGCGCGCCGCCGACCGTCGCCACGTTGCGCACGCGCACGTTGGCCAGCGTGCGCAGGGTTCTCTTCAGGACGGGGAATGATCTTTCCGAGCGCTCGAGCGCCCGCAGCGTCGTCATGGCGCCGATGCGCAGCCCGCCGTCGGGCGCCGCGTCGATGCCTTCCAGCTTCAGCTTTCTCAGGCAGACCAGGCGCGTCGGCCGGAATACGCCCGCCTTCATCATCAGCATGAGCGCCGTGCCGCCGGAGAGCGGCCTCGCGCCTTCGTCCTGCAACAAATCGAAGGCCTGAGAAAGCGTCCCGGGTTCGGCCAGCTCGAAAGGGCTCATGCGAGGATGTATGCGTTCAGGGACGAGCTATTTGCGGCGCCAGGTGGTGCGTCCGCCAACATCTTCGAGGACGATGCCCTTGTCAAGCAGCGTCTCGCGGATGCGGTCGGCCTGCGCGAAATCCTTGCGCTTGCGCGCGGCGGCGCGCGCTTCGATGGCCTCGGCGATCCAGCCTTCGGCCTCGCCCCCCTGCAGGAACTCCTGCGCATCGCGCTGCAGCAGGCCGAGCACGCCGCCCAGCCCGCGCAGCTGCGGCGCGAGCGCCTTCTCCCCCGCGTTGACGCGCGTCGCGAGGTCGAACAGCACCGCCATCGCTTCGGGCGTGCCGAAGTCGTCGTCCATCGCTACCTTGAAGCGCCGGGCGTGGGCTTCGGTCCAGTCCACCTTCGCTTCGGTGCTGTCTTTCAAAGCCGTATAGAGGCGCGTGAGCGCGCTCTTGGCGTCTTCGAGGTGCGCATCCGAATAGTTCAGCGGGCTGCGGTAATGCGCGCGCAGGATGAAGAAGCGCACCACCTCGGCGTCGTACTTCTTCAGCACGTCGCGCACGGTGAAGAAGTTGCCCAGCGACTTGGACATCTTCTCCTCGTCGACGCGCACGAAGCCGTTGTGCATCCAGTACTTGACGAAAGGCTTGCCCGTGGCGCCCTCGGACTGGGCGATCTCGTTCTCGTGGTGCGGGAACTGCAGGTCCTGGCCGCCGCCATGGATGTCGAACTGCTCGCCGAGCAGCGCCCGCCCCATCGCCGAGCACTCGATATGCCACCCGGGCCGGCCCTCACCCCACCGGGAGGGCCATTTCGGCTCCTCGGGCTTGGAGCGCTTCCACAGCACGAAGTCGAGGGGGTCTTCCTTCGAGGCGTCGACCTCCACCCGCTCGCCGGCGCGCAGCTCGTCCAGCGACTTGCCCGAGAGCTTGCCGTAGCCGGGAAATCGCCGCACCGCGTAATTGACGTCTCCGGAGGCCGCCGCGTAGGCGAGCTTTTTCGCATTCAGCTCGTCGATGAAGGCGAGCATCTGCGGCACGTACTGCGTGGCGCGCGGCTCGTGATCGGGCTTCTCGACCCCGAGGGCGGCGGCGTCCTCGTCCATGGCGCGGATGAAGCGCCCGGTCAGGGCCTCGACCGGCTCGCGGTTCTCGGCGGCGCGGCGGATGATCTTGTCATCGATGTCGGTGATGTTGCGGACATACGTCACGCGAAAGCCGCTCTGGCGCAGCCAGCGCCGCACCACGTCGAACACCACCAGCACCCGGGCATGGCCGAGGTGGCAATAGTCGTATACCGTCATGCCGCAGACGTACATGCGCACGGCGGGCGGCTCGAGGGGGACGAACTCCTGCTTTGCCCTGCCTAGGCTGTTGTAGATCTTTAAGATAGAATGCGACCTTTCGTAGGGCCTTGAAAATATAACACAATGCAGAATTCCGACGCCCCGCGGGCCACGCTCGCGGAGACGCAAGGAAGGCGCTGCGCTGGAAGATTTTCTATGAAGGAGCGGCATGAATCTGAAGCATCTTTTCCTCCTCTCGGTCGCCGCCGTCCCTCCGGGCGCGCTGGCCGCCGACCCGCAGGTCGACGTGCGCACCAACCTGGGCACCATCCGCCTCGAGCTGTACCCGGCCAAGGCGCCCAAGACGGTCGAGAATTTCCTGCAGTACGTTAAGGACGGGCACTACAACGGCACCATTTTCCACCGCGTGATCGACGGCTTCATGATCCAGGGCGGTGGCTTCGACGGCGGCTACCGGCAGAAGCCGACCCGCGACCCGGTGCAGAACGAGGCCAAGAACGGCCTCAAGAACGACATCGGCACCGTCGCGATGGCGCGCACCAGCGCGCCGCACTCGGCCTCGGCCCAGTTCTTCATCAACATGAAGAACAACGACTTCCTGAACGCCGCCCAGGCGCAGGACGGGTGGGGCTACGCGGTGTTCGGCAAGGTGGTCTCGGGCATGGACGTGGTGACCAAGATCGCCAAGTCGCCCACCGGCTCGGGCGGGCCGTTCCGCACCGACGTACCGCAGCAGCCGGTCGTCATCGAGTCCATGACGGTGGTGGACGCCAAGAAGTAGTCGTAGTGCCCGCGCTCTTCATCTCGGACCTGCACCTCAGCGAGGAGCGCGCGGCGGCCAACGAGCGGTTCATCGCCTTCCTCGAGGAGCAGGCACGCGGCGCGTCCGCGCTCTACATCCTGGGCGATTTCTTCGAGTACTGGATCGGCGACGACGACCTCGAGGCGCCGTTCAATGCGGTGATCGCCGGCCTGCTGCGCGGCCTTACGCGCCACGGCGTACCGGTGCTCCTGATGCACGGCAACCGCGACTTCCTCCTCGGCGAGGGCTTCTGCCGCGCCACGGGGGCGGTGCTGCTCCCCGATCCCACCGTAATCGAGGTGGGCGGAGAAGCGACCCTGCTCGCCCACGGCGACACGCTGTGCACGGACGACCACGAGTACCAGGCCTGGCGCCGGATTGCCCGCTCCGGGGAGTGGCAGCGGGAATTCCTCGCCAAGCCGCGCGCCGAGCGGCGCAGCATGATCCTCGGCCTGCGCGAGAAGAGCAAGGCGGTGATCCAGGCGAAGCCGGCGGACATCATGGACGTCAACGACAGCGCTGTCGTGCAGGCCCTACGCTCGCACGGCGTGCGCCGGCTGGTGCACGGCCACACCCACCGTGCCGGCCGCCACGAGCACGACGTCGACGGCCGGCACTGCGAGCGCTGGGTACTGCCGGACTGGTACGGGCCCGGCGGCTACCTCGAAATCGGCGCCGGGCAGCCGCGCATGGTCCGCTTCCCGCAGTAATTCTTACGCCGCGCGGTAAGAATGGGGTCGGGGCGGCGGGGCCCCGCCCGACGCTTTCCCGGTACGGCGGTTGCTGCAGCGCTCTGGTCAACCCCGAAAGGAACGGACATGGCGAAGAGCAAGGCGAAGGCCGGCGGTGCCCTGGAGATGCTCAAGGAGGACCACGACAAGGTCAAGAAGGCGTTCAAGGAATTCGAGAAGCTGGACCGCGAGGACGGCGAGGCGATGCAGCAGCTCGTGCAGACGGTGTGCGAGGAGCTCAAGGTGCATACCGCGCTGGAAGAGGAGATCTTCTATCCGGCGGTGCGCGAGGCCATCGACGACGAGGACATCATGAACGAGGCCCAGGTGGAGCACGAGACGGCCAAGATGCTGATCGAGCAGCTCGAGAACATGGGCCCCGACGATCCCAACTTCCACGCCACCTTTACGGTGCTGGGCGAGTACGTCAAGCACCACGTGAAGGAAGAGGAGGACGAGATGTTCCCCGAGGCGAAGAAGACCGACCTCGACCTCGAAGAGCTCGGCGCCCGCATGCGCGAGCGCAAGACCGAGTTGATGGGTGAAATGGAGGAGGAGGAGGAAAAGTCCTGAAGCCGGACCCCGCCCAGCCGGTCAGCCCGGGAGACGAGGCCCCGCCCGGGACCCCGGGCACCGGCGAGGACATCTGCCCCGAATGCAACGGCAAAGGCAGGACCTCCCGCGACGAGGAATGCCGCAACTGCGGAGGGACCGGCCGCATCGTGCGCGGCATCGGCGGGGCCTGAGCCGGGATTCGGGCTGGCATCGCGACTAAACGTCCGGCTTGACCACCATGAGGAAAAAGATCGCGACGAAAGCGATGAACGCCGGCCAGCCGAGGGCGGTCCACACCGCGTGGTAGCGCCAGAAGCGCGGCGGTAGCGGCGCGCCGGCATCGGCCGCGCGCTGCGCCATCTCCGCCATCCGGATCTGGATCCAGACCACCGGCAGCCAGCACGCCCCCGCGACCACGTACAGGACCAGCGACCACAGCACCCAGCCGGCAGTCCACGGGATGCCCGACAGGTGCAGCAGCCAGAAGCCGGTCAGCGGCTGCACGATGGCCGTGGGCGTCGTGAACAGCCAGTCGGCGATCACCACGCGGCGCGCCACTATGGCGATGGCGCGCACCTCGCCCGAGCGGTTGGTGAAGAACATGTAGAAGGCCGAGCCGAGCCCGGTGCCGAACAGCACCGTGGACGACAGCACGTGCAGCCACTTGACGACCAGGTATTCCATCACCGCGGCTCCTCGAGCTCGTGCAGCGCGACGATGGCGGCAAGCATCGGCAGGTTCTTCAGCAGCGGCCCGAAAGGATGCAGCCAGAGCTCGGGCAGCCACACCGCGATCACGGCGCTGTACCCGGCGATCAGCGCCATCTGCAGGCGCCAGAGCCACTTGCGGCGCTTGAGCAGGTAAATCGCCACCCCAAGCGCGATGTCCAGCAGCGCGGCGCCGTAGAGGACCGCGGGACTGGCGAGGCCGACGCGTGCCAGCATCGCCAGGCTGTCAGCCACCGGATACAGGCCGAGGGACACCACGCCGCTGCCGATCCAGACGATCGCCACCGAGGCGCGCAGCGCCGGTAGCAGCCAGTCGAGCCGCGCACGCGTGAGGATCGCGCTTGATTCCTTGGTCGTGATGAAGTTCTCCGGCGGACGCGGCGCACGGCCGAGCAGCTTGGTCACGTTTTCCGCGGAGGCGGTGCTGCCGCGCTCGAGCATCTGCAGCGTTTCGCGGTCGAGCGGCACCAGGATGCGCGGTACCTCCAGGAAGCGCGGCGTGCCCAGCCCCATCTGCGCGCGCAGGATTGCGAGCCATTGGCGCAGCTCCAGCTCGCGAGGGCCCACCGCGTGCACCACGGCCCTTGGCGGCGCGCCGACCAGCCCGGCGACGGCCTCGGCGAGGTCCTCGACGTGGATCGGCTGCACGCGCTGGCGACCGTTCCCGGGGAGCGGCGTCAGCGGCAGCGAAGCGAGCAGCGCGAACAGGCGGGCGCTCGCGCCCTGCTCGCCGAACACCAGCGAGGGCTGCACGATCGCCCAGTCCATCCGGCTCGCGCGCAGGAAATCGTCCGCACGCCTTTTCGACACGTGGAACCGGCTGCGCGCGTGCGCGTCCGCGCCGAGCGCCGATATCTGCACCACGCGGCGCCCGCCGAGCGCCGCGCAGGCCTCGAACAGCGCGCGCGGCGCCGCCTCGTGCAGCGCCCGGAAAGTCTGCGTGCCGCTTTCGCGGAAGATGCCGACGGCGTTGACCACGGCTTCCACGCGCTCGAGCGCGCCGAGCCAGGCCTGCGGCTGCTGCGCAGCCTCGAAGCGGATGCCGGACGTATGCACTTCGTGGCCGGCGGCGCGCAGGGCCGCGGCCGTATGCCGGCCGATAAAGCCGCTCGCGCCCAGGAGCAAGACCCTCAAGCGGCGAGCGCCGAGACCTCGCCCGAAGCCGGCAGGAGCAGCGTGAACGTGCTGCCCTTGCCCGGCTCGCTCACGACGCTCAGCTCGCCGCCGAGCAGGCGGGCGAGCTCTCGGCTGATGGAAAGCCCCAGGCCGGTGCCGCCGTACTGGCGGCTGGTGGTGCCGTCGGCCTGCTGGAAGGCGTCGAAAATGATCCGCTGCTTCTCCGGCGGTATGCCGATGCCGGTGTCGCTCACGGCGAAGGCGATGCGACCGGGCTCGGCCGGGGCGACGTGCAGCGCCACGCTGCCCTGCCGGGTGAACTTGAAGGCGTTTGCCAGCAGGTTCTTGAGCACCTGCTTCAGGCGCGTCATGTCGGTGCGGATGGCGGGCGGCAGCGCGGGATCCAGGGTGACGAGGAACTCCAGCCCCTTGTTCTGCGCCACCTGGGCGAAGCTGCGCTCGAGGTCCGCGCGCAGCTCGTCCAGCCGCGCGGGCGCGATATTGAGCATGGTGACCGCGCCCGACTCGATCTTGGCGAGGTCGAGCAGATCGTTGATCAGCGCCAGCAGGTCCATGCCCGAGTCGTAGATGGTCTGCGCGAACTGCACCTGCTTCTCGGTAAGGTTGCCGCCGGCGTTGTCGGCAAGCAGCCGCGCGAGGATCAGCAGGCTGTTCAGCGGCGTGCGCAGCTCGTGCGACATGTTGGCGAGGAACTGCGACTTCGCCTCGCTCGCCCTTTCGGCGCTCACGCGCGCGCGGATCAGCTCGGCTTCCACGCGGTTGCGCTCGGTGAGGTCGCGCACCACCTTGGCGTAGCCGAGCAGCGCGCCCTGGTCGTCGCGCACGGGGGTAATCACCACGCTCGCCCAGTAGGTGGAGCCGTCCTTGCGCACCCGCCAGCCCTCCTCCTCGAAGCGGCCCTCCGCGGCGGCGAGCTCGAGCTCCCATTCCGGCTTGCGCCGCTCGACCTCCTCGCGCGGGTAGAAGCAGGAGAAATGCCGCCCGATGATCTCCGCGGCGCGGTAGCCGGCGGTGCGCTGGGCGCCGGCGTTCCAGCTCGCCACGCGGCCCTGCGCGTCGAGCATGAAGATCGAGTAGTCGACCACGCTTTCCACCATCAGGCGAAAGCGCCGCTCGCTGTCGGCGAGGTCGTGCGTGCGCTCGCTGACCCGCCGCTCGAGCTGTCGCTGGCGGCCCTGCAGCGCGGCCATCGCCTCCTCGAGCTGGCCCAGCACCGCCGAGAGCATCAGCCCGGTGAACACCGCGGTGCTCACGAACAGCAGCAGGAGAAGGCGCGCCTCGTTGGTCGGCGGCGTATGCCACAGCGCGATTGCGCACACCACCGCGATGGCCGTGGTGACCTCGCGCTGGCTGAAGCGGAACGCCGCCCAGACGATGAACGGCAGGACGAGGAAGCTCGCCGCGTACGCCGAAGCCCCCTCGGCGCCGCCGCGGAACACGAGCTGCGCTGCGGCGATCAGCAGGATGGCGAGCAGCGCGCCTTCCAGGACCTTTTCGCGCGTCCAGCGAACGGTGCCGCCGCCCGCCCAGCCGAGCAGAAGCGGCGCGACCAGCAGGATGCCGCTGGCGTCGCCCTGCCACCAGGTCCACCAGTTCCAGAACAATTCCGGCCCCGCCAGGGGATGCAGCAGGCCGAGCGGCAGCAGGGCGAGCGTCGGCGCGATGGTCGACACCAGCGCCGCCAGGGCGATGAACTTCACCACCTCGTCGGCGCGGCGGAAACGGTGCGGCAGGCCGACGTAGCGCCGGATCAGCGCGGCCCCGGCCAGCGCCTGCACCGAGCTGCCGGTCGCGATGACCGCCGAGGCGATGAAAGAAGTCTCGATGGTCAGGTTGGCCGCGGCGCTGCCCAGCCAGATGGCGGGCCACAGGCGGCTGCCGCCGAGCAGCAGCGCCGCCAGCGCCAGTCCCGAGCCCGGCGAGATCGGCGTGGCATACCCGGGGGGGATGGCCATCGCCAGAGCGAGCTTCGCGGCGATGAAATATGCAGCGCCGAGCAGCGCTGCCTGCGCGAGAAGGCGTGCCAAATGCACGCCTTAATCCTACGACAGGCCGCGCTCCAGGTCTGTCTCGAGGTCGGCGGGCGCCTCCAGCCCCACCGCCAAACGGACCAGGCCGTCGGTAATGCCGGCCGCCGCGCGGGCCTCCGGCGACAGGCGGCCATGGGTCGTGGTGGCCGGATGCGTGATGGTGGTCTTCACGTCGCCGAGGTTGGCGGTGATCGATATCAGGCGGGTGGCGTCGATCAGGCGCCATGCCGCCGCGCGGCCGCCCTTCACTTCGAACGACAGCACGGCGCCCCCGGCGCGCTGCTGGCGGCGCGCGAGCGCGTGCTGCGGATGCGACTCGAGCCCCGGGTAGAACACGCGCGCCACCGCGGGATGCGACTCCAGCCAGCGGGCCAGCTCCAGCGCCGCGGCCGACTGCGCGAGCATGCGCAGCTCCAGCGTCTCCAGGCCTTTCAGGATCACCCAGGCATTGAACGGCGACAGCGACGGCCCGGCGGTGCGCAGGAACGGCACCATGTGCTCGTTGACCAGCTTTGCCGGGCCGAGCACTGCGCCGCCCAGCACCCGGCCCTGGCCGTCGAGGTGCTTGGTGGCCGAGTGGATCACCAGATCGGCGCCCAGCTCCAGCGGCCGCTGCAGCGCCGGCGTGCAGAACACGTTGTCCACGGCGAGCAGCGCGCCCGCCTTCCTGGCTATTGCGGCAAGCGCGGCAATGTCCGACACCTCGGTCAGCGGATTGGAGGGCGTCTCGAGGAACAGGAGCCTGGTGTTTTTTCGCACCGAGGCTTCCCACTCCTCGACCCGGGTAGGCGAAACAAACGCGGTCTCGACCCCGAAGCGCGCGAAGTAGTTGCTGAAGAGCTGCACCGTGGCGCCGAACACGGCGCTCGAGCACACCACGTGGTCGCCCGCCTTGAGCAGCGACATCACGGTGGCGAGGATCGCCGACATGCCGGAGGACGTGGCGATGCAGGCCTCGGCGCCCTCCAGCGCGGCGAGGCGGTCCTGGAACATCGACACCGTGGGGTTGGTGTAGCGCGAGTACACCACGCCCGGATCGCCGCCGACGAAGCGCGCCTGGGCCTGCGCCGCGTTGTCGAAGACGAAGCTCGAGGTGAGGTAGAGCGCCTCGGCGTGCTCCTGGAACTGGCTGCGCGCCTGCCCGGCGCGCACCGCCTGGGTGGAAAACTGCTGCTTCTCGTCCATAAAAAACCCGATCCTCTGTTCAAGCGGACCGGGTTCTCTCGGCACGCTTTAGCGGTATTTGTTACGCGCCCGCAAGCTGTGGCTCAAATCGGCGCGAAAGGCGAAAAGTATATCAGGCAGCCAGGTTCAAATCGAGCTGGGCGGCGTCGTCGTCGGCCGAGTCGCGCCGGGCGTCGCGCCGGATCTCGATGGTGCGCAAATAGTCGCTGGTGATGTCGCCGGTGATGTAGACGCCGTCGAAACAGGAGGTCTCGAAGCTCGCGAGGCGCGGGTTGGCGGCGCGCACCGCGTCCTTCAGGTCCTCGAGGTCCTGGTAGACCAGCGCGTCGGCGCCGATCTCGCGCGCCACCTCCTCCTCGCTGCGGTGGGCGGCGATCAGCTCCGCGCGGGTGGGCATGTCGATGCCGTAGACGTTCGGGAAGCGCACCGGCGGCGCGGCGGAGGCGAAGAACACCTTGCGGGCGCCCGAGTCGCGCGCCATCTGCACGATCTCGCGGCTGGTGGTGCCGCGCACGATGGAGTCGTCCACCAGCAGCACGTTCTTGCCGGAGAACTCCATGGCCATCGGGTTGAGCTTCTGGCGCACCGAGCGCGAGCGCACCGCCTGCCCGGGCATGATGAAGGTGCGTCCGATGTAGCGGTTCTTGACGAAGCCCTCGCGGTAGGGCACGCCCAGGCCGTGCGCGAGCTGCAGCGCGGAGGGCCGGCTGGAGTCCGGGATGGGTATCACCACGTCGACGTCGAGATGCCGGTACTGGCGGCGGATCTTCTGAGCGAGCTTCTCGCCCATGTGCAAGCGCGTCTCGTACACCGAGGCGCCGTCGATCAGCGAGTCGGGCCGCGCCAGGTACACGTACTCGAAAATGCAGGGGTTCAGGCTGGCGCTGGGCACGCACAGCTGGCTGTGGAAGCGGCCGTCCTCGTCAATGAACACCGCCTCGCCGGGGCCCACGTCGCGCAGCACGCGGAAGCCGTTGGCATCGACCGCGACCGACTCGGAGGCCACCATGTACTCGGTCCCATGGGGCGTCTCGTTGTAACCGATCACCAGCGGCCGGATGCCGAACGGGTCGCGGAACGCGAGCACGCCGTAGCCGGCGATCATCGCCACCACCGCGTAGGCGCCGCGCAGGCGGCCGTGCACGTTGGCGACCGCCCTGAAGATAGTCGGAGGATCGAGCCGCAGCTTGACCGAGGCCTGCTCCAGCTCGTGGGCCAACACGTTGACCAGCACCTCGGAATCCGACCCGGTGTTGATGTGCCGCAGGTCGGTGCGGAACATCTCGTCCTTGAGCTGCTCGGAGTTGGTCAGGTTGCCGTTGTGGCCCAGGACGATGCCGAAGGGCGAGTTGACGTAGAAAGGCTGCGCCTCGGCCGAGCTGAACGCCGAGCCGGCGGTCGGGTAACGGCAATGGGCGATGCCCATGTTGCCCGGCAGCGAGCGCATGTTGCGCGTGCGGAACACGTCGCGCACCATGCCCGGCGCCTTGTGCATGTGGAACGAGTTGCGCTCGCTTGTGACGATGCCCGCCGCGTCCTGGCCGCGGTGCTGGAGGAGGAGCAGCCCGTCGTAGAGCAGCTGGTTGACGGGCGAGTGGGCAACGATTCCGAGGATGCCGCACATCGGCAGAATTTCCCGGTGTGGTTAAGAGTCAATGATATCGCAAGCGGTCGGCGAATGCCGCCGGCAGCCAGCCCTTGAGATAGGTGGCGGCCCGCACGAGAGAAGGGCCGATGAACGAGTCCCTCCATACGGGGGCGGAAGGCAGGTTGGTCAACCCCGCCAGCAGCGCGAACGCCAGCACGATGACCCAGCCGCGCACCAGGCCGAACACGCCGCCGAGCGTGCGGTCGAGGCTGCCTAGCCCCGCTTTCTTCGCGAGGCGCGACAGCATCACGCCCACCAGCGTAGTGGCGGTCAGGGTGACGAGGAACACGGCCACGAACGCCACGAACACGTGCCAGTCCGGCCGCGGCGACGCCGACGGCACCAGCTCGGCGAGCGGCGCGGCGAGCATGTTGGCGACGAGGAAGGCGATCACCCACGCGGCGAGCGAGATCACTTCGTGCACCAGCCCGCGCCACAGGCCCCAGGCCATCGACAGGACCATCACGCCGAGCACCGCGAGGTCGAGCCAGGTCATCCGTCGCGGGGAGCGACCGCGCCGGGCTCGAGTCCCAGGCCCTTCAGCTTCTGCAGCGCCTTCTCGGCCGCGTCCTTCGTCGGGAACGGCCCGGCGCGCACGCGCGTCAGGTTGCCCTGCAAGGGCTCGGTGTAGTGCGGCATTTTCGCTGCCTTGAGCTTCGCCACCACGCCGTCGGGATTGCTGAAGGCGCCCACCGGGACGATGTACTCCTCGGGCTTTGCCGCCTCCTGCTTCTTCTCGGCCTTGTCGACTTTCCTGGGCGCGGCGGCCTTCGGCTTGAACGGCGTCTCGTTTTCGCCCGGAACGCGCACGCTGATCTGCGGCGCGGTCGGGCGCGGCTCCTGGTCGAACACCATCGGCAGGACGATCACCGCGAGCAGCACCAGCGCCACGGCGCCGACCAGGCGGCGTCGGCCCCGGCGCTTCAGCGTATCGACGTCTTGTTGTTCTTGAGCCATGCCATCACGTCGGCCACGGTGAGAAAGGAACCGAAGACGACGATCTTATCACCCTCGCCCGCGGCTTCCCGCGCGGCCGCAAACGCCCGCGCCGGCGAATCGTACTCGTGAATGTTGCCTTGCAGGTGAGCGCCGATGTCCGAGGCGCGCGCGCCGCGCGGGCCGGGCAGCGACGCGAGATGCCAGCGCGTGATCCGCGGCGCAAGCTCGCGCACCACCGCGCCGATGTCCTTGTCCCGCAGCATGCCGCACACCGCGATGGTCTCGGGCGCGAAGCCCGAGTCGGCGAGGTTCGCCGCCAGCGCCTGCGCCGCTTGCGGGTTGTGCGCGACGTCGAGGATCACCTGCGGCCGGCCGGGCAGCACCTGGAAGCGGCCCGGCAGCGCGACCTCGGCCAGCCCGCGCCGCACGTCCTGCATGGCGACCGGGATCTGCGCATGCAGGCAGTCGAGCGCGCACAGGGCGGCCGCCGCGTTGCGCAGTTGCAGCCTGCCGCGCAGCGCGGGATGGGCCAGCCCGCCGCGCCGCCCGCCCGGGCCCCAGTAATTCCACTGATGCTGCCCGGAAGTGAATCCGAATTGCTTTCCAAGGAAGAGCTTTTCGCCCTCTGCGGAAACCACCGAGGCCGGCGGGTTCGGCTCGGCGATCACCGCGGGACGCCCGGCGCGGAAGATGCCCGCCTTCTCGCGGCCGATGTCCTCGCGCGTCGGGCCCAGGTAATCGACGTGGTCGATGCCGACGCTGGTGAGCACGGCGCAATCCGCATCCACGATGTTCACGGCGTCGAGCCGGCCGCCCAGCCCCACCTCGAGAATCGCGATGTCCAGCTGTTCCGCAGCAAAGCGGTGGAGCGCGGCGAGCGTGCCGAACTCGAAATAGGTGAGCGGAACGTCGCGCCGCGCGCCCTCTACCGCCTCGAAGGATTCGCCGAGCGCGTCATCGCCCGCCTCGACGCCGGCGATGCGCACGCGCTCGTTGTAGCGCAGCAGGTGCGGCGAGGTGTACAGGCCGGTGCGGTAGCCGGCGCAGCGCAGGATCGACTCCAGCATCGCGCAGGTCGAGCCCTTGCCGTTGGTGCCGCCCACGGTAATGACGGGACAGGAGATGCCTGCGTCAAGCCTTGAAAAAACCTCGGCGACCCGGTCAAGCCCGAGCGCGATGGCGCTCGGATGCTGCTGCTCGATGTAGCGCAGCCAGGCGTCGAGCGACTTCAAGAAAGGCTTTCCTCGTAGATGCGGCGCACCGTATCGATGGTATCGGCGTCTTCCGGGCGTTTGTCGGGCCGGTAGCCCTTTACGCGCGCGAAGCGCAGCGCCAGGCCGGCGGGATAGTGCGGGCTTTCCTGCAGGTCGTTGAAGGCGATCTCGACGACCAGCTCGGGGCGCACGCGCACCGTCGTGTCGTCGCGCGCCGCCTCGCGCTCGAGAAAGGCACGGGTCTGCCATTCCAGCATCTGGTCGGTCAGGCCCTTGAAGGTCTTGCCCAGCATGACGAAGCCGCCGCCCGCGGGGTCGCGCGCGCCCAGGTGCAGGTTCGACAGCCGGCCGCGCCGGCGGCCGCTGCCCCATTCGGCGGCGAGCACCACCAGGTCGAGCGTGCGGGCGCGCTTGAGCTTGAGCCAGCCGGCCCCGCGCCGCCCTGACTCGTAGGGCGCCTCCAGCGCCTTGACCATGATTCCCTCGTGCCCGCGCGCCAGCGTCTCGTGGTAGAACGCTTGCGCCTGCTGCACGTCGCCTGTCACAAGTGAGGGCGTGACGACGCCGGCGGGCAGCAATTCCCGCAGCAGGTCGTGGCGCTCGCGCGCCGGGCGGTCCACCATGGGCACGTCGTCGGCGAGCAGGCAGTCGAAGAAGAACACCGAGAGCGGCAGCTGCGCACGCAGCGCGTCCACCTCGAGCTTGCGGCCGAAGCGGCGCATCGTGAGCTGGAACGGATGCGGCCGGCCGTCGCGGCGCAGGGCGATCGCTTCGCCATCCAGGATCAGCGACCGCGCTTTGGCGCTTCTCAGCGCCTCGACCACTTCGGGCACGGCGGCAGTGACGTCGTTCAGATTGCGCGTGAAGACCCGGATCGCGTCGCCCGACTTGTGCGCCTGCACGCGCGCACCGTCGAGCTTCCACTCGAGGATCGCGCTGCCGAGCTGCGCCATGGCGGCCTGCACGTCCTCGGCCGGCTGCGCGAGCATGGGCAGCACCGGTTGCATCACGCGGATGGAGAACCGCGCCAGCGCCGCGGCGCCGCCGGCCAGGGCCGCGCGCGCCACCGGCGCCACGCCGCCGGCGAAGGTCGCGGCCCTGCGCGCGTCCGCGGCGGGCAACCCGGTCGCCGCGGCCACCGCGTCCAGCATCACTCCCTCGAGCGCCCCCTGGCGCAGCTCGCCCAGGATCAGGCGCACGAGGAAGTCCTGCTCCTCGGCGGTCGCCTTCCCGAAAAGGCCCTTCAGGACGGCAGCGCGCCGGCCGGCCGCGCCCTTGCCCTTGATGTCCTTCAAGGCCGTGAACGCGGCGTCCACGTCTCGTAGCGTCAGCACGGGGATCTGCGATGGGCCGCCCAGGCACGCGCTCAGAGTGGAGAATCCGAGGGCGAGCCTGCCCTGGCGCGCCTCGCCGCTGAGATAAGGAATGGCGATCTCGACTTCGTCGGGCTCGAGCCGCCGCAGGCAGTCGGCGATCAGGCGGGCCTTGGCGAGGCGGCCGGGGTCGCCGGCCACCTGCGCCGACGTGCGCACCACCTCGGCGAGCAGGGTCACGCTGCGCTGTCGGCGGGCTGTCCTTGCAGCAGGGTGAGGAGCGCGTGCAGCTTGTCGCGCAGCTGCCGCCGGTCGACGATCATGTCGATGGCCCCCTTTTCCAGCAGGAACTCGGCGCGCTGGAAGCCCTCGGGCAGCTTCTGGCGCACGGTCTGCTCGATGACGCGCGGGCCGGCGAAGCCGATGAGCGCCTTGGGCTCGGCGATCACCACGTCGCCGATCATGGCGAAGCTCGCCGACACGCCGCCCATGGTCGGATCCGACAGCACCGAGATGAACGGCAGCCGGCGCTCGGCCAGGTCGGTGAGGGCCGCCGTGGTCTTGGCCATCTGCGCGAGCGAAAGCAGGCCCTCCTGCATGCGCGCCCCGCCCGAGGCGGTGACGCACACGAAGGGCATTTTCTGCTCGATGGCCACGCGCACCCCGCGCACGAAGCGCTCGCCGACCACCGAGCCCATCGAGCCGCCCATGAAATCGAACTCGAACGCGGCGCACACCACGCCGAGCGCCTTGATCGAGCCCTGCATCACCACCAGCGCGTCGCTCTCCGCGGTCTCGTCCTGGGCCTCGGACAGGCGCTCGGTGTAGCGGCGCGAGTCCTTGAACTTGAGCGTGTCGACCGGTAGCACCTCGGCGCCGATCTCGAAGCGGCCGTCGGGGTCGAGCAGCGCGTCCAGGCGGGGACGCGCGCCGAGGCGCTCGTGGTGCCCGCATTTCGGGCAGACGTTGAGGTTCTTCTCCAGGTCGGTGCTGTACAGCACCGCGTCGCACGCCGCGCACTTGGTCCACAGGCCTTCGGGCACGGTCTTGCGCGCGCCCGTGCCGGTGCGCTGGATCTTCGGCGGAAGCAGCTTCTGCAGCCAGCTCATGCGTCCAGCGCCTGGCGGATCGGCTTGAGGAAGGCCTTCACGCGGGCCACCGCCTGGTCGGCGCTGCCGGCTTCGATCTCCTGGATGATGCGGCTGCCGATCACCACGGCGTCCGCAGTCTGTGCGACGCGCCTGGCGGAGTCGGCGTCGCGGATGCCGAAACCCACGCCGATGGGCAGGCGCGTAGCGGCGCGGATCCTCGGAATCCTGGAGCTCACTTCCGAAAAATCGAGGTTCGCCGCGCCCGTGACGCCGCGCAGGGAGACGTAGTAGAGGTAGCCGGCGCCGACCCGGGCGACCTGCTCGATGCGCTCGTCGGTCGAGGTCGGCGCGAGCAGGAAGATCGGGTCGATGTCGTTCTTCTTCGCCAGGGCGGCGAACTCGGCGCATTCCTCGGGCGGGTAGTCGACCACGATGACCCCGTCGACGCCGGCGGTCTTTGCCGCGCCGATGAAATTCTCGACTCCCATCGCCTCGATCGGGTTGGCGTAGCCCATGAGCACGATCGGCGTCGTATGGTCTGCGTTCCGGAATTCCATGACGTATCGAAGAACGTCGGCCAGCCCCACGCCGTGCTTCAGGGCGCGCTCGCCGGCGCGCTGGATCACCGGGCCGTCGGCCATGGGGTCGGAGAAGGGCACGCCGAGCTCCAGGATGTCGGCGCCCGCCTCGACCAGCCCGCGCATCAGCGGCACGGTAAGCGAAGGATGCGGGTCGCCTGCGGTGATGTACGGAATGAGCGCCGTGCGCCGGTCCCGGGCGAGCGCTTCGAAGCGCGCCTGGATGCGCGACATGCTCAGAGCTGCATCCCCGAGCGCTCGGCCACGGTGTGCATGTCCTTGTCGCCGCGGCCGGAAAGGTTGACCAGCAGGATCGCGTCTTTCGGCATGCCGGGGGCGATCTTCATCGCGTGCGCGACCGCGTGCGCCGACTCGAGCGCCGGAATGATCCCTTCATGCCGGCACAGCTCGTGGAACGCCTTGAGCGCGTCGTCGTCGCTCACCGCCACGTACTCGGCCCGCTTGCTGTCCTTGAGCCACGCGTGCTCCGGGCCCACGCCCGGATAGTCCAGGCCCGCCGAGATGGAATGCGTCTCGGTGATCTGGCCGTTCACGTCCTGCAGCAGGTAGGTGCGGTTGCCGTGCAGCACGCCGGGCCTGCCGGCGCACAGCGAGGCGGCGTGCCTGCCGCTGGCGAGCCCTTCGCCCGCGGCTTCGACGCCGATGAGCTTCACTTTGGAATGAGGGATGTACGGGTAGAAAATACCCATGGCGTTGGAACCGCCGCCGACGCACGCGATCACCGCGTCGGGCTGCCGCCCAACCATCTCGGGCATCTGCACCAGGCATTCCGCGCCGATCACCGACTGGAAATCGCGCACCATCATGGGGTAAGGGTGCGGGCCGGCCACGGTGCCGATGATGTAGAAGGTATCGTCGACGTTGGTGACCCAGTCGCGCATCGCCTCGTTGAGCGCGTCCTTCAGCGTTTTCGAGCCCGACTCGACCGGCACCACCTTCGCGCCGAGCAGCTTCATGCGATAGACGTTGGCCGACTGGCGCTTCACGTCCTCCGAGCCCATGTAGACCACGCACTCCATGCCGTAGCGCGCGGCCACGGTGGCGGCGGCCACGCCGTGCATGCCCGCGCCGGTTTCGGCGATGACGCGCGGCTTGTTCTTGCTGCGCGCGAGCAGCGCCTGGCCGATGGTGTTGTTGATCTTGTGCGCGCCGGTGTGGTTCAGGTCCTCGCGCTTGATGTAGATCTGCGCGCCGCCGCAACGCCCGGAAAGGCGCTTCGCGTGGTAGATCGGGCTCGGGCGCCCGACGTAGTGCTTCAGCTCATAGCGGAACTCGGCGTCGAACGCCGGATTCTTGCGCGCGAGCTCGTAGGCGACGCGCAGCTCGTCCAGCGCGGCGCTTAGCGTCTCGGCGACGAACACGCCGCCGTAAGGGCCGAAATGGCCGCGCGCGTCGGGCAAGTCATACATCTGCATTCCTGACCTCTGCTATGAAAGCGGCGATCTTGGCGACGTCCTTGATGCCCTTCGCCGATTCCACCCCGCTCGACACGTCCACGCCCCAGGGTCGCACCCGGCGGATGGCCTCGGCGACGTTGTCCCGGGAAAGCCCGCCCGAAAGGATCACGGGCCGATCGTTCACCTCCGGCAGCATCGACAGGTCGAAGGCTTCGCCGACTCCGCCGTATTCCGGGACGTAGCTGTCGAACAGCCACGCCGCCGCGCGCGAGAAAGGACGCAGGTATTCTAGCGCATCGACCCCTGGCCGGACCCTGCAAGCCTTGACGAAAGGCACGCCGAACTGGCCGCAGAACTCGGGCGTTTCCTCGCCGTGGAACTGCAGCATGGCCGGCCGCACGCGCTGCATCACCTGCGCCACCTGCGCCGCGTCGGGATTGACGAACAGCGCCACCGTCTGCACGAACGGCGGCAGCGCGTCGCGGATCTCGATGGCGCGCTCACCGGAGAGGTAGCGCGGGCTGGGCGGGTAGAACACCAGCCCGATCGCGTCCGCGCCGGCCCGCGCTGCCGCCTGCGCATCCCGCGGGCGGGTAATGCCGCAGATCTTGACCCGGGTCCTCACGCCGGCAGACCCCAGCGCGCCTCGTATTCGACGCGTTCCAGGACCAGGCCTTGCGGCCCGAAAGTCGGCGCCGCCTTTGCGCGGTTGCGGGAATCTAGGACCTCCCGCGCCCATTGCGGCGGATGCTTGCCCTTGCCGACGTAGACCAGGGTGCCGACGATATTGCGCACCATGTGATGCAGGAAGGCGTTCGCCCGCAGCACGAAGTCGATGCGCTCTCCCTGCCTTTCCACTTCGAGCGCGCGCAGCGTGCGCACCGGCGTCTTCGCCTGGCATTCCGACGAGCGGAACGCCGAGAAATCATGCTCGCCCACCAGGAGCCGGGCCGCCGCGCGCATGCTGTCCAGGTCGAGCGGCGAGTGAAACCACCCCACGTACGGCGCTTCCAGCGCGGGGCGCACCGGGCGGTTGAGGAGCCTGTAGCGATAGGTGCGGGACACGGCGCTGTACCGGGCGTGGAACTCGGGCGGCATTTCCTTGGACCACAATACTGCCACCGACCCGGGCAGCAACGCGTTGGTCCCGCGCACCCACGCCGACGCCGGGCGCTGCGCCGGGGCGTCGAAATGCACGACCTGTGCCGTGGCATGCACGCCGCGGTCGGTCCTGCCCGCGGCGGTTACGCCGATGGGCGCGCCGGCGATCTGCGCCAGGGCCGGCTCGAGGGCATCCTGCACGGCGCCGCCGCCCGGCTGGGTCTGCCAGCCGAGAAAGCGGCTGCCGTCGTACTCGATGCCTAGCGCGATTCGGCCCAGTCAGCCCAGCTTTGCGAGCAATTGCTCCGCCTGCCCCTTTTGCGCCGGGTCGCCGTCTTTCATCACTTCGCCGAGCAGCTCCCGCGCGCCGTCCTTGTCACCCATTTCCTCGTAGGCCTTGGCCAGGTCCAGCTTGGTGGCGGCTTCCTGCCATTTCGGGTCGCTGCCCGCGGCGGACGCCGACGGCTCGCCGGCCGAGCCCAGGTCGAGGCTGATGTCGGAGAGATCCATCGACGGCGCAGAAGAGCTCGCCGTCTTGTCCGCCTCCGCGCCCTGCTCGCCGCCCATGTCGAGGTTCAGGTCGAAGTCGAGGCCGCCGCTCGACTCCGCAGCCGGGGCGGCGGCCGCGGGCGCAGCCGGCTTCTCGGGCTCGCCGCCGAGGTCGAGATTGAAGTCCAGGCCGCCGGCCGAGGTGTTCTCGGGCTCGCTCTTGTCCATGATGAGCGTGCCTTCCGGCGTGAAGTCGCTGCCGCCCTGGTCGCCGCCCGCCGGCGCTGCCGCGCCCAGGTCGAAATCGATCGAGGCCGGCGCCGAGGGCTCTTCCTTCCTCTCGTCGAGCGAGATGTCGGGCAGGCTCGGCATGCTCGGCGCGGTGCCGCCGCCGAGGTCGAAGTCGAGGGCGGGGGCTGCTGCTGCCGCGGCGGCGGCTGCCGCCGGAGCGGCGGCCGGCGCTGCCGCGGCGCCGCCGTAAAGCCCGTTGGCCGGGTCGACGGAGCGGCCGAGCGCAGCCGCCTTGTCCCATTCCGGTCCGGAACCGCCGGTCAGGCTCTTGACCTTCAGCGCGGTCTCCTCGAACGACCGGGCGTCCTTGCGATTCGCGTAGATCTCGAGCAGCTTGGCGTGCACGGGGACGCGCTTGGAATCCTTCTGCAGCGCTTCCTTGAGGATCTCCTCGGCCTGCGCGTCGCGCCCGTACGCCATGTACACGTCGGCCTCGGCGATCGGGTCCACTTCCTCGGCCTCCATGCCGGCCACCGGCTGGTTCACCGAGGTCTGCGACACCGAGGGTGAAGATGCGTCCGCCGCGGCCGCGCCGAAAGCGGCGCCGCCGGCGGCTGCGCCGAGCACGCTGTCCTGGAATTTCGCCTGGCTGGCTTTCTTCTTGCGCCACGACCAGACCCCGTAGCCGACGAGCAGCAGGACCACCGCGCCCAGGCCGAGCAGCGCGATCTGGTTGTCGAGGAATTCGTCGATCAGGCTGGGCGGCGGCGGCGGCGCGGCCCTCTTCGGCGCCGGCTTCTTGGCCGCGGGCTTCGCGGGCTCGGCCTTCTTGACCTGGGGAATCGGCGCCGGAAGCGGGGCGGCGGCTTCGGGCGCGGGGGCCGGCTTCGCTGCTTCGGGCTTCGGAGCTTCAGGCTTCGGGGCTTCGGGGGTCGGGGCTTCGGGGGCCTTTGCCACAGGCGCAACGGGCGTGATCGGCGCAGGCGCCGGCACTGCGGGGGCGGGCTTCGCCGCGGCCTTCTTCTCCAGCTCGGCGAGCTGCTGGTTCTTCAGCTCCAGCAGCTTCTGCAGGTCGGCGACGTTCTTCTCCAGATCGGCGACGCGCGACTGCGCTTCATTGAGCGCGCGCTCACGCGCGACCGCGTCGTCTTCCTGCGCGGCGCGTGCGCCTGGCGCCGCCGGCTTGGCGGGGTCCGCCTTGGACAGGCGCAGCTGGTCCTGCGGCGCGCTCGGCGCAGGTACCTCAGGCTTGGCTTCGATCTGGCCTTCGACGGCGCGCTGACCGGAAGCGGCGTCTGCCTTGGCGGGAGCAGCCGCGAGCCTGCTGCGGTACTCGTTGAATTCGGCGTGGTGCGCGCGCACCAGCCGGTTGGCTTCCTGCAGGTCCACCGTGCCGAGGCTGTCGCCATCCGGGATGCTGAGGATGCGGCCGGCGCGCACCAGGTTCACGTTCTCGCGGATGAACGCCTCCGGGTTGGCGCGGTAGATGGCGATCAGCATCTGGTTCAGCGTCACGCCCGGCGGCAGGTGCTGGCGCGCGATCGCGCCAAGCGTATCGCCGCGCTTCACTTCATAGCTTGCGCCCGCGGCCGGCGGCGCCGGTGCGGGTGCCGCGATGGTCGGCGCCGGCTCACCGGCGGACGGCGAGGCCTGCGGCTCGGGCGCCGGCTTCGATTCGAGCGGCGGCAGCGGCTGCGCGGTCGGGGCCGCGGGCTTCGGCGGCGGCGCGGCCGCAATCGCCTGCGGTCCCTTGTAGTCCGGCGGATCGAGCAGCAGCGTGTATTCGCGCACCAGGCGCCCGGCGTTCCATTGCAGTTCGACCAGCAGGTCGAGGAACGGCTCGTTGACCGGCTGCGCGGTGGTCACGCGGATGAGGGTTCGACCGCCGCGCCGCTCGAGCGCCACCCGCATGCCGCTATGCACGGCGCCCGGCTCTATGCCGGCCTGGCGAAACGCCTCGAGGGATCCGAGCCGCGCGGTCAGCCCCTCCTCTTCTGCCGGCCGCAGAGCAACCACGTCGATCTCGGCATTGAGCGGCTGGCCCAGCGGCGACAAAACGGTAATCCGGCCCAGCCCGGCCGCGTGCGCCAACGGCGCCGCGAGCCAGAGCGTGGCCGCAATGATCGCTAAGGTGATTCTGCTCATTCCCCCGCCCTGTCGTTCTTCTAGGTGCCCGGACCAACTACCTTAACATCATGGCCTTAGGCCTGCAAATTTACAAATCAGGTCAACGTTTCAGGCCTTGACCCCTGAATCCAGAAGGATTCGTAGCATCCGCCGCAAGGGCTCGGCGGCCCCCCAAAGGAGCTGGTCGCCGACGGTGAAGGCGGACAGAAAGTCCTTGCCCATCGGCAGCTTGCGCAGCCGGCCGACCGGCACCGACAGCTTGCCGGTCACCGCCGCCGGGGTAAGCTCGGCCAGCGTTTCCTCCCGCCGGTTGGGCACGACCTTCACCCAGTCGTTGGCTTCGGCCAGCATGCCCTCGACCTCGTCGAGCGGCAGCGCGCGCTTGAGCTTGATGGTGAGCGCCTGGCTGTGGCAGCGCATCGCGCCCACCCGTACGCACACGCCGTCCACCGGAATGGCGTGGCCATTCCTGCCGAGGATCTTGTTGGTTTCCGCCTGGCCCTTCCATTCCTCGCGGCTCTGGCCGTTGCCGAGGTCCTTGTCGATCCAGGGAAGCAGGCTCGCCGCCAGCGGATAGCCGAAATTCTGCTTCGGCAGGTCGGCCGCGCGGATCGAATCGGTGACCGCCCGGTCGATGTCGAGGATCGCCGATGCCGGGTCGGCGAGCAGGCGCTGCGCGCTCTCGCCGATCTTCGCCATCTGCGCCACCAGCTCGCGCATGTTGGCCGCGCCCGCGCCCGAGGCCGCCTGGTAGGTCATGGTGGTCATCCATTCGACCTCGTCGCGCTGGAAAAGCCCCGCGAGGCCCATCAGCATCAGGCTCACGGTGCAATTTCCCCCGATGTAGTTCTTCACGCCGTTCGATACGGAATCCTTGATCAACGGCATGTTCACGGGATCGAGGATGATGACGGCGTCGTCGTTCATGCGCAGCGCGCTGGCGGCATCGATCCAGTAGCCCTTCCAGCCCTCCTTGCGCAGCCGCGGGTGCACCTCGCTGGTGTAGTCGCCGCCCTGGCAGGAGATGATCACCGGCAGCTTCTTCAGCTCGCCGATGTCGGTCGCGCTCTTCACGGCCTCGACCGCCTTGCCGATGTCCGGCCCCTTGCCGCCCGCCTGCGAGGTGGAGAAGAACAGCGGCTCGACGTGGTCGAAATCGCGCTCCTCGCGCATGCGCTGCACGAGGACCGAGCCCACCATGCCGCGCCAGCCGACGATCCCGACTCTGAGCATGCCCATAGTTTAAAGCGCCGCCACCACCGCGTCGCCCATTTCGGCGGTGCCGGCTTTGCGCGTTCCGGGAGTGAAGATATCCGCGGTGCGCAAACCGGACTGCAAAACTTTGGCAACCGCGCGCTCCACCCGGTCCGCCGCCGCCGGCTGCCCGAGCGAGTAGCGCAGCATCATCGCCGCGGACAGGATCGTGGCGAGCGGGTTGGCGAGGCCCTTGCCGGCGATGTCCGGCGCGCTGCCGTGGATCGGCTCGTACAGCCCCTTGCCGCGTTCGTCGAGCGCCGCCGAGGGCAGCATGCCGATCGAGCCGGTCAGCATCGAGGCCTCGTCGGACAGGATGTCGCCGAACATGTTGCCGGTGACGATGACGTCGAACTGCTTCGGGGTGCGCACCAGCTGCATCGCGCAGTTGTCGACGTACATGTGGGAAAGCTCGACGTCGGGGAAGCTCTTTCCCTCCTCGCTGACGACTTCGCGCCACAACTGCGAGGTTTCCAGAACATTCGCCTTGTCCACCGAGCAGAGCCTTCTGGAGCGTTTGCGCGCCGCCTCGAACGCCACCTTCGCGATGCGCCGGATCTCGGGCTCGCTGTAGCGCATGGTGTCGAAGCCCTCGCGCACGCCGTTCGGCGAACCGCTCAGTTTCCTTATCCCGCGCGGCTGGCCGAAGTAGATGTCGCCGGTCAGCTCGCGCACGATGAGGATGTCCAGGCCGGCCACGACCTCGGCCTTGAGCGCGGAGGCCCCGGCAAGCTCGGCGTGCACCTGCGCGGGCCGCAGGTTGGCGAACAGACCGAGCTCCTTGCGCAGCCCCAGGATCGCCTGCTCGGGGCGCTTGGCGCGCTCCAGGCTGTCGTAGCGCGGATCGCCCACAGCGCCGAACAGCACCGCGTCGGCCTGCCTCGCCAGCGCCAGCGTGGCGGCGGGAAGCGGGTGTCCGCCCGCCTCGTAGCCCGCGCCGCCGACCGGCGCCTCGGCCATCTCCAGCGGCAGGTTCAGCCTGAGCAGGACCCGCTTCGCCTGCGCGACGATCTCCGGCCCGATGCCGTCGCCGGGCAGCACCGCGATCTTCACCTTAGAAGTACCAGGGAAATTGCGCCTTGCGCTGCGCCTCGAAGGCGCGGATCTTGTCCGCCTGGCGCAGCGTGAGGCCGATCTCGTCCAGCCCGTTCAGCAGGCAGTACTTGCGGAACGGGTCGATGTCGAAGCGCATGACCTTGGAGCCGTCGACCGTGGACACCGTCTGCCTGTCCAGGTCTATCCTCAGCTGAAAACCCGGAAAGGCGGCGCAGTCGTGGAACAGGCCGTCGATCTCGGATTCGGCGAGCACGACGGGCAGGAAGCCGTTCTTGAACGAGTTGGTGAAGAAGATGTCGGCGAACGACGGTGCGATGACGCAGCGAAAGCCGTAGTCCATGAGCGCCCAGGGCGCGTGCTCGCGCGAGGAGCCGCAGCCGAAGTTCTTGCGCGCGAGGAGAATCGACGCGCCCTTGTACAGCGGCTGGTTGAGCACGAAGCCGGGATCCTTGCGCCAGGCCGAGAACAGTCCCTGCCCGAAGCCGGTGCGCTTGATCGACGACAGGTATTCCTTCGGGATGATCTGGTCGGTGTCGACGTTGGCGCGGTCCAGCGGCGCCACGGTTCCGGTCAGGACGGTGAATTTTTCCATCGCTAGCTCCACCGCCGGATGTCGACGAAGTGTCCGGCGATCGCCGCGGCGGCCGCCATGGCCGGGCTGACCAGATGGGTGCGGCCGCCGGGACCTTGCCGGCCCTCGAAGTTGCGGTTCGAGGTCGAGGCGCAGCGCTCGCCGGGCTCCAGGCGGTCGGGGTTCATGCCCAGGCACATGGAGCAGCCGGGCTCGCGCCACTGGAAGCCGGCGTCGCGGAACACGCGGTCGAGGCCCTCGCGCTCGGCCTGCGCCTTCACCAGGCCGGAGCCCGGCACCACCATGGCGAGCTTCACGTTGGACGCCACGCGCCTGCCTTTCACCACCGCGGCGGCGGCGCGCAGGTCCTCGATGCGCGAGTTGGTGCACGAGCCGATGAATACCTTGTCGATGCGGATGTCGGTGATCGGGGTGCGCGGCTTGAGCGCCATGTACTGCAGCGCGCGCTCCATGCCCTCGCGGCGCAGGCTGTCCTTCTCCTTGTCCGGGTCGGGCACGGCCTCGTCGACCGGCAGCACCATCTCGGGCGAGGTGCCCCAGGTGACATGGGGCCGGATCTCGCGCGCGTCGAGCGTGATCTCGCGATCGAAGCTTGCGTTGAGATCGCTGCGCAGCCCGCGCCAGTACTCCACCGCGCGCTCCCATTCGGCCCCCTTGGGGGCGAACGGCCGGCCCTTGAGATACTCGAGCGTGGTGTCGTCGACGGCGACCATGCCGGCGCGCGCGCCCGCCTCGATCGCCATGTTGCACACCGTCATGCGGCCTTCCATGGAGAGCGACCGGATCGCGCTGCCGGCGAACTCGATGGCGTGGCCGGTGCCGCCGGCGGTGCCGATGCGGCCGATGATCGCGAGCACCACGTCCTTCGCGGTGACGCCGCGCGCGAGCGGGCCCTCGACGTTGACGCGCATGTTCTTCATCTTGCGCGTCACCAGGCACTGCGTGGCCATCACGTGCTCGACCTCGGAGGTGCCGATGCCGTGCGCGAGGCAGGCGAAAGCGCCGTGCGTGCTGGTGTGCGAGTCGCCGCACACCACGGTCATCCCGGGCAGCGTCGCGCCCTGCTCGGGGCCGATGACGTGCACGATGCCCTGGCGCTTGTCGAGGTACGGGAAATAGACCTTGGCGCCGTGCGCCTTGATGTTGGCGTCGAGCGTCTCGATCTGCTGGCGCGCCATCGGGTCGCGCACCCCCGCGATGCCCTCGTCCCAGTCGGTGGTCGGCGTGTTGTGGTCGGCGGTGGCGACGATCGAGTCCACCCGCCAGGGCTTGCGGCCCGCGGCGCGCAGGCCCTCGTAGGCCTGAGGGCTGGTCACCTCGTGCACGAGGTGGCGGTCGATGTAGAGCAGCGCCGTCCCGTCGTCCTCGACGTGGACGACGTGGCTCTCCCAGAGCTTGTCGTAGAGTGTCTTGGCCATGTTTCCGCACTGCGGAAACATGGGATTATATTTTACTTACCGGCGCTTGCGCCGCCGCCTTTCGCGGCCTGGTAAAGCGGCATGACCTTGGCGGAGTAGGCGCGCAGGTCGCTGATGCGATCTTCGTGGGAAGGATGGGTGGACAGCCACTTCGGCGGCTGGCCGCCGTTGCTCGTCTTGGCCATCTTCTCCCACAGGCTGATCGCCGCGCGCGGATCGTAGCCCGCGCGCGCCGCGAGCTCCACGCCCATGCGGTCGGCTTCCACCTCGTGGGTGCGCGAATTGGGCAGGTTGAGCGTCACGTCGGCCACCATGTTTCCCAGGCCCTGCCCGAGCTCGCCAATGCCGAACAATGCGCCGGCGATGCCCACCACCATCTGCGTGCCCATCTGGCGGGAAATGCGCTCGCGCGCGTGCTCGCGCAGCGAGTGCGAAAGCTCGTGGCCCATCACGGCGGCAATTTCGTCGTCGGTGGCCTTCAGCTTCTCGATGAGGCCGGTGTAGATGGCCATCTTGCCGCCCGGCATGGCCCAGGCATTCACCTCGTCCAGCGACACGACGTGGATTTCCCACGGCCACTTTGCCGCGTCGGGACGGAAGGCGCCGACCTGCGCCACCAGCTTCTTGGTGATCGCCTGTACGCGCTGCAGCTGAGCCGGGTTGCGGTCGAGAACGCCCTTCTTCTTGGCCTCGGCCATCATCTGCGCGTACTGCTTGGTGGAGCTGGCCTGGACCTCCTCCGCAGAGACCATCATGCGCTGCTCGCGGTCCACGCCCACGGTGCCGGCCTTGGTGGTCTCCACGGTCTGGCATCCGGCGAGCAGGGTCCCGGAAAACACGGCGGCAACAAGGAATACGCGAGTCATAGCGGCCTCATAACGTTCGGCGGACTGTACTGTTGACAGCTTACAACCCCTGGCGTTTCAAGCCATGAGCAAGAAGGAGTCCGGCTAGGCCGGCCAGCGCAGCCAGCGAGAAGGCGAAGCCCGGCCCGGCGGCGTCCCACAGCCAGCCCGCGCCGAGCACCCCGGCCGCGCCGCCGGCGCCATAGCTGATGCTCGAAAAAAGGGTCTGGCCGCGCGCCTGAGCCGCCTCCGGAAATGCCCGGTGCACCGCCGCCACCGAGGCCGCATGGAACGCTCCGAAGGTGGCGGCATGCAGCAGTTGCGCGATCACCACGAGCCACAGCTCGCCCGGAAACCAGGCGAGCACGAGGAACCGCACCACGGCGCAGGCAAAGCTCGCGAAGAGGATCGCAGACAGGCGAAAGCGCCGGAAGAGCGCCGGCAGGTAGAGGAAGACAGCGATTTCCGCGAGCACGCCCAGGGTCCATAACAGGCCGATCGCCGTGCTGCCGTAGCCCGCGCGCTCGAGATGCAGCGTGAGGAACGCGTACAGCGTGCCGTGCGCCAACGCCATGCAGAACCCGGCCCCGAGCAGGGCCCGGATGGCAGGGGTGAATCGCAGCCTGGCGCCTCTCGAATGGGCCTGCAGCTGCTGCCGCGGCAGCGAAACGGCGGTCCCCAGAGCGAGCAGCGCGAAGGCGGACAGCGCCCACGGCAGCAGCGCCACCGGCTGCACCTCCAGCCAGGCGCCGCCGGCGAGCACCGCCGCGATGAAGCCCACCGAGCCCCACAGGCGGATCGGCCCATAGCGGCCCGGCTGCCCGGCAAGCGCGCCGAGCGTGATCGCCTCGACCAGCGGCAGCCCGCCCGCCGACAGCACGCTCGACAGGCCGATCACCAGGGCGACCGCAGCGAAGCTTTCCGCGAAGGGCAGCGCGAGGAAGCCGCCGGCTGCGGCAGCGCAGGCGAACACCACCACGCCGCGCGGCGCGCCGCGCGCGTCGGCGATCCAGCCCCACGCCGCCGGCGCGAAGGTACGCGCGATCTGCGGCAGGGCGACGATCCAGGCAATCTCCAGCGCGCCGAAGCCGCGCCACGCAAGGTACAGCGGAAAATAGGCGACGAAGCCCCCGCCGTGGAAAAAGTGCGCGAAGTAAAACGCCGAAAGGCGGGCGGACAGCGGCAGAAACGGCGGGGGCATCGGATTTAAATTAGCATCGCGGCGCATGCCGCGCAGCGCGTTCTACGTCCTTTTCACCGCCTCGGGATTCGCCGGCCTCATCTACGAGTCGATCTGGACGCATTACCTGAAGCTGTTTCTCGGCCACGCCGCCTACGCGCAATCGCTGGTGCTGGTCGTGTTCATGGGCGGCATGGCGGCCGGCGCGGCGGGCTGCGCGCGCCTGTCCGAGCGGCTGCCCAATCCGCTGCTGGGCTATGCGCTGGTCGAAGCGCTCATCGGCGTGCTCGCCCTCGCGTTCCATGCGCTGTTCGTCGGCGTCACCGACTGGTCCTACGCCTCGCTGCTGCCGGCGCTCGGCGGCGAGTGGCCGGTGCTCGCGGCGAAGCTCGGACTCGCCTGCCTGCTCATCCTGCCGCAGTCGGTGCTGCTCGGCATGACCTTCCCGCTGATGAGCGCGGGGCTCGCGCGCGCGCATCCGGCGTCGCAGGGCGAATCGATCGCCATGCTCTACTTCACCAACAGCCTGGGCGCCGCTGCCGGCGTGCTGGCGAGCGGCTTCGTGCTCATCGCCTGGGTCGGGCTGCCCGGCACGCTGCGCACCGCGGGGGTGCTGAATTTCGTCCTGGCATTCGCCGTATGGCTGCTGGCACGCCCGGTACACGATGCGCCGGTCAGGAAAACGAATGAAGAATCAGGCGCAAAGCTGCTGCTGGCGGTCGCGTTTTTCACCGGCCTCGCGTCGTTCGTCTACGAGATCGCCTGGATCCGCATGCTGTCGCTGGTGCTCGGCGCCTCGACGCATTCGTTCGAGCTCATGCTCTCCACCTTCATCCTCGGCCTCGCGCTCGGCGGCCTGGCGGTGCGCCGGCACGTGGACCGCAGCCGCTCGCCCGAGCGCCTGCTCGGCTGGGTGCAGATCGCGATGGGCCTGCTCGCGCTCGCCACGCTGCCGTTGTACGGCCTGACCTTCGACCTGATGGAAGCGCTGATGGACGGGCTGGCGCGCACCGATACGGGCTACGTCCTGTTCAACCTGTCGGGGCAGGGCATCGCGGCGCTGGTGATGCTGCCGGCAACCTTCTGCGCCGGCATGACGCTGCCGCTGATCACCGGGGCGCTGCTACGCCGCGGGGCGGGCGAGCGCGCGATCGGCCAGGTGTATGCCGCCAACACGCTGGGGGCGATCGCCGGCGTGCTCTTCGCGGTGCATGTCGGCCTTCCCGCCCTGGGGCTGAAAGGGGCGCTGATGGCGGGCTGCGCGGTGGACATCGCGCTGGGCGTGATGCTGCTGCGCGCCCACGCGGCGAGATTTGTCATGCCCGCAGCCGCGAGCGCGGCGCTGCTGCTGGTCGTGGGCTTCACGGTGCAGCTCGACGTCAACAAGATGACTGCCGGCGTCTACCGCCACGGCGACCTGGAATCGTCGCGCGACGCCCAGGTGCTGTATCAGAAGGACGGCAAGACCGCGACGGTGCACCTCGTGAGGTACGGGGAGGCGCTCAGCCTGCGCACCAACGGCAAGTCCGACGGCTCGGTCAACATGGAGGGCGACGTGCGCGGCACCGACGAGATCACCATGGTGCTCACGGGCGCGCTGCCGCTCGCGCTCAAGCCGGAGACGAAGAGCGCCGCGGTGATCGGCATCGGCACCGGCCTCACCACGCACACGCTGCTGCAGAGCCTTGCCATCGAGCGCGTCGAGACGGTGGAGATCGAGGCCGCCATGGCCGAGGCGGCGCGCGGCTTCATGCCGCGGAACAGCAGCACGTTCGCCGACCCGCGCGGCAGCGTGCGAATCGACGACGCCAAGACCTTCTTCTCGAGCGCGAACCGGCGCTATGACCTCATCATCTCCGAGCCGTCGAATCCCTGGGTGAGCGGCGTGGCGAGCCTTTTCACGCGCGAGTTCTACCGGCGCATCCGCGGCCACCTGAATCCGGGGGGCCTGCTGGTGCAATGGATGCAGCTCTACGAGATCGACCCGGCGCTGGTGGCGACGATCCTGCGCGCGCTGGGCGAGGAGTTCGCGCACTACGCCATCTACGCCGCGAGCGACAACGACCTGCTGATCGTCGCCGGCGAGCGCCCGGTGCCGCAGGCGGCGCAGGCGGCCGTGTTCGAGCACCCCGGGCTCGCCAAGGAGCTGTGGTCGGTGCACATGCTGAGCGCCGGGGATTTCGACGCCCGCTACCTCGGCAGCCGCGCCACGCTCGAGCCGCTGTTCGCCAGCTACGGCATGCCGGCGAACTCCGACTACGCGCCCGTGCTGGACCTGAACGCGGCGCGCCACCGCTTCACCGAGCGCAGCGCCGGCGAGATCGTGGAGCTGCTCAACCAGGACATCCCGGTGCTCGAGCTGCTGGAGCGCTCGCGCAGCCGCCGTCCCCCCAACCCGCTCTACAAGGGCGCGTACGCCTTCGAGCGCTACGAGAACACGCGCCTCGCCTGGTACGCGCGCGACTTCCTCGCCAGCCCGCGCACGCCGCAGCCGGAGAGCGTGCCGCAGCAGCTGCAGAAGGACCTCGAGCTCATCAAGCTGCGCCTGCTGGAATGCCGCGAGCCACGCGAGCTGGACGTGTGGCTGCACAGCGCCGCGCGCGCCGCGCGCGCGATCAACCCCTACCTCGCGCCCGACGACGCCGGCGCGGTGTGGAACCTCATCGGCTCCAAATGGTGCTTCGCCGAGCTGCAGGAATTCCAGCGCCACTGGCTGGCGCTGTTCGGCGCCGTCGCGCGGCGCGATGCGGCGCGCATGGCCGAGCACGGCTCGAAGCTGCTGGAGACCCAGCCCGCGCTCGGCGCCGAGCCGCGGGAGTACCTGCTGATTGCCGCGATGACCGGCCACCTGGCGATGGGCGACAAGGCCACGGCGCTCAAGCTGTGGGACGCGTACGGCAAGCAGATCCGGGGCGGCGGACGCCCGGTGCTGCGGCTGCTGCGCTGCCATGCCGAGCCTGCCGGCTGCGAGGCGGCCTTCAAGCCTTTCGCGGAGCACTGAAGCGCACGGTGCTCAGCACCGCGCGCACGAACTGCCTGCGGTCGCGGCCGGCGAAGTGGCCGTCGAGCAGCAGGTTCGCAAGGCCGTGCACCAGCCCCCAGGCCGCCGCCGCGGCGTACTCGGCGTCTTCCTCGCCCAGGTCGGCGAAGGACTTCTTCAACGCCTCGTAAGCCCGGCGGTCCTTGCCGGGCACCCGGCCGCCGAACATCAGGCGGAAACGCTGCGGATGCTCGACCGCGAAATCGACGTAGGCCTCGCCCATCTCGCGGCGCGGCCGCTTCTCCAGCGCGTCGGCGAAGCGCTGGTAGCCCTCCTCCGCCAGCGCCGCGAGCAGGCTGTCGCGGTCGGGAAAGTGCCGGTAAGGGGCGTTGTGCGACACCCCGGCGCGACGCGCCACCTCGCGCAGGCTCATCGCCGCAAGCCCCTCTTTCTCCAGCATTTCCCCCGCCGTGCGCAGAAGGGCGGCGCGCAGGTCACCGTGATGGTAGGAGGAGGATGTTGACATTGACCACATAGAGCCGTTAAAGTGATGTTGGCACCGTCAACATAGCACAAAGGAAGCCACCATGCTGTTTTTCGTCCTGCTGGTAGTTCTGGCGCTCCTCGCCATCCCGGTCGCCCGGGGCTGGCCGGCGCGCATGCGCCTTGCCATGGCGCTCGCCCTGTTCTTCGTCGGCAGCGACCACTGGATCAATCCGCAACGCTACCTCGCCATGATGCCCCCCTGGGTCCCCCTGCATCTGGAACTGGTTCTCTTTACCGGCGCCGCGGAAATCGCCGGGGGCTTGGGACTGCTTGTTCCGAAGTTTCGCAAGGCGGCCGGATGGCTGCTCGCCATCTACTTCGTCGCGGTATTCCCCGCCAACCTCCATAACGCGATCAATGGGCTCGCCGTCGAAGGGCTGCCGCAGGCGGGCTGGTACTACTGGGCTCGCCTGCCCTTCCAGCCGCTCGCCATCTGGTGGGCGCTCTTCAGCGCCGGGCTGCTACCGCTTCGCGTACGGATTGCGCCCGGTGCGGAACTCGATGCGCAGCGGCGTGCCCGCTAGCCCGAACTTGTCGCGGAAGAAACCCTCCAGGTAGCGCTGGTAAGAATCAGGCACGCGGTCGAGCGCGTTGCCGTGGATGATGACGCGCGGCGGGTTGACGCCGCCCTGGTGCGCGTAGCGCAGCTTCGGGCGGATCGGACCGCGCTTGGGCGGCGCCTGCTTCTCGACCGCATCCATCAGCGCGCGCGTGAGCTTCGGCGTGGACAGGCGCGCCATCGCCGCCGCGTAGGCGGCGTCCACCGAGCGCATCAGCGGCGCGAGCCCCTTGCCCTGCCTGGCCGAGATGGTGTGCACCTCGGCGAAGCCGAGGAAGCCGAGCTTCCACTGCAGCTCGGCTTTCATGCGCTCGCGCTGCTCCTTGGCGGCGGCGTCCCACTTGTTCACCGCGATCACCACGGCGCGGCCGCGCTCGAGGATGTAGCCCGCGACGTGCGCGTCCTGCTCGGTCACGCCGTCGGCCGCGTCGAGCACCAGGACCGCCACGTTGGACGCCTCGATCGCCTGGAGCGCCTTGACGATGGAATAGAACTCCACCGGCGTGCCGGTCTTGCCGCGCCGGCGCACGCCGGCCGTGTCGATCAGCGTGTAGCGCCGCCCGCCGCGCTCGAACGGCACCTCGATCGGGTCGCGCGTGGTGCCGGGCTTGTCGAAGGCGATGACGCGCTCCTCGCCCACCAGCGCGTTGATCAGGGTCGATTTGCCGACGTTGGGCCGGCCGACGATGGCCACCCGGGGATGGCCTTTGCCCGGTTCTCCTTCGGCAGAATCCTCTTCGGGAACCTTCGACAGCACCAGGTCCATCAATTCCCGCACGCCCTCCCCGTGAGCGCCGGAGATGGCGGCGGGCGCGCCCAGGCCGAGCTCGTGAAACTCGGCCACCGCGGTGTCGGTCTGCATGCCTTCGGCCTTGTTGACCGCCAGGAACACCGGCGCGCGCAGCTTGCGCAGCCGCGCGGCGATCTTGCGATCGCCGGGCGCCAGCCCGGCGCGCGCATCCACCATGAACAGCACCGCGTCGGCCTCGGCCATCGCCTGCTCGGCCTGGCGCGCCATCTCGGCGAAAATCCCGTCCGGCGTGCCAGGCTCGAGGCCGCCGGTATCGATGGCGATGAACGAGCGCTCGCCGTGCCGTCCCTCGCCGTAGTGCCGGTCGCGCGTCACGCCCGGCAGGTCGTGCACGATGGCGTCGCGGCTGCGGGTGAGGCGGTTGAAGAGAGTGGACTTGCCGACGTTGGGACGCCCGACCAGCGCGATGACGGGCTTCACAGCCCGAGAACGTACAGGCCGCCGTCCTGCGTCTGCACCAGCACGCCCGAGGCAAGCGGCGTTG
>DASUUN010000424.1:0-28119 GCA_036374055.1 Burkholderiales bacterium
GAACCTCGCCACCTTCCTGATGGCCGACGGCTGCGAGTGGCTCACCGGCGAGACCATCGGCATCGACGGCGGCGGCTACCTCGCCACCGGCTCGGGCGGCTACTTCACCCAGCTCGACAAGCTGTCCGACGCCGATTGGGAAAAGATGCGCGCCATGATCAAGGCACAGAACGACAAGGATCGCGCCGGGCGCACTGCGTGATTCCGAGACCGGCAGCGACGCTGATTCTCCTGCGCCCGGGCGCGGCAGGCCTGGAAACCCTGATGCTGCAGCGGACGCAGGGCGCGGTGTTCCTGGGCGGCGCCTACGTCTTCCCCGGCGGCTCGCTCGACGCGGCGGACGCCGCCGCGCAGCGCGTGATCGGGCTCACGGACGCGCAGGCGAGCGAGCGCCTTGGCCTGCCCGCCGGCGGCCTCGCCTACTACGTCGCGGCGGTGCGCGAGTGCTTCGAGGAAGCCGGCGTGCTTCTCGCGGTTCACGAAGATGGAACGCCGGTCGACGCCGCGCGGGCCGCCGGGCTCCTGCCCTTCAGGGAGCGCTTCTTCGAAGTGCTGGAAAGGGAGGACCTCTATATCCCTGCAGGCGCGCTCGCCTACTACGGCCACTGGATCACGCAGCCGGGCCGGCCGCGGCGCTTCGACACGCGCTTCTTCATGGCGCTCGCCCCCGAGGGCCAGGAGGGCGCGCACGACGCCACCGAGCATATCCACCAGCTGTGGACCACGCCGCGCCAGGCGCTCGAGCGCGGCAAGCGCGGCGAGATCGAGCTGGTCTATGCGACCACGCAGACGCTGCAGGAGCTCGCGCGCTTCGCCGAGCCGCGCGCGGCCCTCGAGCACGCGCACGGCCTGGCGGAGATCGCGACCAACCGCGCCTGCCGCGCCCAGGGAAAGGACGGCGAGCGCGTGTTCCGGCGCGGCGACCCGCAGTACTTCGAGATCCACTGGTGCGATCCGCAGGAGTCCGGGCAAAGCAGCTACGACCTCGTGCCCGGCGTGCCCAAGCGCCTGGACCGCTTCACCACCCGGCTCACCGCGCCCAACCCGGGCGCGATGACCGGCCCGGGCACCAACACCTACCTCGTCGGCGAGCACGAGCTGGCGGTGATCGACCCCGGGCCGGCGATCGACTCGCACATCGAGAGCATCCTCGCCTTTGCCAACATCCGGTGGGTGCTGTGCACGCACACGCACCTGGACCACTCCCCGGCCGCCGCGGCGATCAAGGCGGCCACCGGCGCGAAGGTATTCGGACGGCCCGCGCCCAGGGGGCAGGACGCCACGTTCGCGCCGGACGAGGTGCTGGAAGACGGCCAGCGGATCCGGCTCGGATCGGGCTCGTTCAAGGCGATCCATACCCCGGGCCATGCGTCGAACCACCTGTGCTACCTGCTGGAGGAGACGAAGATGCTCTTCACCGGCGACCACGTGATGCAGGGCTCGACGGTGGTGATCAACCCGCCCGACGGCAACATGCGCGCCTACCTCGCCTCGCTCGAGCGCCTGCTGGCCGAGGACCTCGCCATCCTCGCCCCGGGCCACGGCTACCTGATCGGCGAGCCGCGCCACGAGCTGCGCCGCCTGATGCAGCATCGCATGAAGCGCGAAGCGAAAGTCGTCGGCGCGCTCAGGACCCTGGGCGAAGCTTCGGTGGAAGAGCTCGTGCCCCTCGCCTACGACGACGTGCCCGTGCGCATGCACGGCTGGGCGGCACGCTCGCTCACCGCGCACCTGCACAAGCTCGTCGCCGACGGCGCGGCGCGCGCGAAGGGCGAGCGTTTTGCGCTGGTACAATCCTGAGCACCGCTACAGGAGGGGCCGCAATGAGCACCGAGCACGACAAGACCCTTAAGCTGGTCACCAACCTCGACCGCAGCGCCGTCGAAGGCAGGCTCGGCGCGCTGCGCAAGGCGGCGCAGTCGAGCAACCTGGGCGAGCTCGCGGCGATGTTCGCCGGCGTCGAGGGCATGCCGCGCGCCGAGATGGAAAAGCGCGTGCGCAGCGCGCTCCAGTGGCTCGCCGACAAGCCGCAGCACAACAACCTTCGCGGGGAGCTGGAACTCCTCGAGCTCAACCTCCCGAACCTCAAGTAGCCCCGATTTTCGATTTCGACCTCTTCACCATAGGAGGCGGCTCCGGCGGGGTCCGCGCCTCCCGCGTGTCCGCCAGCTACGGCGCTCGGGTGGCGATCGCCGAGCGCGAGCGCTTCGGCGGCACCTGCGTCAACGTCGGCTGCATTCCCAAGAAGCTGTTCTCCTACGCCGCGCATTTCCGGGAGGACTTCGAGATCGCGCGCAGCTTCGGCTGGACCGCGGGCGAGCCGCGCTTCGACTGGCCGACCCTGCTCGCCAACAAGGACCGCGAGATCGCGCGGCTGAACGCCGTCTACGAGCGCGCGCTGTCGCTGGCGGGGGTCGAGATCATGCGGGGGCGGGCCACCGTCGTTGACAAGAACAAGGTGGAGATCAACGGCAAAACCTATTCGGCGAAGCACATTCTCGTCGCCACCGGCTCCTGGCCGCAGATTCCGGAGATCCCGGGACGCGAGCTCGCCATCACGTCCAACGAAGCGTTTCACCTGGAGCGGCTGCCGCGGCGCGCGCTGGTGGTGGGCGGCGGCTACATCGCGGTCGAGTTCGCCTCCATCTTCCACGGCCTGGGCGTGCAGACCACCCTCGCCTACCGCGGCAAGCGGCTGCTGCGCGGCTTCGACGCCGAGCTCGGCGAGCGCCTGGGCGAGGAGATGACCGCCAAGGGCGTGAAGATCCACTACGGCGCCGAACCGAAGTCCCTCGAGCGGCGCGACGACGGCTCGATCGAGGTCGAGTATGCGGACGGCTCGAGGCAGCAGGAGGACCTGGTGCTGTTCGCCACCGGCCGCCGGCCGAACAGCGCGAACCTCGGGCTCGAAGCGGCGGGCGTGGACCTCGCCGGCGACGGCTCGATCGTGGTCGACGACTATTCGCGCAGCTCGGTGGCCTCGATCCACGCCATCGGCGACGTCACCAACCGCATCAACCTCACGCCGGTGGCCACCGCGGAAGCCATGTGGCTCGCGCGCACGCTGTTCCGCAACGAGCCGACGCCGGTCGATCACGTGTTCGTCCCCACGGCGGTGTTCGCCAACCCGAACGTGGCCACCGTGGGATTTCCGGAAGAGGCGGCGCGCAGCCGCTTCGGCGACCTGGACATCTACAAGGCCGCGTTCCGCACGCTCAAGCTCACCATGACCGAGAAGGCCGAGCGCACCTTCATGAAGCTGGTGGTCGACCGCGCCAGCCAAAAGGTGGTAGGCGCGCACATGGTGGGCCCGGACGCCGGCGAGATCATCCAGGGCGTGGCGATCGCGATGAAGATGGGCGCCACCAAGGCGCAGTTCGACGCGACCATCGGCATCCATCCGACCGCCGCGGAGGAGTTCGTCACCATGCGCGAGAAGGTGCACGCCTGACGCCTCGGGTGCTGTTCGTCTGCACCGGCAATATCTTCCGCAGCCTGACCGCCGAGCACGCGCTGCGCCGGGCGCTGCAGGCGCGCGCCGATGTTCACGTGTGGTCTGCCGGTACCGACGATTTTCCGCACGTCGTGCGGCCGAACGTACGCGACTACCTGCTATCGCGGGGCTTCGACGTGGGCGGCCACCGGCGCCGTACGCTCACCGCCCAGATCCTGAAGGACTCGAGCCTCGTCATCGCGATGAGCACCGACCACCAGCGGTTCATGCGCGAGCGCTTCGGGCACGCGGCGCCGCTGTTCCTCGAGGCCTGCGGCGAGCTCGCCGACGCGCTCCCCGACATCGAGGAAGCGGTGCTCGACTACCGCACCAACCCCGTCGCGGTCGACGCGCACGTGCGCGCCACCATCGACCGCATCCTCGAGCTCACTCCCCGGCTTGCCGCCCGCCTGGATTTGCTGCTGAAATAGCCGGATGCAGCTCGGGGTCGTCTCTGGCCTGTGGCGCTACCCGGTGAAGTCGATGCTCGGCGAGCAATGCGCGCGCGTCGAGCTCGAGGCGCGCGGCGTGCGGGGCGATCGCCTGTTCGCGGTGCGCGACGCCGAGGGCAAGCTCGGCAGCGGCAAGACCACCCGCCGCTTCAGCCATATCGGCGGGCTGTTCGCCTTTCGGGCAGAAGACGACCAGGTCGTTTTCCCCGATGGACACCGCCTCGCGTTCGGCCATCCCGGGATCGACGAGGCGCTGTCCGGTGCGCTCGCGCTCCCGGTCAGGCTGGCGCGCGAGGACGGCATCCCCCACTTCGACAGCGCCCCGGTACATTTCGTCACCACCGCCTCGCTCCGCTGGCTGCAGGCGGACGAGCGCCGGTTCCGGCCGAACATCGTGGTCGATGCGCCCGGCGAGGGCCCGGTCGAGCAGCGCTGGATCGGAAAGACGCTGCGCATCGGAGACAGCGTGGTGCTGCGTGTGATCGAGTCCACCGAGCGCTGCGTGATGACCACCTTTGCGCAGTCCGGCCTTCCCGCGGACCCCGGGCTCCTGAAGCGCATCGGCCGCGCCGCCGGCCTGCAATTCGGCGTTTATGCTGAAGTCGTCCATTCGGGAACCGTCGCGTGCGGCGATGCGATCCGCGAACAAGGAGATCCCCATGCATGAAGGCGGCTGTCTTTGCGGAGCGGTGCGCTACAAGGTGAAGGCCGAGCCGGTCCGCGCCAGCGTCTGCCATTGCCGCCACTGTCAGCGGCGCACCGGCAGCGCGTTCGGCATAGGCGCGTATTTCAAGGAGTCGGATCTGGAGATTCAGGGCAACCTGAAGACCTATGAGTACCGCTCGGACGAGAGCGGGCGCTGGCTGCGCACGCAGTTCTGCCCGAGCTGCGGCACGACCGTCACCTGGACCGCGGAAGCGCTCGGCGGGCTGCGCGCCATCGCGGGGGGCTCGTTCGACGATCCGGACTGGCTGAAGATCGACCGCCACGGGTGGACCCGCTCCAAGCAGAAATGGTTCGTCTGCCCGGGCGACGTGCAGGTGTTCGAGAAGAGCGCGCTGCAGCCGCCGCCGAGGCCCTAGGGATAGTCGACCCGGGGCTTGCGCTCCTCGGGCAGCGGGATGAACTCGTCGTCGCCCGGCACGCCGCCGAAGCGCCCGGCCTTCCAGTCCGCCTTCGCCTGCTCGATGCGCTCGCGCGAGCTGGAGACGAAGTTCCACCAGAGGAAGCGCGGGCCGAGCGGCTCGCCGCCCAGCACCATGAGACGCGCCTTGACGCCGGCCTGCATCACGATCTGCGCCGCCGGCCGGAACACGAGCAGCCTGCCGCGCTCGAAGGTTTCCCCGTCCACGATGACGCTGCCCTCCGCGATGTAAGCCGCACGCTCTTCGTGGTCGGGCGCAATGGCGAGCTGCGCGCCCGCTTCGAGCGCGACGTCGGCGTAGAAGAGCGCCGATTGGGTTTCGACCGGCGAGCGCAAGCCGAGAAACTCGCCGGCGATGACGCGCACTTCCTTTCCCTCGCCCGAAGTGGCAGGCAGGTCCTTCAGCGAATGGTGCTTGAAGCTCGGGGCGCGCTCCTCCTCGCTTTCGGGCAGCGCAACCCAGGCCTGCAGGCCCCAAGCGCGCGGGCCGGCCGGGCGCAACCCCTGCGGGGTGCGCTCGGAGTGCACGATGCCGCGGCCGGCGATCATCCAGTTGACCTCGCCCGGGCGGATCGGCTGGCGCACGCCGAGGCTGTCCTGGTGGAGGATCTCGCCCTCGAAAAGATAGGTGACGGTGGCCAGGCCGATGTGCGGATGCGGCCGCACGTCGAGGCCCGCGCCCGCAGCGAGCTGCGCCGGGCCCATCTCGTCGAGGAACACGAACGGGCCGACCATGCGCCGGTTCATGGAAGGCAGCGCGCGGCGCACCTTGAACCCGTCGCCCAGGTCGCGGGTGGCGGGGACGACTTGCGTTTCGATCGAGGTCATCGGGAACGGGGTTTGCTGGAGGACCCATCATGGCCCTCCACAAATCGGTATGGCAAGCGACGGCGGATATGCCGATCTGCACTCCCCTGCAAGAAGACCTCCACGTGCAGGTCTGCATCGTCGGCGCCGGCATCGCGGGCATGAGCACGGCCTACCTGCTGGCGAAGGCCGGCAGGTCGGTGGCGGTGATCGACGACGGGCCGATCGCGGGCGGGATGACGCAGATGACCTCCGCCCACCTCACCAACGCAATCGACGACCGCTATTACGAGCTCGAGCGGCTCCACGGGCGCGTCGGCGCCCGCCTGGCCGCCGAAAGCCATACCGCGGCCATCGAGCGCATCGAGTCGATCGTGCTCGAGGAGCACATCGGCTGCGACTTCGCCCGCGTGGACGGCTACCTGTTTCTCGCCGACGGCGATCGCACGGAGACGCTCGACAAGGAGCTCGAGGCCGCGCAGCGCGCCGGCCTGTCGCAAGTGCAGCGGGTGGAGCGCGCGCCGTCGTTCGCCAGCGGACCGTGCCTGCGCTTCCCGCGCCAGGCGCAGTTCCACCCGCTGAAGTACCTCGCCGGCCTGACGCAGGCGCTGCACCGCCACGGCGGGCGGGTCTACACCGGATCGCACGTCGACGCGATCGAAGGCGGCACGCCGGCGCTGGTCCATGTCGGCACGCGCATCGTCACGGCCGACGCGGTAGTCGTCGCCACCAACAGCCCGGTGAACGATCGCGTCGCGATCCACACCAAGCAGGCGCCCTACATGACCTACGTGATCGGGGTTCGCGTGCCGCCGGGCTCGGTGCCCGCGATGCTCGCCTGGGATACGGGCGATCCCTATCACTACGTCCGCGTTGCCGGAGACATCCTCATCGTCGGCGGCGAGGACCACAAGAGCGGCCAGGCGGACGATACCGGGCAGCGGCACGCGCGGCTGGAGGCGTGGACCCGCGCCCGCTTTCCCGTGGCAGGGGAGGTCGCCTTCCGCTGGGGCGGGATCGTCATGGAGACCGTCGACTTCCTGTCGTTCACCGGCCGCAACCCGATGGACAAGGACAACGTCTTCATCCACACCGGCGACTCCGGCATGGGGCTCACGCACGGCACCATCGCCGGCATGCTGCTCACCGACCTGCTGCTCGGCCGCCAGAACCCCTGGGCGGGGCTGTACGACCCGGGCCGCAAGACGGTGGGCGCGGCGCGCGATTACACGAGCGAGAATTTCAACGTGGCGCGCCAGTACGCGGACTGGCTCACCGCGGGCGAGGTCAAGTCCGTCGACGAGATCGCGAAGGACAGCGGCGCGGTAATGCGCCGCGGACTGCAGAAGATCGCCGTGTACCGCGACCCGCAGGGCGCGCTGCACGAGCGCTCGGCCGCCTGCCCGCACCTGGGCTGCGTGGTGCACTGGAACGGCTCGGAGAAGACCTGGGACTGCCCCTGCCACGGCTCGCGCTTCGACTGCCGTGGCAAGGTGCTCAACGGCCCGGCCAACCGCGACCTCGCTTCAACCCAGCGCCCGCACAATCAGCGCGCCGCCTGAATAAAGGGGTCTGTCCGAATAACCGGAAAATTGTTCTGACCCCTTTATTGGGTGAGGGCGCGCACGACGAGGGAGGCGCCGGAGGCGAGCAGCATCAGGCTGACGGCCTTCATGAGCGCCTCGCGGGAGATCCAGGCGAACGCCCGGCGCGCGGCCGCGATGCCGATGAAGGCGGCCGGGACGACGGCCAGCGCCGCGGTCCAGACATCCAGGTGCAGCAAGAGCCCCGTGATCAGGAAGGCCACTACGCGCAGCGAGATGCTGGTCATGGTGGCGAAGCCCATGGTGGCGCGGAACTGCTCCTTGGTCAGGCCGCGCTGCGAAAGGTAGATCGCGTACGGCGGACCGCCGGCGCCGAACACGGTGCTGGTGATGCCGCCGGCGAGCCCCGCCACCCAGGCCCACGCCTTGGAAACGGTGCGGCCGGTTCCGCGCCTGACCAGCGTATACAGCGCGAACGACAGCACGAAAAGGCCGAGCAGCAGCAGGCCCGCCTGGCGCGGCAGGTTGACGAGCAGCGTCACGCCGAGCGCGGTCCCGGCGAGGATCATCGGCACGAGGCGGGTCCACTCGCTGCGCACGGCGTTCCTCGGGTTCTCGAGGCCGACGCTGAACGCCATGGCGAGGTCGCCGAGGGCAAAGAGCGCGAGCGCGAAGGGCAGCGGCACGAAGTGGGTGGCGAGCGGGATGGTGATGAGCGCCGCGCCGAAGCCGGTGATGCCGAAGATGAGCGCGCCGAAGAAGGCGATGGCGGCGAGCGCGGCGATCTCGGCCGGGCCGATCATGCCGTCGAGCGCAGGCGCGTCACGTACTTGCGGAACGGCAGCCCGAGGCGCGCCTCCAGCGTGCCGGCGCGCCGGCGCAGCTCGTCCCAGTCCGGCTCGCGCGGCAGGCCCTTGAAGGCGAAGGCGATGATGTTCGGGTCGTACAGCGCGCGCATCATCAGCACTGCGCCGCCGAACGCGGCCTCCAGGCGCTGCAGGTACTGGTCGAGCAGCGGGTCGTCGTTCATGTAGTTCACCACCAGCGCGCCTTTCGCCCCGAGCGCGAGGTAGGCGGCGTCGTAGAACGCGGCGCTGGCGAGCTTGGGCACGTGCGCCTCGTCGTGGTACGCGTCGATCATCAGCACGTCGCAGCACTCGGGCGACAGCGCCTCGGCGCCGTCGCCGATCTCCACCGTGAGGCGCGCGTCGTCCGGCGGCAGCGCGAAGTGCGCGCGCGCCGTGTCGACGATGCGCGGGTCGAGCTCCACCACGCGCACCCGCGTCGCGCGCAGGTGCCGGTGGAAGAACTTGGCGAGCGAGCCGCCGCCCAGGCCGATCATCAGCGCCTCGCGCGGCTGCGGATGCAGCAGCAGGAACGCCATCATGCAGCGCGTGTAGTCGAGCGCCAGCGCGAACGGGTCGCCGAGCTTCATGGTGCTCTGGATCGCCTCGCCGCCGACATGCAGCGAGCGGTAGCCGCCGGCGTCGCTAACGGCGATGGTGGGGCCGCGTTTTTTCACTTTTCAGGAGCACCAGAATACAGGCGGAGGCGAGGAAGGCGAACAGCGCGCCGGCGACGATGGGCACGTCGTAGGCGCCCAGCAGATCGTAGGCCACGCCCGCGAGCCACGGGCCGAGCAGCGTGCCCAGGCCGGCGCCGGTGTACAGAAAGCCGATGATGCCGGACACCGAGCGCGCGCCGTAGCGGTCCATCACCAGGGTCGGCAGCAGCGCCACGTAGCCGCCGTAGCACACGCCGAACATCACGGCGAACACGGCGAGCAGCCAGTAGCTCTGCACCGCGAGCCACACCAGCAGCATCGCGCCCAGGCCGGCGTACATCGCGGCGAGCGAGCCCTGGCGGCCCAGGCGGTCGGCGAAGGGCCCGATGGTGAAGCGCCCGAGCAGGCTGCCCAGGCCGATCAGGCTCACCAGCGTGACGCCCTGCGCCGCCGACAGGCCCACGTCCTCGGCGTACGGGCCGAGGTGCACCATCGGCACGAAAGTGCCGATGCAGCTGAAGACGAGCGAGGCGTAAAGCAGCCAGAAGGCCGGGGTCTTCATCGCCGCGCGCACGCCGCTGGCGCCGGCGGCGGGCCTGCGCGCGCCGGGCTTCTGCCGGATGAGGAGCGCGGCGGCGCCGCCCACCACCAGGATGAACGCGGCGAGCGCGAGGTAGGCGCCGCGCCAGCCGAGCGCGGCGATCCACCAGGCGGCGAGCAGCGGGCCGGCGATGTTGCCCGCGCCGATGCCGGCCACGGCCAGGCCCGAAGCGAACGCGCGGTTGGCGCCGAACCACGGCTGCACCGCGCCCACCGAGGGCACGTACACCAGCCCCACGCCCAGGCCGATGCCGATGCTGTAGGTGACGTAGAGGGTCGTCACCGACCCGGCGGCGCTCGCCAGCGCGAGCGCTGCCGCGAGGCAGGCCACGCCCGCGAGCGCGACGCGCCGCGGGCCGAAGCGGTCGGCGAGCACCCCGCCGGGCGCGCCGCACACGAACCAGGCCAGCGCCGCGAGCGAGAACACCAGCGCGATGTGCCCGCGCGAGGCGCCGAACTCCGACTCGAACGCGGTGAAGAAGGCGGCAAAGGAGTACGCCGCGCCGAATCCGACGAACATCAGGGTAAAGGCCGCGGCGACCACCACCCAGCCGTATTGTTCTTCTTGTCCCAGTTGCATTCTGTGCCGACCGGCGGGCATGATAATGCCCGAAGGGAGGAACCCATGAACAACAAGGGATGGGTCGTCACATTGGCCGGGCTGGCGCTGGCTGGCGCCGTTGCCTCGCCCGCCGCGGCGCAGGATGTCGGCTTTTACCTGGGCGGCAGCCTGGGCCAGGCAGAAGCGAGCGGCCTGTGCAGCGATCTAAATATCCTCATTACGGGCATTCCCGGAGGAAACGGGACCCTCGCCTCGTGCGACGAGAAGGACAGCGGGTTCAAGCTTTTCGGCGGTTACCGGGTCAACCGGAATTTTGCCGTCGAAGGTTCGTATTTCGATTACGGCTCGTTCAGGGCCAACGGGCAGACTTTCGGCGTGCCGTTCAGGGTCTCGGGAGACGCGACCGCCTGGGGCTTCGCCGCATTGGGCATCCTGCCCGTCGGCGAGCGCTTCTCGCTCTTCGGCAAGGCCGGCCTGCTCATGACGGATATGACCATCACGGGCGCCGGCGTGGGCGGCGCGGGCACCGAGGACGAGTCGGATTCGGGGCTGCACATCGGCGTCGGCGCGATGTTCAACCTCACCCGCAACTTCGGCATCCGCGCGGAATGGGAGCGCAACGACGAAGCCGAGATCGACATGCTGTCGCTCGGCCTGCAGGTCCGGTTCTAACCAGCCCAGGGGTTGTTTCTCGGGTCGCGCTTCTCGAACGGGCGGCGGGGACGATAATCCCTGCATGGAGCTTCGCCACGCCACCATCCTGTTCGCCGACCTGCGCGGGTTCAGCGCGATCCTTTCCGCCGGGCCGCCCGCCACCGTGTTCGAGGTGCTCAACCGCTGGTTCGTGCGCATGAGCGAGGTCGCCGCGGCGCACGGCGGGACCATCGACAGCTTCATCGGCGACGCCATCATGGTGCTGTTCGACGATCCGCGGCGCGCGGTCGCCTGCGCTGTCGACATGCAGCTCGCCATGGACGCCCTCAACCGCGCCCACCAGGACACCGAGCTGCCCGACATCTCGATCGGCATCGGCATCAACAGCGGCGAGGTCATCGCCGGCGTGCTCGGCTCGAACCTGCACTCGGCGCGCACCGTGATCGGCGAGGAAGTGAACGTCGCCGCGCGCATCGAGGCGTTCTGCCTGCGGGGGCAGATCCTCGCCAGCGAGGCGACCTGCGCGCTGTGCGGCAGCTTCGCCCAGACCGGCGAGCCGCTGGAGGTGCATATCAAGGGCCGCGGCGGCAGCGTGCGCCTGCGCGAGGTGCACGGCATCCCGTCCCTGGGAAAGCGGGTGCCGCGCCGGGAGCGCCGCAGCCCGCGCGCGCAGGTGCGCATCCCCTTCCTGTACCGCCTGCTGGCGAACGACATGGTCTCGCCGGTGCGCTCGCCCGCCACCATCCTCGACATCGGCTACGGCGGCGTGCTGGTCGAGCTGGAGCGCGAGCTCAGCCTGCTCGAGGAGCTCAAGCTCGAAGCCGAGCTGCCCTTCACGGGATACCGGACCGAGGATCTCTACGGCAGGATCGTGAATTCCCAGCCGCAGCGCGGCCGCTACGGCATCGAGTTCACTTCCCTCGGGCCGCACACCGCGCGCGAGGTCCGCACGCTCGTGCAGCGCCTCATGCAGGACAGCGCGCCCAGTACAGCGCTCCCCGCGCGGTGATGCCAGCCTCGAGAGCCCTAAGCGCGTCCCTGCCCCCGGACATCGCGGCCTCGCCCACCACCGTCGCTTCCGTCACCGCCGTCGTTACCGTCCAAAGCGCGGCGACCGGCAGCACCGACCATGCCGCATACAGGGACAGGGCCACCGCGGCGACAACTTCGTGCTACTCGCCCCGCGGGATTTAGCGAGGCTCAGGGCCCCCTTTTGGTACGCCCTATATATGCAAGCGCTTCAGGAGGTTGCGGACCGAGGTTGCAAAGCGGAATCAGCCCCGGCTCCGGACCGGGAGCTTTTCTTTGTTCTGGCCGTCAACAATCGAAAGATCGTGCCTTAGGTCGCGGGTACTTGTTTGCTGGCCGCTTACTATGTCCTCACTTCCGCTTGCATGGGCGGAGTTGAGCCCTGTACTTCCCGTCAGGGCTCTTTTTTTACTCGATCGAGAAAGAGGAGATCTCCTTGCTGACGGCGGAACCGAGCTGGGGCCGAAGGCTGGCCGTGTACCGTTGCGAAGGTGGTTGCGACTGGGCTAACAGCCCTACCCGGGTTTTCTAGCAGCGCAAGCGTCGTGCCTGCGCAGCGCGGCGCCCCGTTTGGCAAGTTGCTCGCCGGGGTAAGCCGCGCTGTTTTCCGACCTACGTCAAGTCTCGCTGGCGGGATTCCCAGTCCTTCACCTGACGGTCGGCCTCGTCCTTGGCGATGCCGTATCGCTCCTGGATCTTCCCGACCAGCTGGTCGCGGTTACCGGCGATCTGATCGAACTCGTCGTCGGTAAGCTTGCCCCACTGCTGCTTCATCTTGCCGGTCATCTGCTTCCAATTACCGCTGATGCGGTCCCAGTTCATGATGCCTCCATTGGTCAATTGGACTTCCTATTCCGAGCTCGACCGCCTACCGGCCCTGCCCAGACGTGGGGAAAATATGCAATTGATGTACCTTCGTGGCCGCGCAGAAATCGGGCGGCGCGGACCACTACGGAGACGACTAGCCTTTTATCGCGGAATCAGCTTCGCGGAACCGGGAAGTCCGATTTTTGCGCATGGCGGCCGCGGCATCGCACTTGCACGGCGCGGTGATGGACGATAGCTAAGTCACTGCCCCTCTAGCAGTTATCGGCCACAGATCCTCTACGATCCCGTTGCGCGTACAGACGTACCAGTCGTAGAGGTTCACCGTGGGATCGCAGTGGCCGGGCACGAGCAGCAGCTTCTCACCGAGCGCCGGCTCGGGCGCGCCCTCGACCCAGCCGTGCTCGTCCGAGGCGTGGGTGTAGGTGAGGCCGGGCCGCGCCCACACGCCAGGCATCCCCGAATCCACGCTGGAGGCCTTGAGGCCGGCGTCGACGATCGCCACCTGCGGCCGCGGCCGGCTCATCACGGCGGCGAGCACGAACAGGGCGTGCCCGAAGCGCGGCAGCGGGGCGGCCCACTCGTTGCGCGCATAGTCCGCGTCCATGAACACGTAGGAGCCGGGCTGGATCTCGTCCCAGGCGCCCGATTCCACCTCGAACATGAACGTGCCGCTTCCCGCCCCCGTGACGATGGGACAGTCGATGTTCTGGTCTTTCAGGAGTTTTTTCGTGAGCCGAACTGCGTCGGCGGCGCGCTCGATCGACGCCTTCCGCTCGGCCATAGAGCGCACGTGCTGCGCGCGGCCGTGGTACGCCTGCAGGCCGGCAAAGCGCAGGTTGCCGGTGATTTCCCGGGCGAGGGCGACGGCCGCCTCCCCCGGCTCGATGCCGCAGCGGTTCATGCCGACTTCGAGCTCGATGTAGACGTCGAGCTTTGCCCCCGATTCCTTCAGCGCCTTCAGGTTCTGGGGGTTGTCGACGCAAACCCCGATCCGTGCACGCTTGGCGAGCGCCGCCAGCCGCGCGATCTTGGACGCGCCGACGATTTCGTTGCTCACCAGCACGTCCTTCACGCCGCCGTCCACCAGCGCCTCGGCCTCGGAGACTTTCTGGCAGCACACGCCGACCGCGCCGGCGGCGACCTGCGCGAGCGCGATTTGGGGGCACTTGTGGGTCTTGGCATGCCCGCGCACGCGCACGCGCCCGCCGACCGCGCGGTTGAGCGCGGCGAGGTTCGCCTCGAAGGCGTCCAGGTCGAGGACCAGCGCCGGGGTGTCGACCTCGTCGAGGCGCTGCCCGACCGCCGCAGGGGGCCGCTGGATCATGCCGCCGCCCTCGCCGCGCGCTGGTGGAGGGCGAACCAGACGAGCGCCACGCCCACGGCGCCGATGAGCGGCAGCGCCATCAGGTTCACCCGCTCCCAGCCCGCCGTGGTGACCGTCATGCCGGAAGTGAACGACGAGATCGCCATCATGATGAAGATTGCCTGATCGTTGGCGCCCTGCGCCTTGGCGCGCTCCTCCGGCCGGTAGGTCTCGGTGAGCAGCGTGGTGCCGCCGATGTACAGGAAGTTCCAGCCCACGCCCAGCAGCACCATCGACCACCAGAAGTTCGCCACTGCGACGCCGGCGAGCGCGATGAAGATGCATATCACGTTGAGCACCGCGCCTGCCAGCATCATCGGCAGCACGCCGAAGGCGCGCATCAGGCGGCCGGTGACGAACGACGGCGCGAACATCGCCACGACGTGCGAGGAGATGACGAAGGCCGCGTCGCCGTAGGGGTGTCCGCACACCTGCATCGCGATCGGGGTGGAGGTCATGAGGAAGTTCATCACGCCGTAGCCGATGGCGGCGGAGAACACCGCCAGCAGGAACTTGGGCTGCGCCGCGATCTCGCGCAGCGGGCGCCCGGAGGCGGAGCGCTCGCTCGCGCTCGGCGTGGGAATGCGGATGAAGCGCAGCAGCACCATGGTGGCCACGGCGAACAGGATGAGGACCAGGTAGGCGCCCATGAACTTCGGCCCGACCAGGTTCACGGTGAACCGGCTGGTGGTCGGGCCGAGGATGCCGCCGACCAGCCCGCCCGCGAGCACCAGCGAGATGGCGGTGGCCCGGAAATCCGGCGAGGCAATGTCGGCCGCGGCGAAGCGGTAGTACTGGCCGTAGGCGTTGTAGGTGCCCCAGACCAGCGCGCCGGCGCACAGCAGCCAGAAGCTCTGCAGCCAGATGGCCAGCGCGCAGATAAGCGCGCCGCCGATGCCCCACAGCGTGCCCGAGGTGAGGCCGCGCTGGCGGCCGACGCGCTTCATGTGGAAGGAGGCCGGCATGGTGGCGATGGCGCCCCCGAGCACCCAGCAGGTCACCGGCAGCGTGGCGAGGGCGGCGTTGGGCGCCAGCGACAGCCCGGCCAGGCCGTTGATCGCGATCAGCGTCGAGTTGTTGGTGAACAGCAGCGCCTGGCACGCGGCGAGCACGCCCACGTTGCGGCGGGTACTGTTGTTATATACAGTATCTGGCATGAAGCGTCATTCTAAGGAAATCCCGCACCTGCGCGGCGCACGTTCGCAGATCCAGGGCCGCTTCGAGAGCGCGGCGCGCGAAGCCTTCGACGACGGCTGGACCCCCGAGGAACGCAGCGAAAGCGAGCTCAAGACCCAGGTCACCGTCGAGCGCGCGCGCTCGATCCTGTCGACGAATGAATCGCCCGACGTCGGCTTCGACCGCTCGATCAATCCGTACCGGGGCTGCGAGCATGGCTGCATTTACTGCTACGCGCGGCCGAGCCACGCTTACCTCGAGCTCTCGCCCGGCCTGGACTTCGAGAGCAAGCTGTTCGCCAAGACCAACGCGGCCGAGCTGCTGCGCGAGACGCTGGCGAAGCCCGGCTACGCGCCGCAGCCGATCGCGCTCGGCGCCAACACCGATTGCTACCAGCCGATCGAGCGCAAGTACAAGATCACGCGGCAGATCCTGGAGGTGCTGGCCGAGTGCGAGCACCCGGTCACGATGGTGACCAAGTCGGCGCTGGTGGAGCGCGACCTGGACCTGCTCGCGCCGATGGCGCAGAAGAACCTGGTCAAGGTGTTCGTGTCCATCGGCACGCTGGACCGCGAGCTGGCGCGCAAGCTCGAACCCCGCGCCGCGAGCCCACAACGCAGGCTTGACGTATTGAAATCATTGTCAAAAGCAGGCGTTCCCTGCGGCGTCATGGTCGCGGCGCTCATCCCGGCGCTCAACGACAAGACCCTGGAGCACGTGCTGGAGGCGGCGGCGCAGGCCGGGGCGGGCGAGGCCGCCTACGTGATCATGCGCCTGCCGAACGAGCTGAAGGACCTCTTCAAGGAATGGCTGGCGGCGCACTATCCGCAGCGCGCGGAGCACGTCATCAGCATCGTGCGCCAGATGCGCGGCGGGCGCGACAACGATCCGAATTTCGGCACGCGCATGAGCGGCACCGGCAACTATGCCGAGCTGATCGAGAAGCGCTTCGACATCGCCTGCCGCAAGCATGGGCTGAACGGCCACGGCGCGCCGCGGCAGCGGGCTGAGCTAGACTGCACGCGCTTCCGGCCGCCCCGCCTCGGCGGCCAGATGACCCTATTCTGAGACCCAGGTCGCTGTACGTCGGCATCGGTTGGGCGATGGTCGCGGCCATCGTCTGGCTGTCGCTCACGCCGGCGCCGCCGCGGGTGGACATCGAAAGCGGCGACAAGCTCGGCCACCTCGCCGGCTACGGCCTGCTGATGTTCTGGTTCGCGCGGCTCTACGCGCGCCGCATTCCGTGGGCAGCGGGTTTCATCGCCATGGGCATCGGCCTGGAGTTCGTGCAGGGCTCGCTCGGCTACCGCAGCTTCGAGCTCTACGACATGCTCGCCAACACCGCCGGCGTGCTGCTCGGCTGGGGAGCCGCTGCGCTCTTCAAGAAGCCGCTGTTCCAGTGAAATCGCCTCTGCTTTCGGCGCCGATCGTGCCGACGCTTGCGCGCCTGTCGGCGCCGGGCATCCTGCTGGTCGCGTTCCAGTCGATGGTCTCGGTCGGCGACCTCTATTTCGTCGGGCGCCTGGGCACGGCGCCGCTCGCCGGCCTCGCGCTGGTGTTCCCGCTGATCATGCTGCTGCAGATGACCTCCGCCGGCGCGATGGGCGGCGGCGTGTCCTCGGCGATCGCGCGCGCCCTCGGCGCCGGCGACGCGCCCCGCGCGCGGCGCCTGGTGGTGCACGCGCTGGCGATTGCCGCCGCCATGGCCGCTGCTTTTACGCTTCTGGCTCTTTTTTCCGGTAAGCCGTTGTATCGCTTGCTCGGTGGGGAAGGCGAAACCCTCGAGAATGCGCTGCGCTACAGCAACGTCGTATTCGCCGGAGCGATCACGGTCTGGATCGCGAACACGCTGTCGAGCGTGCTGCGGGGCACGGGGAACATGGCGGTGCCGGCGGCGGCGCTGATCTGCGCGGCGCTGCTCCACCTGCCGCTGTCGGCGCTGCTGACGGTGCGCATCGGCATCGCCGGCGCGGGCATCGCCTATGTGACGGCGTTCGGCCTGGCGGCGCTCGCCATGGCGTACGTGGTGTTTCGCCGCGCCAGCCCGCTGCGCCCGCGCGCCGCGGACCTGCGGCTCGAGCCGCGCCTGTTCGGCGACATCCTGCGCGTGGGCGCCTTGTCGGTGCTTTCCGCCTTCCAGACCGTGCTCACCGCGGTGATCCTCACCGGCTTGGTCGGCCGCCACGGCGCCGCCGCACTCGCCGGCTACGGCGTCGGCCTGCGCCTGGAGCTGCTGCAGATCCCGCTGGTGTTCGCGGTCGGCCAGGCCCTGGTGGTGCTGGTGGGCACGCATATCGGCGCCGGCCACGCCGCGCGCGCCAAGCGCGTCGCCTGGACCGGCGCGGCCTTTGCGGCCGCCATCAGCCTCGCCATCGGCGTGACGGTGGCGCTCGCGCCGCTCGCCTGGGTGGGCCTGTTCAGCGAGGACACGGCGGTGCTGGAAAGCGGCGCGCTCTACCTGCGCAGCGTGGCGCCGTTCTATCCGCTGCTCGCCACGGGTATCGCGCTCTACTTCGCCTCGCAGGGCGCCGGGCGCGTGCTCTGGCCGGTGCTCGCCGGCACCGCGCGCCTCGTCCTGGTGCTGGCCGGCGGCATGCTGGCGGCCTCGCTGCAAGGCATCTTCGCCGTGATCGCCGCGGCGATGGCGGCCTTCGGGCTTCTTACGATCTGGTTTATCGCCCGCGCCGACTGGCGCTAGCTCCGCCCATCCGATCAGGTCGTCAAAGCTTCCAGCCCACCGGCACCCGAGAATCGGGCAGATAAGCGCAGTAGGTCCCGGTCCGAATGGTACGGTCGAGATGCTCGCCGAGCGCGGCATGGTGCTCGCGGATCCGGGCAAGGCTCTGGCGGATCGCCCGCGTGACTGCGCTTCTGGCGCGCTCGGATGCGGACCCCGCGCGTCGGTCGCGCCCCCCGAGCCCGACGGCACGCGCCAGCTCCCGCGCGAGAAACTCGCGCTCGGCCTCGGCTTGCGCGGCCCGTGGAAGATCCCCCGTGGTCCGCGCTTCCTCGACGTCCTCTTCGATCTCCGCGAGCCGTCGGCGGTATGCTTCCTTGGCACGCCTGTCGAGCAGCGCGCCGGCGTCTCCTCCGTCAGGGGCGGTTCTGCCCGCGGCCACGAGGTCCACCGCGTGGAGCTCTCGACCAGGCTCGGCGAGGAGGCGCGCCAGGTACTGCAGGCCTTTCGAGTCGCGCAGGCGTGCGGTGCGCCCCTCGAAGACGACCGACCAATAGTCACCCTCACGACGAAAGACCGCGGCATCGGCGGGAGGCGCGCCAGGCCGTGAATCGCCGCAAGCCTGTGCCGCTCGGGCTTCCTGATACAGCGCGCCTATTCGCTCGAACGTCGCACGGGCGGCTCGGAACTCGAGCAAGGCGCGCTCCTCCTTTCCCTCCACGCGCAGCGCGTGCGCGAGGCCCATCCGTGCGAGCGCCGTTTCATACGGAGCGCCAATATCGCTCCACTGCTGTGCCGCGGTCTCGAAGTAACTGCCGGCGCCAGCCGTGTCGCCCTCCGCCAAGCGCACCCGGCCGTGAGCAAGGGCCGCGCTGGCCACGAGCCCTTTACTCTCGAACAGCGTCGCCACGTGCCCCAGCTCGTCGGCGGCCGAGCGCGCCCGATCGAGGGCGCCGGCGGCGATCTCGATCTCGACTTGCGCCTCGAGGAGCGGGGCGCGGCGCAGGGCCGAATTCGGCGGCCACTCCTTCGACGGAACGGTGGATGGACGGGCGAGGGCTTCCCGGATGGACGCGGCCGCACGGGCGACTTCGCCTTGCGTGAGATGCACCAGGGCAAGGCCCGGCTGCGGATCCCATCCGGCTTGGTGAGCCGCCAGGAACGCATCCTGCGCGCCCTTGATGTCTCCCTTCTGAAATCGAATGCGGCCAAGCTCGGTCAGCGGCCAGCCGAACTCCCGTCGCAGGTAGGGGCGCAGCTCCTCGCAAGCCTTGAGGATCTGCGTCTCCGCATCCGCGCAGCACCCGCGCAGCCGGAGGATTTCGGCACGGTGGACGCGGCAGCGCCCGTGGAGGCTCCCAACCGGCTGGCCGGGGCGCCACCGCTCCATCGCCTTCGTCCACTCCTCGGCAAGGTCGTACTGCCCGAGCGCCTGGAACGCACACACCACTTCGCAGTAGACCAGGCCGGTTGAAAGAGGATCCAGCTCACCCGCGACGGTCGAAACCGCCGCTTCGTTGAGCAGCGCGAGACCTTGCGCGACATCGCCCTGCAGGATGAGGCTGCGCGCCTCCGCGATCCGGCCGATGGCGGCGGCAGCCGGGTCGCGACCCGTACCCGCCTCGATGGCTCGCCGGGCCCATTGTCGTGCGCTGGCGAAGTCGCCTGACAGCAGTCGCTCGTAATTGCGCACGACGGCGAGCCACGCATGGACCGGCGTATCGCCGTGGTGGCCGTTGAGAAGGCGTTCCGCCCGCGTTAGCCACCCCCGGACGGGCGCCATCAAAGCCGTATCGAAAAGCAGGTGCAGCGCGATGCGAACTGCCGCGCCCGCCGCGGCTAAGCGATCGCCTGCCTGTTCGCTCGCTTTGTAAACCCGCTCCCACGCCTCGATGGTCACATCGAGATGGCCCGCCGCATATGCAACCCCGGCGAATAGAGCGAGGTCGGGTCCTGCGAGCGGGGCCCTCGCGTCCGCTTCGGCGAGAAGTGCGTATGCCCCTTGCCAGTCACCGCTTTCCGCGGCGCCGCGCGCCCGCTCCAGAGAGATCGCTTCGATGGGAGTCATGTGACGGGACAAGTTCCCACTGTAACAACGTTTGTCACGCACTAACGGGTGATCGGGTGGCTCCGCCTCCCGCGATACCGAGAGGAGCAGCGATGGAAAAGGCGAAAGTAAACGGTGTGGAGCTGGAGTACGACGTTACGGGATCCGGCGAGCCGGTGCTGCTGATCAGTCCCGTGGTGGCAGACGGCTTTCTACCCCTCGTGTCGGAGCGCGCGCTGACCGCCCGCTACCGGCTGATCACGTACCACAAGCGCGGCTGGGTCGGCAGCACGCGCACGTCCGGGCCGGTGAGCGTCGCCGACCACGCGGCCGACGCCGCCGCGCTTCTCGGCCACCTCGGCGTGCATCGCGCGCACGTCGGCGGCCATTCCAGCGGCGCCGCGGTGGCGGTCCAGCTGGCGCTCGAGCGACCCGAGCTGGTTCACACGCTCGCCCTGCTGGAGCTGTCGCTCTTTTCTGTGCCCGCGGCGGCGCAGCTCATGCAGAAGGCGGGGCCGGCCTTCGAGGCCTACACTGCCGGCCGGCATGAGACGGCGTTGGCTGCCTTCATGAGCGCGGTAAGCGGCCTCAAGTGGGAAGCGTGTCGGGCACTGCTCGAAGAGCGCATTCCGGGAGCCCTTCCGCAGGCGATCAAGGACGCCGATACGTTCTTCGGCGTCGAACTGCCGGCGCTGGGCGCCTGGACGTTCGGCCCCGAGCAGGCCGCAGCCGTCTTCCAGCCGGTCCTCTCGGTGCTCGGCACCGACACCGAGCCGATGTGGGTCGAGGTGGCGGACCGGCTGCGCGCCTGGCTCTCGCGGGTCGAGGACTGCTCGATTGCAGGCGCTGGCCACCTGCTGCACATGCAACGTCCTGAGCCGGTTGCCCGATGCATGGCGGCGTTCTTCAGCAGCCACCCCCTGACCGGGAGCTGAACTGGAATTAGAATCCCTGGCAGGAGGAGGACGATGGCAAGAGGGTGGTTGGCAGCCTTGGCCGTGGTCGCGCTCGGGGCGCACGGCCAACCCCCCGCCTATCCGCACAAGAACGTCACGCTGGTCACCCATTCCAGCCCCGGCGGCGGCAGCGACGTGTTCCTGCGCGTGCTTGCCCGGCACCTGGGCCCGAAGATGGGCGTTCATTTCGCGGTGGAGAACGTGCGCGGCGGCAGCGGCGCGCGCGCGGTGTCGCGCGTGGCGCAGGCGCCCGCGGACGGCTCGGTGCTCTACGCCACGACCCCGACCTACATCCAGACCAGCCTGCTCTCCCGGGTGCCGCACGGCTACGACAGCCTGATGCCCGTGGCGATCGTGTTCCTCGACCCCGAGGTGATCTATACGCGCGCCGAATCCAGGCACCGCACGCTGGCCGAGGCGGTGGCGCACGCGCGCGCCCATCCCGGCAAGGGGCGCTGGGGCGCGTCCAACCCGGCTTCGCTCGAGCGCATCGCGATGGAGCGCCTCAACCGGATGAGCGGGGCGCGCGCGGCGATCGTGAGCCACGAGGGCGGCGGCGACCAGATGATCGGCGTGCTCAACGGCACCTACGAGCTCGGCATCGGCGAGATCCAGGAAGTGCGCGCGCAGCTCGAGGCGAAGAAGATCCGGCTGCTCGGCGTCCTCACCGAGCAGCGCGTGCCCGGTCTCGAGCTGGCCACCGCGCGCGAGCAGGGCGTCGACCTGGTGGTCACCAAGTTCCGCGGCCTGGCCGGGCCGAAGAACCTGCCGTCCGAAGTGCTGGCGGCGTGGAGCGCCGGCCTGCAGGCGGTGCTCGCCGACCCGGCCTACCAGCGCGAATACGCGCGCGAAAGCCTGATCGCCTCGTTCATGGGCCCCGAGCAGGCGGGCCAGTTCACCGCGAAGTTCGCGGGCGAGCTGGCGGCCTCGCTGCGCGAGCTCGGCTTGCTGAAGTAGCTTGCGGCGCAACCTCGCCCTGGCCGCGCTCGGCCTGGCGCTCGCGGGCGCCTGCTGGGCGGCGGCCGATGCGCTGCCCGTCAGCCTGCTGGCCGATGGCGTCGGCGCCGGCGGCGTGCCGAAGGGCCTGGCGGCGCTGCTTGCGCTCCTTTCGATCGGGATTGCTTTCACGCGCGAAGGCGAAACCGCCCCCGTGCAAGACCACCTCAAAGCCCTGGGCATCGCGGCGCTCGGGTTCGCGTATGTCGCGCTCGTCTCTTTCCTCGGCTACGTCATCTCGATCGCGCTGCTCGCCGGCGGCGCGGCGCTGTACTACGGCGCGCGCCGCACGGCCGGCGTGGCGCTGTTCGCGCTGGCCAGCGCGGGCGTCCTGTGGCTCGCCTTCGGCGCGCTGCTCGGTATCGCGCTGCCATGACCGAGCTCGCGCTCTCCTGGAAGGCGCTCGCCGGGACCTGGGCGATCCCGGCGGCGTTTGTCGGCGTCGCCTGGGGCATCGTCGGCGGCGCGCTGCCCGGCATCTCGCCGTCGATCGCGATGGCGCTGCTCCTGCCGTTCACCTACAGCATGGAGCCGGTGGTCGGGGTCGTGATGCTCGCGGCGGTGTACGTCGGCGCGGAATACGGCGGCTCCATCCCCGCGATCCTCATCCGCACGCCGGGCACCAACGCCGCGGCGGCCACGGTGATCGACGGCTTCGAGATGAACCGCCGCGGGCGCGGCGGCGAGGCGCTCGGCATCTCGCTCATGTCCGGCCTGATCGGGGGTTTGCTGGGCCTTTTGATTCTCGCCCTGGCCACGGGTCCCCTGGCGCGGGTCGCGCTGGCGTTCACGCCGCCGGCCTACTTCGCGCTCGGCGTGCTCGGGCTGTCGGCGGTCGCCGGCCTCTCCGGCCGCTCGCTCCTCAAAGGCGCGTTCGCCGCGGTGCTCGGCCTGATGCTCGCCACCATCGGCACCGATCCGGTTTCGGGGGTGTCGCGCTTCACCTTCGGCTCGCCCGACCTCCTGAACGGCATCCGGCCGATCGTGGTGATGGTCGGCCTGTTCGCGGTCACGGAGCTCATCGTCCAGGCAATCGAGCCCGACTGGGAGAGGCCCTCGGGCCGCGCCGCGCGCCTGAAGCTGCCCGGCTGGGCGATGTGGAAACGCCTGGCGAAACCCAACGGCATCGGCGCGGTGATCGGCGCCATCGAAGGCGCGACGCCGGGCGCCGGGGGGAGCGTCGCGGCGTTCCTCGCCTACAACGAGGCGCGGCGCTGGTCGAAGCACCCCGAGGAGTTCGGCAAGGGCTCGCCCGAAGGCGTCGCCGCGCCGGAGTGCGCCAACAACGCGGTCACCGGCACGGCGCTCGTGCCGCTGCTCGGCCTGGGCATCCCGGGCTCGAACTCGGCCGCGATCCTCATGGGCGGGCTGCTGCTGCACGGCCTGACGCCCGGGCCGATGCTGTTCGCCAGGAATCCCGAGGTCGTGTACGGCCTGTATGCCGGCCTGCTGGTCGCCAACGTCGCGATGCTGGTCCTCGGCCTGGTGATCCTCACGCCCTGCCTGTGGCTGGTCACGCGGCCCAAGCACTATCTCATGGCCTTCATCCTCGCGCTGGTGGTGACTGGCGTCTACGCCATCGACCAGAGCCTGTTCGACGTCGGCATCGCGCTCGGCGTGGGCGTGCTCGGCTACGGCCTGCGCTGCTTCGGCGTGCCGCAGCTGCCGATGGTGCTCGGCGTGGTGCTGGGCTTCATGATCGAGTCGAACTACCGCCGCTCGCTGGTGCTCTCCGGCGGCGACCACGCCATCTTCGTCCAGGACTCCGTTTCCCTCGGCCTGCTGCTCTTCGCGGCCGCGCTCGTGGTCTACTCTCTCGTCAAGCGCAATGATTGAGTCGATCTCCGAGATTCTTGCCATGGGGGCATCGAAGGCCCGGCTGACGCGTCCCATGGAGGAGCTCGTCGAGAAGCTTCTCATCGACGTCGCCGGCCTGTGCGTGGCCGCCCGCAATACCGACTACGTGCGCGCCGCGCTTGCCGGCTGGGAGGCGAACGGCGCCTGTACCGTCCTCGGCCACGCGCGCGCGCTGGACGCCGCCGGCGCGGCATTCGTCAACGGTACCGCGGCGCACGGCGAGGACTTCGACGACACCTTCGAGGGCGGGCCGGTGCACGCCGGCGCGGTGGTGGTTCCGGCGGTGCTCGCGGCTTGCGAGCGGGAAGGCCTTCCCGGAGAAGCCGCGCTGCGCGGCATCGCCGTGGGCGTGGAGCTCATGTGCCGTGCCAGCCTCGTCGCGCCCAAGCTCATCCACCAGGCCGGCTTTCACCCCACGGCAGTATTGGGAGCAGTGGCGTCGGCCGCCGCAGTTGCCGCATCTTTGAATCTTTCAAAGCAGGGCTTCGTCAATGCGCTCGGCATTGCCGGTTCCATGGCCGGCGGCATCATCGAGTACCTCGCCGAAGGCGCGTGGACCAAGCGGCTGCATCCGGGCTGGGCGGCGCAGTCGGGCATCCGCGCCGCCGACCTCGCGCGCCAGGGTTTCGTCGGGCCGCGCACCGTGTTCGAGGGCACCCACGGCCTGTACCACGGCTTCGCGCATACCACGCAGGGAGACTGGGGCAAGCTCGTCGACGGCTTCGGCGCGCGCTGGATCTCCGAGTCGCTCGCATTCAAGGTCTACGCCTGCGGCACCATGACGCATCCCTACATCGACTGCGCCCGTCGACTTGCTTCTCAGGTGAGCCCCGAGGAAATCGAAGAAATCGTGTGCGAGGCCGCGGAGGGCACCGTCCATCGATTGTGGGAGCCGCTCGCCGCGAAGCAGCGCCCGCCCAACGCCTACGCCGCCAAGTTCAGCCAGCCCTACTGCATCGCCGCGGGGTTCGTGCTCGGCCATGCGGGCCTCGACGCCTTCACCGAGGAGCGCGTGCGCGATCCGCGCCTGCTCGCGCTCGCGGCGAAGGTGCGCTACGAGATCGATCCCGGCAATCCGTATCCCGAGGAGTTCACCGGGCACGTCAGGGCCGTGCTCAACGATGGGACGACCCGCGAGGAGCGGCAGGCGCATTTCCGCGGCGGCGCGCACGAGCCGCTGTCGCGTGCCGACCTGGAGCAGAAATTCCGTCTCAACTGCGCCTACGGCGGCTGGCCGGAAGAGCGCACCGAGGCCCTTCTGCAGTGGGCGAAGGCGGCGCTCACCGGTTCCATCAGCCTTTCCAGCTTCCGATGAAGGAGCTCGAAGGCCGCGTGGCCATCGTCACCGGCGCCGGGCGCAACATCGGCCGGGCGATCGCGCTGGAGCTCGCCGCGGCCGGCGCGCGCGTAGTGGTCAACGCGAAATCATCGAAAAGCGAGATCGACGCGGTCGCCGCCGAGGCCGGCGGCCTCGCCGTGCTCGCCGACGTCACCGACGAGGCGGCGGTGGCGCGCATGGTGGAGCAGGCGGTCGGGCGCTTCGGCCGGCTCGACATCCTGGTGAACAACGCTGCGATTCGCGCGGTGGAATCCCTGGATCGCATCGATTTCGTCCGCTGGCGCGAAGTCACCGGCGTGATCCTCGACGGCGCGTGGCTCTGCGCGCGCGCCTGCCTGCCGCACCTCGGAAAGGAAGGCAGCATCGTGAACATCGGCGGCATGTCCGCGCACGCCGGCGCCGCCGGCCGGCCGCACGTGGTCGCCGCCAAGGCGGGGCTGGTCGGCCTGACGCGCGCGCTGGCGCACGACCTTGCGCCGCGAGGGGTCACGGTGAATTGCGTGGTTCCCGGCCTGATCGAAACGAAGAGGACCTCCGCGTCCGCGTACGCTGCCCGCGAAAGCCTGCTCGGGCGTCGCGGCACGCCCGAAGAAGTCGCCGCCGCCGTGCGCTTTCTCGCCGGACCCGGCGCGCGCTACATCACCGGCCAGGCGCTGCACGTGAACGGCGGCGGTTTTCTCGGCTAGCCCCAGAGCCTCACGAGCAGCGGGAACAGGAATGCGGTCAGCAGGCCGTTGAGGCCCATGGCGAGGCCGGCGAAAGCGCCCATGGTCTCGGACACCTGAAAGGCGCGCGCCGTGCCGATGCCGTGCGCCGCGACGCCCACCGCGAAGCCGCGCACCGCGTGGTCATCGACGCGCAGCAGGTTCAGCGTGGCGCGCGCCAGCACCGCGCCGAGGATGCCGGTCGCGACGACCAGCACCGCGGTGAGCGACGGCAGCCCGCCGAGCTTCTCGGCGATTCCCATGGCGATCGGCGTGGTCACCGATTTGGGCGCCAGCGACAGCAGCGATTCGCGGCTCGCCCCGAGCAGCCAGCCAATGCCCACCGCGGAGGCGACCGCGACCAGCGAGCCCGCGAGCAGCGCCCCGCTCAGCGGCCAGAGGTTCTTCCGCAGCCTTTCCAGGTTGGCGTACAGCGGCACGGCGAGCGCGACCGTCGCCGGCCCGAGGAGGAAGTGCACGAACTGCGCGCCCTCGAAGTAGGTGGCGTACGGCGTGCGGGTGAGCCAGAGCAACGCCACCAGCAGGGCGACGGCGATGGCCACCGGGTTGGCGAGCGGGTTGAGCCTGGATTTCTCGTACAGCCAGAAGGCCGCGTGGTAGGCGACCAGCGTCACCGTCAGCCCCAGCAGCGGCGAGGTCGAGAGGTAGACCCAGATGTCGGTGAGCTTCATCGCTGCAGCAGCCGCATGACGAGGGCTGTCGCCGCAATGGTCAGCACGGTGCTGGCGACCAGTGCCACCGCGAGCGCCAGCCATTCCGCGCCGAGGCGGTCGAAATGCAGCATCACGCCCACCCCCGCCGGCACGAACAGCAGCGACAGGTGGGACAGAAGCTGCTGCGAAGTGTCGCGCAGCGGCTCGGGCGCGCGGCCGCGCACGAGCAGCGTGACGAACAGCAACAGCATGCCGACCACGGGGCCCGGCACTGGCAGGCCGCTCAGCTGCACGAGCACTTCGCCTACCAGCTGGTAGACCAGGAGCAGCGTGATCGCGCCCAGCATGCGCTCAGGCGGACAAAAACTCGATCAGGGCATCGAGCGTCGCGTCGGGCGCCTCGGCCATCAGCGAGTGGCCGGAAAGGTCTACGTACTTCGTGCTCGAGTGCTTCAATTTCTCCTGCAAAGCCTGCGCGGCGCGCGGCGGCGTCATGACGTCGCGCTTGCCGAGGATGAGCAGCACCGGGCACTTCACGTTCTCGAAATCCGAAACGTAGTCGTTGCAGGCCTTCAGGTCGTTGTAGAGCACGCCGGGTGCCAGGCGCCGCAGCCGCGCCAGCATGTCGCCGTACATCCACATCCCCGGATTCGGGTTGGCCGACAGCGGCGCCTGCGGCGCGTGGCCCCAGATGGTCTCCATGTCGTAGGCGCTGAAGTCGTCGCGGCGCGCCGCGTCGAGGAACACCTCGGTCACCTTCATCGGGTAGGCGACGCCGATCAGCGCGATGCGCTCGACGCGCTCGGGCCGGCGATGGGCGCATTCCAGGCCCACCAGCGCCCCCATCGAATGCCCGACGATCTTGAGTTTCCCTTCAGGGGCGACTTTGAGAACCCAATCGGCCATCTCGCCGATGCTCGGCAGCGGCGGGCCTGCCGAGCGCCCGTGCCCCGGCAGGTCGAGCGCCAGCACGTTGTGCCCGTGGTAGCCGAAGTAGCGGCTCTGCAGGCCGAAGGTCGAGTGGTCCAGGCCCGCCCCGTGCACGAAGACGACGGTCGGCTTTTGCGGATCCGGCGCATGCGCCGCCGTGTAGGCGAAGGCCGCCTTGTCATCGACGGAAAAATTCAAGCGCGCGCGGCAGCCTTCAAGGCGCGGTCCAGGTCCTCGATCAGGTCGGCGCTGTCCTCCAGCCCGATCGACAGGCGCACGGTGCCGGCGGTGATGCCGGACCTTGCGAGGTCGGCGTCGCTCATGCGGTAGTGCGTGGTGGTCGCCGGATGGATGACCAGCGACTTGGCGTCGCCGACGTTGGCGAGGTGCGAGAACACGCGCAGCGACTCGATGAACTTGCGGCCCGCGGCGCGCCCGCCCTTCAGCTCGAACGGGAACACCGCGCCGCAGCCGCGCGGCAGCAGCTTGCGCGCCAGCGCGTGGTCCGGATGATCCGGCAGCTCCGGGTAGATCACCTTCTGGACCGAAGGGTGCGACGAGAGGAACTGCACCACCTTGCGCGTGTTCTCCACGTGCCGGGGCATGCGCAGATGCAGCGTCTCGACGCCCTGCAGGATGTGGAACGCGGTCATCGGCGCCATGCAGGCGCCGAAGTCGCGCAGGCCCTCGCGCCGCGCGCGCAGCAGGAAGGCGCGCGTGCCCGACTCCTCCTCGAAGTCCATGCCGTGGAAGCCCTCGTACGGCGCGGTGAGCGTGGCGAAC
>DASUUN010000425.1:0-2915 GCA_036374055.1 Burkholderiales bacterium
GGAGCGCGACATCCTGCGCTTCGAGGGGCCGCTCGGCACCTTCTTTCTGCGCGAGGACTCGCAGAAGCCGATCGTGTTCGTCGCCTCCGGCACCGGCTTCGCGCCAATCAAGTCCGTGATCGAGCATGCATTGCGCAAGGATATCGCGCGGCCGATGGTGTTTTATTGGGGCGGCCGCCGGCCCAAGGACCTGTACATGGACGCGCTCGCCCGGCAGTGGCCGATCAAGTACGTGCCGGTGGTCTCCGATGCCTTGCCCGAGGACCATTGGACCGGGCGCACGGGCTTCGTGCACCGCGCGGTGATGGAGGATTTCCCGGACCTCTCCGGGCACCAGGTGTACGCCTGCGGCGTGCCGGTGATGGTGGACGCCGCCCGGCGCGACTTCGTCCAGCAGTGCAAGCTCCCCGAGGAAGAGTTCTACGCCGACAGCTTTACCACTCAGGCGGATCTGGCCTCGCCCAGGTAGGCTTCCTGGATGCGCGCATCGTGCAGCAGGTCGCGCGCCGGCCCCGAGAGCGTGATGGCGCCGGATTCCATGACATAGCCGCGGCTCGCGGCTTCCAGCGCAAGGCGCGCGTTCTGCTCCACCAGCAGGACCGTGACGCCGCGCGCCGCGATGTCGCACACGATCTCGAAGATCTTCGTCACCATCATGGGCGCGAGGCCCATCGATGGCTCGTCCAGCAGCAGCAGCTTGGGCTCGCTCATGAGCGCGCGGGCGATCGCCAGCATCTGCTGCTCGCCGCCGGACAGCGTGCCGGCGATCTGGTGGCGGCGTTCCTTGAGGCGCGGGAAGCTGGCGTACTGCGCTTCGGGATCGGCGCGCCCCCGCGCGTAGCCGCCCAGCGCCAGGTTCTCGTGCACCGTGAGCTGGGGGAACACGCCGCGGCCCTCGGGCACTAGCACCAGCCCCCGGCGCGGCAGCTCGTGCACTCGCGCGCGGCTTATGTCGCTGCCGTCATAGGAGAGCATTCTCGAATCGGAAGCGAGCAGGCGGCAGATCGCCTTCAGGGTGGAGGTCTTGCCCGCACCGTTGGCGCCGATGAGGCAGACCAGCTCGCCCTGCGCCACTTCGAAGTCGATGCCCTTCACCGCGCGGATGCCGCCGTAGTGCACCTCCAGCCCCTTGACCTCAAGCAGCATGCGGCGCGCCAAGATAGGCTTCGATCACCTTCGGGTCGCGCTGTACGTCCGTGGGCAGGCCTTCGGCGATCTTCTCGCCGTAATCGAGCACCATCACGCGGTCGCACAGGTTCATCACCAGGCGTACGTCGTGCTCGATGAGCAGCACGGTCACGCCGCCTTCGCGGATCTTCCGGACCAGGGCAGCGAGCGCCAGGCGCTCGGTGGCGTTCATGCCCGCCGCGGGCTCGTCCAGCGCGAGCAGCCTTGGCTCGGTAGCGAGCGCGCGCGCGATTTCCAGGCGCCGCTGGTCGCCGTAGGGCAGGCTGTTCGCGGCGTCGTTGGCGCGCGCCCGTATACCGACGTAGTCGAGCAGCTCGAGCGCGCGCCGCTCGATAGCCCTTTCCTCCTCGAGCGTCGAGCGGTTGCGCAGGATGGCGCCGATTACCCCGGCCCGCGTGCGCGCGTGCCGGCCGATCATGACGTTCTCGAGGGCGGACAGGTTGTGGAACAGGCGGATGTTCTGGAAGGTGCGCGCGATGCCGGCCGCCGCGATGCGGTCTGGCGTCAGTCCGGTGACATCGCGTCCGTCGAACGCGAAGGCGCCGCCATCGGGCCGGTAGATGCCGGTGAGCAGGTTGAACAAGGTCGTCTTGCCGGCGCCGTTGGGGCCGATGAGGCCGTAGATCTCGCCGGCGGCGATGCCGAACGACACCTCGTGCAGCGCCTGCACGCCGCCGAAGCGCTTGCCGATCTGCCGGGCGGTAAGCAGGCTCATGACGCGCGCTCCGTGAGCTCGCGCTTGCGCACCGCGGAGGGCATCAGCCCCGCAGGACGGAACAGCATGACGAGCACCAGGGCGAGGCCGAAAAGCAGCATGCGGATCACTTCCGGCTCGACCAGCATGCGGCCGAACAGCGCCTGCTGCGCCGGCTCGACCGTCCAGCGCAGGATCTCCGGGACGAAGGACAGCAGCACCGCCCCCAGGATCACGCCCCAGATGTTGCCCATGCCGCCCAGCACCACCATCGATACCACCATGATCGACTCGACCAGCACGAAGCTCTCCGGCGAGATGAATCCCTGGATGGCGGAGAACATGCCGCCGGCCACGCCGCCGAAGCTCGCGCCCATGGCGAAGGCGAGCAGCTTCATGTTTCGCGTGTTGATGCCCATGGAGCGCGCCGCCGTCTCGTCCTCGCGGATCGCCTCCCAGGCGCGCCCGATGCGCGAGTCCTGCAGCCGGATGTTGATCACGATGATGGCGAGCGCGACCGCGAGCAGCAGGTAGTAGTACTTGATCGGCCCGCTGAACTCCAGGCCGAGGAAGGTTTCGTACCTGCCGAAGCTGAACTCGCCCAGGGTGAACGGGTCGATGCGCGAAATGCCCTGCGGGCCGTTGGTGATGTTCACCGGGCGCGACAGGTTGTTCAGGAAGATGCGGATGATCTCGCCGAAACCCAGCGTGACGATGGCGAGGTAGTCGCCGCGCAGCTTCAGGACCGGGGCCCCGAGCAGTACGCCGAATACCGCGGCGAGGGCGGCGCCCAGCGGCAGGATGATCCAGAACGGCAGGTGCAGGTTGAAATGCGGGCTGGCCAGCAGCGCATAGGTATAGGCGCCGATGGCATAGAAGGCGATGTAGCCCAGGTCCAGCAGGCCGGCGAAGCCGACCACGATGTTCAGGCCGAGGGCCAGCAGGACGTACAGGATGGCGTAGTTGGTGATGCGCACCCAGGTGGTGCCGACCTGCGCCAGGGCGAACGGCAGCAGCGCAAGGGCGATGCCGA
>DASUUN010000426.1:0-36110 GCA_036374055.1 Burkholderiales bacterium
CCCAACCCGTTTCCGAAGACCGTGTTCGAGAACGTGGCCTACGGCCTGCGCGTGCGCGGCGAGCGCTCGCGGCGCCGCATCGAGGAGAAGGTCGAGCAGGCGCTGCACGACGCGGCGCTGTGGGACGAAGTGAAGGACCGGCTGCGGCAGCCGGCGTACAACCTGTCGGGCGGCCAGCAGCAGCGGCTGTGCATCGCGCGAGCACTGGCGACGGATCCTGAATTATTGTTATTTGATGAACCGACGTCGGCGCTCGACCCGATCGCCACCGCCTCGATCGAGGAGCTGATGCACGACCTCAAGCAGCGCGTCACCATCCTCATCGTCACCCACAACATGCAGCAGGCGGCGCGCGTGTCGGACTTCACCGCCTACATGTACCTCGGCGAGCTGATCGAGTTCGGCGTGACCGACGACCTGTTCATCAAGCCGAAGATGAAGCAGACCGAGGATTACATCACCGGCAGGTTCGGATAGGGAACATGAGCGAGCACGCCTCGAAGCAGTACGACCTCGACCTGGGCTCGATCCGCTCGCGCGTGCTGGCGATGGGCGGGCTGGTCGAGTCGCAGATCCGGCACGCGCTCGATGCCCTCGCCAGCGGCGACGTCAAGCTCTCGGAAGAGGTGGTGGCCGCCGACCACCGCGTGAACGCCATGGAGGTGGCGCTCGACGGCGACTGCAGCCAGCTGATCGTGCGCCGCCAGCCCGCGGCGGGCGACCTGCGCATGATCTTCGCGATCACCAAGACGGTCACCGACCTGGAGCGCATCGGCGACGAGGCGCAGAAGATCGCCCGCATGGCGAAGAACATCCAGGAGCGCGGCGGCGGCGCCTACGCCCAGCCCATGGTGCAGGTACGCCACGCGGCCGAGGCGGCGATCTCCATGCTGCAGCGCACGCTGGACGCCTTCGCGCGCCTGGACGTGGATACCGCGCGCGAGGTGATCCGCGACGATGCCGGCGTCGACACCGAGTTCCGCTCCGTCCTGCGCCAGCTCATCACCTTCATGATGGAGGACCCGCGCACCATCTCCACGGCGCTCGACATCATCTGGGTCGCCAAGGCGATCGAGCGCATCGGCGACCACGCCAAGAACATGGCCGAGTACGTCATCTACATCGTCGAAGGCACCGACGTGCGCCACACGCAGGCGCCATGAACGCCAAGGTGCTGGTGGTCGAGGACGAGCCGCAGATCCAGGAGCTGGTCGCGGTGAACCTGGAGCACGCCGGGCACCGCGTTGTGCGGGCCTCCAGCGCCGAGGAAGCCGAGGCGGCCATCCGCGCGGAGCTGCCGGACGTATTGCTGCTCGACTGGATGCTTCCCGGCGAGTCGGGCCTGGCGTTCGCGCGCCGGCTGCGCGGCGATCCGCGCACGCGCGAACTGCCGATCCTCATGCTCACGGCGCGCGCCATGGAAGCCGACAAGCTCTCCGGCCTGGAGGCCGGCGCGGACGACTTCATCACCAAGCCGTTCTCGCCCAAGGAGCTTGCGGCGCGCATCAAGGCGGTGCTGCGCCGGCGCGCGCCGCAGCTCTCCGGCGACGCGGTGGAGATGCAGGGCCTGCGCCTGGAGCCCGCGACGCGGCGCGTCAGCGCGGGCAAGCACAGCCTCGCGCTGTCGCCCTCGGAATTCCGCCTGCTGCACTTCCTGATGACGCACCCGGGACGCATCTACACGCGCGCGCAGCTCCTCGACCAGGTGTGGGGCGACCACGTGTTCATCGAGGAGCGCACCGTCGATGTGCATATCCGCCGCCTGAGGAAGGCCCTCGAGCCCTCGGGCCACGACCGGCTGATCGACACCGTGCGCGGCGCGGGATACGGCCTGCGCGCCGATTGAGCCCGGTCTACCGCCACGCGGCGGCCTGGCTCGCCGCCATCACGCCGGCGGCGCTGCTCGCCGGCCTCGCGATCGACCCCGCATGGGGGTGGGCGGTATTCGCCGCGGGGCTGCTCGCCCTGGTCGCCTATCACGTGCGCCACCTCGCGCGGCTTGCGCGCTGGGTGTCGCAGCCGGTGCTGGGAAGCGTGCCCGAGGGCGCCGGCGTGTGGGACGAGGTGCTCGCCGGGCTGCACCGCTTCGAGCGCGCCGCCGCCCGGCGCGAGGAGGAGCTCACCGAGGCGCTGGCCCGGTTTCGCCGCGCAGCGCAGGCGCTGCCCGACGGCGTGGTGATCCTGGACGCCGCCAACCGCATCGAGTGGTGCAACCGCACGGCCGAAACGCAATTGCAGATCGACGCGCGGCGCGACCTCGGCCAGCCGATCGCCGACCTCATCCGCGACCCCGAGTTCATCGACTACCTCGCGGCGGGCGAGGAGGCCGCGCCGGTGCGCGTGCAGCGCGGCGACGCCTCGCTCGTGCTGCAGATGATCTCCTACGGCCGCGCGCAGAAGCTGCTGCTGTCGCGCGACACGACGCAGGCCGAGCGCGTCGAGGACATGCGGCGCGATTTCGTCGCCAACGTCTCGCACGAGCTGCGCACGCCGCTCACGGTGCTGGTGGGCTTCCTCGAGACGGTGCGCGAGCTGCCGCTCGACGCGCAGCGCGTGCGCGACTACACCGGGATGATGCGCGAGCAGGCGGCGCGCATGCAGCACATCATCGAGGACCTGCTCGCGCTGTCCACGCTGGAGTCGGCGCCGCCGCCGCCGGAGGAGCGCGTGCGCGTGGCGCCGCTTCTGGACCGGCTGCGCGTCGACGCAGAGGCGCTGTCCGCCGGGCGCCATGAGATTTCTCTCCTTGGAAAACCTACAAAGGACTTGCTGGGCTCGGAAACGGAGCTGGTCAGCGCCTTCGGCAACCTGGTGAGCAACGCGATCCGCTACACCCCTGCCGGCGGCAAGGTGTGCATCGCCTGGCACGACGGCGAGGAGGGCGCGTCGTTCACGGTCGAAGACAGCGGCGTCGGCATTGCGCCCGAGCACATCCCGCGCCTGACCGAGCGCTTCTACCGCGTCGACCGCAGCCGCTCGCGCGAGACCGGCGGCACGGGGTTGGGCCTCGCCATCGTCAAGCACGCGCTGCTGCGCCACCAGGCGACGCTCGAGATCGCCAGCCAGCCCGGCATGGGAAGCCGCTTCACCGCGCGCTTTCCGGCGCAGCGCACGCTGCCGCTCAGGCAGCCTGAAGCTTCGCCACGCTGACAGCGAGCCACTTCAGCCCCTGGTGGCCGAAGTTCACCTGCACGCGCGCATCGCCGCCCTGGCCCTCGGCGTCGACGATCACGCCCGCGCCGAACTTGGGGTGCGTCACGTTCTGCCCGATGCGAAAGCCGCCGACGTCTTTTGAAGTTTTTCTCAGAGGAAAGGATTCTTTGGTTCTCGAAAAGTCCGGGGCGAACGCCTTCTGCTTCGAGAAGCGGGGCGTCAGCCACTTCATCAGCGCCTGCGGGATCTCCTCGAGGAAGCGCGACGGGATGTTGTAGCGGGTCTGGCCGTGGAGCATGCGCGTCTGCGCGTGCGACAGGTACAGCCGCTTGCGCGCGCGGGTGATGGCGACGTAGGCGAGCCGGCGCTCCTCCTCCAGGCCGTCGGCCTCGCCGACGCTCTGCTCGTGCGGGAACAGGCCCTCTTCCAGGCCCGTCAGGAACACCGCGTCGAACTCCAGGCCCTTGGCCGAGTGCACGGTCATCATCTGCAGCGCGTCCTGGCCCTCACCCGCCTGGTGCTCGCCCGCCTCGAGCGCGGCGTGCGTCAGGAACGCGGTGAGCGGATCGGCGGGCTCGCCTTCCTCCACCTCGCGCTCCTCCTGCACGAACGCGGTGGCCGCGTTCACCAGCTCCTCCAGGTTCTGGATGCGCTCGGCGCCTTCGCGCTCGGTCTTGTAGTGCTCGATCAAGCCGCTGCGCGCCACCGTGACTTCGACGACTTCGGGCAGCGGCAGGCCCTGCACTTCCGCGCGCAGGTCTTCGATCAGCTTCTTGAAGAGCGCCGCCTTGCCGTCCGCGGCCCTGAACAACGAAATGCCGTTCTCGCGAGCGGTGTCCTGGATCTGCTCCAGGGTGCGCGCGCCGATTCCCCGCGTCGGGAAGTTCACCACGCGCAAAAAGGCGTTGTCGTCGTCCGGCGAGGCGACCAGGCGCAGGTAGGCGAGCGCGTGCTTCACCTCGGCGCGCTCGAAAAAGCGCTGCCCGCCATACACGCGGTACGGAACCGCGCGGGAGAAAAGCGCGTGCTCCAGCACGCGCGACTGCGCGTTGGAGCGGTACAGCACGGCGACGTGCGAAAGCCGCATGCCGTCGCGCGCGAGCGCCTGCACCTCCTCGACCAGCCAGCGCGCCTCGTCGTTGTCGGACTCGCCCTCGAACACGCGCAGCGGCTCGCCCTGGCCCGCCGAGGTCCACAGGTTCTTGCCCAGGCGGTTGCGGTTGTTGGAGATGAGCGCGTTGGCCGCGTCGAGGATGTTGCCGAACGAGCGATAGTTCTGCTCCAGGCGCACCACTTTCTGCACCCGGAAGTCGCGCTCGAAGTCGGCCATGTTGCCCACGTTGGCGCCGCGAAAGCGGTAGATGGACTGGTCGTCATCGCCCACCGCGAAGATGAACGACGAGCGCCCCGCCAGCAGCTTGAGCCAGCGGTACTGCAGGCGGTTGGTGTCCTGGAACTCGTCGACCAGGATGTGGCGGAAGCGCTGCGAGTAGTGCTCCCGCAGAATCTCGTTGCGGGACAGCAACTCGAAATTTCGCAAAAGCAGCTCGGCGAAATCCACCACGCCCTCGCGCTGGCACTGCTCGTCGTACGCGGCGTACAGCTCGGCGTAGCCTTTGGTCGTCTCGTCGGTGATCGGCACCTCGCGCGCGCGCACGCCCTCCTCCTTCTGCCCATTGATGAAGTACATGAGCTCGCGCGCCGGGAAGCGCTCCTCGTCGACGTTCATGCCCTTGAGCAGCCGCTTGATGGCGGCGAGCTGGTCCTGGGAGTCGAGGATGGTGAAGGTCTGCGGCAGCCCGGCCTCGCGGTGGTGGGTGCGCAGCATGCGGTTGGCGAGGCCGTGGAAGGTCCCGATCCACAGCCCGCGCGGATTCACCGGCAGCATGGTCGTGACTCGCGTCAGCATCTCGCGCGCCGCCTTGTTGGTGAACGTCACCGCGAGGATGCCCGAGGGCGCGACGCGCCCGCCCTTCACCAGCCACGCGATGCGCGTGGTGAGCACGCGCGTCTTGCCGCTGCCTGCGCCGGCGAGGATGAGCGCGTGCTCGTCGGGCGCGGTGACGGCGGCCAGCTGCTCCGGGTTGAGGTGTTCGAGGTGAAGCGACAAGCCCCGATTTTACTGCGGCTTGACCTCCAGCCTGGCGGCGAGCGCCTGCACGTCGGCGCGCGAGGCGAGGTTGCGGATGCGCACGAGATACACCACGCCGGCTTCCTGGCGCAGCGGCCGGATCTCGGCCGGATAGCCCGCGGCGCGCAGCCGGTCGTACACCGCGAGCGCTTCGTCCTGGCTCGGCGCGCGCGCCAGCACGAGCTGGAAGCGCCCGCCGGCGCGCGCCGCGCCGCGTCCGGCCTGGATCTCGGTTTCTTCGGCCCACTGCTGCAGCTGCGCCGGCTCGACCAGTCCGATGGGCTGGGCCTGTCCCGCGAGCCGCCGGTAGAACTGGCGCGGCTGGTCGAGCTGCACCGGCTGCTCGCCCTGCGCTTCGATCTCGATGGCGCCTTCGATCAGGCATACCACCTGGAGGTTGTCGCTGGAGCGCGAGCGGCCCCAGAAGTCCGTACCGCGGATTCCCGCCGTGACGCTCGCCACGCTCACGCGCACCTCGCGGCGCCGCGCTTTGGCCGCCAGGTCGGTGGTGAAGCGGAATGCGCCCTCCAGTACGCCGAGCGCGGCGCGGAAGATCTCGCGCGTGGCGGACAGCTCGGTAAAGCGCAGCTGGCCGTTCTCGCCCAGCTTCACCAGGCTGCGCTCGGACAGGCGCACCAGCAGCCGGGACTGGGCGCCGGTGTGGATCACGTCGCCCGGCTGCAGCACCATCCCTGGCGAGATCGGGATGCGGCGTGCCGGAGCGCCGCCTTCGCTCCTTTCTATCCAGGCCGGCGGCTGCACGCCCTCGATGACCGCGGCCGGCTGCGCGGCCGCCTGCGCCGCGGCGAGCAGCGCTGCAGCCGCAAAGGCCCAGCAACAAATGAGCGGTTTCACGCAGCCCCCTTGCTACAATTCGCGGCTTCCCGCGTTATTGGTCCCCATGCAAGACGCTTACGATCCGGCGGCGGTTGAGCGCGAGGCGCAGCAGTTCTGGCGCGAGCGCAACTCGTTCCGTTCGATCGAGGACCCCGCCAGGCCCAAGTTCTACTGCCTGTCCATGTTCCCCTACCCCTCGGGGAAGCTGCACATGGGACATGTCAGGAACTATACCATCGGCGACGTTCTCACCCGCCACTACCGGATGCGCGGCTTCAACGTGCTGCAGCCGATGGGCTGGGACGCCTTCGGCCTGCCCGCCGAGAACGCCGCCATGGCCAACAAGGTGCCGCCGGCGAAGTGGACCTACGACAACATCGCCTACATGAAGGGCCAGCTGCAGGGGCTGGGGTTCGCGCTCGACTGGGAGCGCGAGCTCGCCACCTGCAAGCCGGACTACTACAAGTGGAACCAGTGGCTCTTCACGCGCCTGTTCAGGAAGGGCCTCGCCTACAAGAAGACCGGCGTGGTGAACTGGGACCCGGTCGACCAGACCGTGCTCGCCAACGAGCAGGTTATCGAAGGCCGCGGCTGGCGCACCGGCGCGCCGGTGGAGAAGCGCGAGATCCCGATGTACTTCCTGCGCATCACGGCCTACGCGCAGGAGCTGCTCGATGCGCTCGAGGACCTGCCCGGCTGGCCCGAGCAGGTGAAGCTGATGCAGAAGAACTGGATCGGCCGCTCCGAGGGCGTGCGGGTCGGTTTCCCGTACAAACTCGAAAACGAAGAGCGCGTGCTCTGGGTGTTCACCACGCGCGCCGACACACTGATGGGCGCCACGTTCTGCGCGGTCGCCGCCGAGCATCCCATCGCGACGTTCGCCTCTCGGCAGGATCCGAAGGTCAAAGCTTTCGTGGAGGAGTGCAAGCGCGGCCCGGCGATGGAGGCCGAGCTCGCGCAGATCGAGAAAAAGGGGTTGCCGACCGGCGTGTTCGTTTCTCATCCGATTACCAATGAGAAGCTCCCGGTCTGGGTCGCCAACTATGTCCTGATGGGCTACGGCGAAGGCGCGGTGATGGCGGTGCCGGCGCACGATGAGCGCGATTACGAGTTCGCGCTGAAGTACGGCCTGCCCATCCGGCCGGTGATCCGCCACCCGCTGGGCGACACGGTGCCCGTGCCCTGGAAGCCCGAGTACGCCGACTACGGCGTGTGCATCAACTCGGGGCCGTACGACGGCATGGACTATCAGAAGGCGGTGGACGCGATCGCCGCCGACCTGAGCAGCAAGAGCCTCGGCGAGAAGCAGGTGCAGTGGCGCCTGCGCGACTGGGGCATCTCGCGCCAGCGCTACTGGGGCTGCCCGGTGCCGATCGTGCACTGCCCCTCCTGCGGCGACGTGCCGGTGCCCGACGACGAGCTGCCGGTGAAGCTGCCCGAGCACCTGGTGCCCGACGGCACCGGCAACCCGCTCGCCCGGCTGCCCGAGTTCTACGACACGAAGTGCCCGTCGTGCGGCCGCGCGGCGCGGCGCGAGACCGACACCATGGACACCTTCGTCGACTCGTCCTGGTACTTCGCGCGCTTCTGCTGCCCCGGCCAGGACGCCGCCATGGTCGACGCGCGCGCCCGCTACTGGATGCCGGTCGACCAGTACATCGGCGGCATCGAGCACGCCATCCTGCACCTGCTGTATTCGCGCTTCTTCCAGCGCGTGATGCGCGACGAAGGCCTGCTCGACGTGGCCGAGCCCTTCACCAACCTGCTCACCCAGGGCATGGTGCTCGCCGAGTCCTACTACACCGAAGCGAGCGGCCGGCGCGAATGGGTCAATCCCGCGGACGTCGAGGTCATCCGCGACGCCAAGGGGAAGATTGCTTCTGCGAAAACCCGGGATGGAAGGCCGGTGGTCTACGACGGCATCGGCACGATGTCGAAGTCCAAGAACAACGGCGTCGATCCGCAGGCGCTGATCGAGAAGTACGGCGCCGACACCGCGCGCTTCTACATCATCTTCGCCTCGCCGCCGACCAACACGCTCGAGTGGAGCGACGAAAGCGTCGAGGGCTCCTACCGCTTTCTCAAGAGGGTCTGGGATTTCGCATTCAGGTTCTCCAGAGCCGAGGGTGCCGACAACCTCGACGCGAAGATCCGCTATCAGATCCACCTGGAGCTCAAGAAGGCGAACGACGACATCGAGCGCCAGAAATTCAACACGGTCGCTTCCGCCTGCATGAAGATCCTGAATGCGCTGGAGGAGCTCCCCGAGTGGGACGCGACCTCGAGGGAGGGCCTGTCGATCCTGCTGCGGCTGCTGTCGCCGATCGCGCCGCACATTACGCATCGCCTGTGGCGGGAGCTCGGCTTCGGCGAGGACATCATGAGCGCGCCCTGGCCCGAGCCCGACCCGGCAGCGCTGGAGCAGGACGAGGTGGAGCTGGTGGTGCAGGTCAACGGCAAGCTGCGCGGCTCGATCCGCGTGCCCAAGGCCGCCGACCGCGGCGCGATCGAGGGGCTGGCGCTCGCCAATCCCAACGTGCAGAAGTTCGTCGCCGGCCAGCACGTGAAGAAGGTGGTGGTGGTGCCCGGCCGCCTGGTGAACCTGGTCGTTTGAAGAAGCTCCTCATCCTCGCTTTGATCGTGCTCGCCGGCTGCGGCTTCCGGCTGCGCGGCACGGCGGACGTGCCGTTCGATACGCTGTACATCCCCGACGCGGTGAGCGGCATCGCGCTCGACCTCAAGCGCAACATCGAGGCGGCGAGCAATGCCAGGGTGGTCGCCGCGCCTAAGGGCGCCGACGCGTTCCTGCAGTTCAGCCACGAGACGCGCGAGAAGGAGATCCTGTCGCTGACCGCCGCCGGCCGGGTGCGCGAGTTCCGCCTGCGCTACCGGGTGGGCTTCCGCGTGCACGACGGCAAGGGCGTCGAGTTCGTGCCGCAGAGCAACCTCGAGCTCACGCGCGACGTGAGCTTCAACGACGCCCAGGTGCTCGCCAAGGAGGCGGAGGAGCAGCTGCTGTTCCGCGACATGCAGAACGACATGGTGCAGCAGATCCTGCGGCGCCTGGCCGCGGCGCAGAAGCCGGGCTGAGCATGCAGATCCGGTCCGAGCAGCTGCAGGCGCACCTCGGCAAGGGGCTGTCGGGCGTCTACGCGATCCACGGCGACGAGCCGCTGCTTGCGCTCGAGGCCGCGGACGCGGTGCGCGCCGCGGCGCGCCAGGCCGGCTACACCGACCGTGAGGTGCTCGAGCCCGGGCGCCATTTCGACTGGAGCGAGTTCCAGCACGCGGCCGCCAGCCTGTCGCTGTTCGGCGGGCGCAAAATCGTCGAGCTGCGCCTGGCGACCGGCAAGCCGGGCGCGGACGGGGCAGCGGCGATCGCCGGGTACTGCGAGCGGCCTAACCCCGAGGTCCTGCTGCTCGTGTCGCTGCCGCGGCTGGACCGCGCCACCCAGGGCTCGGCCTGGTTCGGCGCGCTGTCGCGCGCCGGGGTGGTGGTGGACGTGTGGCCGGTCGAGCGCTCGCGGCTGCCCGCCTGGATCGCCGAGCGCCTGGCGCGCCAGAACCAGCGCGCGCCGCGCGAGGCGCTCGAGTTCCTGGCCGACCGCGTGGAAGGCAACCTGCTCGCCGCGCACCAGGAGGTGCAGAAGCTGGCGCTGCTCGCGCCCCAGGGCGAGATCGGACTGGACGCGCTGCGCGAAGCCGTGGCGAACGTCGCGCGCTACGACGCGTACGCGGCCTGCGAGGCGATGCTGGCCGGAGACCCGGCGCGCTACGTGCGGGTCATCGACGGGCTGAAGAGCGAAGGCGAAGCCCCGAGCCTGGTGCTGTGGGCGCTCAGCGAGGAGCTCTATGCGCTCGGGCGCATCCAGGCCGGCGTCGCCGCCGGGCGGGCGCTCGACGACCTGCTGCGCGAGAACCGCGTGTGGGGCGCGCGCCAGCGGCCGATGAAGGCCGCGGCGGCGCGCGTGAAGCCGGCGGCGGTGCAGCGCGCGCTGGCGCACGCCGCCGCGCTCGACCGCGCGATCAAGGGCGTGGGCAGCGGCGAGCCCTGGGACGAGTTCCTCAAGCTCGGCCTAGGTCTTAAGATTTCATGATGGACGTCAAAGCGCACATGCAGCAGCTGGGCCGGCAGGCGCGCGAAGCTTCGCGCGTGCTGGCCCGCGCCGACACGGCCGCCAAGGACCGGGCGCTTTCGGCCATGGCCGCCGAGATCCGCAAGCACTCCAAAGAGATCCTCGATGCCAACGCGGCGGACGTCGCGCACGCCAGGGGCGAAGGCCGCGACGGCGCATTCGTCGACCGGCTCACGCTGACGCCGAAGCTGGTGGAGCAGATGGCGCAGGGCGTCGAGCAGGTTGCGGCGCTCGAGGATCCGGTGGGACGCATCAGCGAGCGCGTGAAGCGCCCGAGCGGCATCGAGGTGGCGCGCATGCGCGTGCCGCTGGGCGTCATCGGCATCATCTACGAGTCGCGCCCGAACGTCACCGCGGATGCCGCCGCCCTGTGCCTGAAGTCCGGCAATGCCTGCATCCTGCGCGGGGGCTCCGAGTCGCTCGAGTCCAACCGCGCCATCGCCGCCTGCGTGCGCGCCGGGCTGAAAGGCGCCGGCCTGCCGGAGGCCGCGGTGCAGCTCGTGGACACCGCGGACCGCGCCGCGGTGGGCGAGCTCATCACCCTGACCGGGTACGTCGACATCATCGTGCCGCGCGGCGGCAAGGAGCTCATCGAGCGGCTGCAGCGCGAGTCGCGCATCCCCATGATCAAGCACCTCGACGGCGTGTGCCACGTGTACGTCGACGACAGCGCCGATCCCGAGATGGCGGTGAAGATCGCCGACAACGCCAAGACCCAGCGCTACGGCACCTGCAACACCATGGAGACGCTCCTGGTGGCGGAGGGGATCGCGCCCAAGGTTCTTCCTTCGATAAATTCCATCTTCAAGAGCAAGGGCGTGGAGATGCGCGGCGACGATGCCGCCTTGAAGTACGTGTCGGGGAAGAAAGCCACCGACAGCGACTACTACACCGAGTGGCTGGCGCCGGTGGTTTCGATCCGCGTGGTGAAGGGGCTGGACGAGGCGATCGAGCACATCGCGAAGTACGGCTCGCAGCACACCGACGCCATCGTCGCGGGCGACCCCGTGCGCGCCGAGCGCTTCCTGCGCGAGGTCGATTCCAGCTCGGTGATGTGGAACGCCTCGACGCGCTTCGCCGACGGCTTCGAGTACGGCCTGGGCGCGGAGGTGGGCATCTCCACCGACAAGCTGCACGCGCGCGGCCCGGTCGGCCTGGAGGGCCTCACCACCCAGAAGTTCGTCGTGCTCGGCCACGGAGAGACCCGACAGTAGTGGCGGCCATAGGAATCCTGGGAGGCACGTTCGATCCGGTTCACAACGCGCACCTGGCGATGGCCCGCGCCGCGCTGGAGGCGCTCGACCTGAAGCGGGTGCTGTTCATTCCTACCGGCCATCCGCAGTACCGCGAGCCGGCGCTCGCCTCCGGCAGGCACCGGATGGAGATGCTGCGCCTCGCCCTCGCCGGGGATGCGGCGTTCGAGATCGATCCGCGGGAGCTGCAGCCGGGCGCGAGCGGCTACACCGTGGACACGCTGCGCGCCCTGCATGCCGAGGGACTCGACGACCTGTACCTCCTCATGGGCGCGGACCAGTACGCCAAGCTCGGGTCCTGGCACAACCCGCAGGAGATCCTGAAGCTGGCCAGGATCGCCGTGTTCGCCCGCCCGGGGGTGGAGCTGCTGGAGCCCGTGGACCTGATCCCCATGCAACCCATGCCGATCTCCTCCAGCGAGCTGCGCGCGCGCGCCGCCCGCGGCGAGGACCTCTCCGCGTTCGTGCCGCCGGCGGTCGCGAACTATATCGCCCGCCACGCGCTCTATCGCTGATGGACATCCGCGCGAAGCAGCGCGCCGTGGTCGAGGCGCTGGAGGACATCAAGGGCAAGGACATCGTGGTCTACAACACCGCGCGCATGCCCTCCATGTTCGAGCGCGTGGTGATCGCTACCGGCGACTCGAACCGGCAGGTGAAGGCGCTGGCCGACAACGTGCAGGAGCGTATCCGCGCGCTCGGCTCGCGCGTCTACGGCGTGGAAGGCGAGAAGGGCGGCGAGTGGGTGCTGGTGGACCTCGGCGACGTGGTCGTGCACATCATGCACCCCACGCTGCGCGACTTCTACAACCTGGAAGAAATCTGGGGCGGAAAGCCCGTGCATCTGAAAAAACGTGCCAAGGCTGAGCGTCCTCGCCGTAAGCGCTAGGCTGCCCGCCTGGGCAGAAGCCGCCTGCGCCGAGTACGCGAAGCGCATGCCCAAGGGCTACGAAGTGGCGCGCATAGCGGTGAAGGACGACAAGCGGCTGCGCGCGGCGCTGCCCCGCAGCGCCCGCCTGGTGGCCCTCGACGAGCGCGGCCGGGACTACACCACGAAGCAGTTCGCCGGGCTGCTGAGAAGCGAAACCGCCTTCGTCATCGGCGGCGCCGGGGGCCTAGACGATTCGATAAAGGCGCAGGCCGCGCTCGTGCTGCGGCTCTCGGCGATGACGCTGCCGCACGCGCTCGCCCAGGTGCTGCTCCTCGAGCAGCTGTATCGCGCCGCGAGCCTCCTCACCGGCCATCCGTACCATAGGGAATAGTAGACTGGGGGCGTGATCAGCCCCGTAGACCGCGGCATCTATCTCGCTTCGCGCAGCCCGCGGCGGCGCGAGCTGCTTTCCCAGATCGGCGTGCGCTACCACCTGCTGCTGTTCCGCGCGCGCCCCGACGCCCCGCCCGACGTCGACGAGAACCTGCTTCCCGGGGAGGCGCCCGACGTGTATGTCGAGCGCGTGGCGCGCGCCAAGGCCGAAGCCGGCTGGAAACTTCTGCGCCTGCGCAACCTGCCGCTCGCGCCGGTGCTCGCCGCCGACACCACCGTATCGCTCGACGGCAGGATTTTCGCCAAGCCTGCCGACCGCAAGGAGGCCGCGGACATGCTGGCGGCGCTCTCCGGCCAGCGCCACGAGGTGCACACCGCCGTCGCGCTGAAGCGCGACGACGATCTCTTTTCGTCCCTGTCGCGCTCCGAAGTGCAGTTCAAGAAGCTCTCGCCCGAGGAGATGGCGCAGTACGTGGCCACCGGCGAGGGCGACGACAAGGCGGGCGCCTACGCCATCCAGGGGCGCGCCGCGCGCTTCATCGTCGAGCTGCACGGCAGCTATTCCGGGGTCATGGGGCTGCCGCTCTACGAGACGAGCCAGCTCCTGGACAGGCTGCGTGAGCGAAGAAGTCCTTATTAACGTCACGCCGCAGGAAACGCGCGTCGCGGTGGCCGGCTCCGGCGTGGTGCAGGAGCTGCTCATCGAGCGCGCGGCGAGCCGCGGGCTGGTGGGCAACGTCTACATGGGCCGCGTGGCGCGCGTGCTGCCGGGCATGCAGTCGGCCTTCCTCGAGATCGGCCTGGAGCGCGCCGCCTTCCTGCACGTCGCCGACATCTGGCAGAACCGCGAGTCCGCCCGGCCGATCGAGAGGGTCCTGGCCGAAGGCGAGCCGATCCTGGTGCAGGTGGTCAAGGACCCGATCGGCTCGAAGGGCGCGCGGCTCTCGACGCAGGTATCGATCGCCGGGCGGCTGCTGGTGTACCTGCCGCACGATCCGCACATCGGCATCTCGCAGCGCATCGAGGACGAGGGCGGGCGCCAGGCGCTGCGCGAGCGCCTCAAGGAGCTCGTGCCGCCGGACGAGAAGGGCGGGTTCATCGTGCGCACTCTCGCCGAAAGCGCGGGCGAGGAGGAGCTGCGCGCCGACCTCGCGTACCTGCGCAACCTCTGGAAAGTCATCCAGGAGCGCTCGCTGGGGGCGCAGCCGCCGCAGCTGCTCTACCAGGACCTGTCGCTCGCCCAGCGCGTGCTGCGCGACATGGTCACCCCCGGCACCACGCGCGTGGTGGTCGATTCGCGCGAGAACTTCCAGAGGCTCGCCGCCTTTGCGGAGAACTACATGCCGCAGGTGCGCGCGCGCCTGGAGCACTACACCGGCGAGCGGCCGCTGTTCGACCTGTACAACGTGGAGGCCGAGATCGAGAAGGCGCTGTCGCGGCGCGTCGATCTCAAGTCGGGCGGCACGCTGGTCATCGACCAGACCGAGGCACTGACCACCGTCGACGTCAATACCGGCGGCTTCGTCGGCAGCCGCAACTTCGACGACACGGTGTTCAAGACCAACCTGGAGGCGGCGCAGGCGATCGCGCGGCAGCTGCGCCTGCGCAACCTGGGGGGCATCATCATCGTCGACTTCATCGACATGGCGAGCCCCGAGCACCGCGCCGCGGTGCTCGACGAGTTCAAGCGCGCCCTGGCGCGCGACCGCACCCGCATCACGGTCAGCGGCTTTACGGCCCTCGGGCTGGTGGAAATGACGCGCAAGCGCACGCGCGAGTCCCTCGCCCACGTGCTGTGCGAGCCCTGTCCCACCTGCGCCGGCCGCGGCGCCATCAAGACCGCCCACACCGTGTGCTACGAGATCCTGCGCGAGATCCTGCGCGAGGCGCGCGCCTTCAACGCGCGCGAGTACCGCGTGCTCGCCTCGCAGCCGGTGATCGACCTGTTCCAGGAGGAGGAATCGGCTTCGCTCGCCATGCTCTCGGACTTCATCGGCAAGCCGATCTCGATGCAGGTGGAGTCGAGCTACACCCAGGAGCAGTTCGACATCGTGCTCATGTGATAGACCTGTGCTACACGCCTGCGCGCAAGCTCGCGCGCCTCATCCACCAGGGAAAGGTTTCGGTTTCCGAGGTGATGCAGGCTTTCGTGGCCCAGATCGAGCGCGTCAATCCGAAGGTCAACGCCATCGTCACCTTCCTGCCCGAGCAGGCGCTCAAGGCCGCCAGGGCCATGGACCGGGTGAAGCGCAAACCGCCGCTCGCCGGGCTGCCGATCGCGCACAAGGACTTGGTGCCGACGAAGGGGGTCCGCACTACGTTTGGCTCGCTGGTTTACGAAAATCATGTTCCCGATCAGAACCACCTGATCGTCGACCGATTGTCCACGGCAGGAGCGATCCTGATCGGCAAGACGAACACTCCGGAGTTCGGCTCGGGCAGCCAGACCTTCAACCGGGTGTTCGGCGCGACGCGCAACCCTTACGACCTGGCGAAGACCTGCGGCGGCTCCTCCGGCGGCGGCGCCGTGGCGGTGGCCTGCGGCATGCTGCCCTTCGCCGACGGCTCGGACCTCGCCGCCAGCCTGCGCAACCCGGGCAACTACTGCAACGTGATCGGCTTTCGCCCCACGCCGGGGCGCGTGCCCGGCTGGCCGGCCGCCGACGCGTGGGAAACGCTCGCGGTGATGGGCCCTATGGCGCGCACCGCCGAGGACGCCGCCTTCCTCATGTCGGCCATGGCAGGCTCCGACCCGCGCGCGCCGGTCTCGCTCGCCGAGCCGGGAGAGATTTTCGGGAAAAGCCTGAAGCGCAGCTTCAAGAAAGTGCGCGTCGCCTGGAGCCGCGACCTGGGCGGCCTGCCGATGGATCCGCAGGTAACAGAAGTATTGGAGAAACAACGCGAAATCTTCCAGTCACTGGGCTGCGCCGTCGAGGAAGCCGAGCCGGACTTCGCCGGCGCCACCGAAGCATTCGAGACGCTGCGCGCCCTCAACTATCTCGCGCGGTTCGGCGGCCTGCTGGAAAAGCACCGCGACAAGCTCAAGGACGACGTCATCTGGAACATCGAGCAGGGACTGAAGCTCACGCCGCAGCGGATCGCGCGGGCAGCGACGCTGCGCACGGAGCTCTTCCACCGGCTGCGCAGCTTCCTCGAGAAGCACGAGTTCCTGCTCTGCCCGGTCAACCAGCTGCCGCCCTACCCGGTCGAGGTGCAATGGCCGCGCGAGATCGCCGGCGTGCAGATGCACAACTACCTCGACTGGATGAAGAGCTGCTACTACATCACCATCGCCAGCCACCCGGCCATTTCCGTGCCGGCGGGCTTCACGCCGGAAGGCCTGCCGGTGGGCCTGCAGATCGTCGGCCGCTACCGCGACGATGTCGGCGTGCTGCAGCTCGCGCACGCCTTCGAGGCGCAAACCGGGTTCTGGAAGCGCCGGCCGGAATACCGCAACCAACGGGAGCGTTAATACCCCAACGACCCGAGAGGAGGAGGAGATGATCGAAGACAGCCGCAGGGACCTGCAGGACAACGACCTCAACAGCCTGCTGCCGGACGTGCAGGTGGACCGGCGCGGCTTCGTGGCCGCGTGCCTGGCCGCGGGCTTCGCGGTGACCGCCGAGCCGCTGCTCGCGCAGGCGATCAGGACGCCGATGGACGGGCTGGAGGGCGGCGATACGAAGATCGGCGAGATCCCCGCCTACTACGCCGTGCCCAGGGGCAAGGGCAAGCGCCCGGTGGTGCTGGTGGTAGGCGAGATCTGGGGCAACCACGAGCACATCAAGGACGTGGTGCGCCGCCTGGCAAAGGCGGGCTACTTCGCCGTGGCGAACGAGCCGTACTTCCGCATCGGCGAGCTGTGGAAGATGACCGACATCAAGGAGGTCATCGCCAATGCCAACAAGCTGCAGGACGAGCAGGCGCTCAAGGACCTAGACGCCGTGGTGGCGTGGGCGGAGAAGCACCCGCGGGCCAACGCGTCCCGGCTCGGCATCACCGGCTTCTGCCGCGGCGGGCGCATGGTGTGGATGTACACGGCGCACAACAAGAAGGTGGACGCGGGGGTCGCCTGGTACGGCTCGCTCATGCCGATTCCGCCGGCCATGCCCACCGGCCCGCTGGACGTCGCCGACAGGATCGACCGGCCGGTGCTCGGGCTCTACGGCGGCGCCGACCAGGGCATCCCCCAGGATCACGTCGAGCGCATGCGGGCCGCGCTCAAGGCCTTCGGCAACGACGAGAAATCGCAGATCCACGTCTACGAGGGCATGCCGCACGCCTTCAACGCCGATTACCGGCCGAGCTACCGCAAGGAGGCGGCCGAAGACGGCTGGAAGCGCATGCTCGCCTGGTTCAGGAAGCACCGCGTAGCCTAGCCGCCGGTCGCCTCGGGGTTTAAGATCGGGGGGCCAACTCTAGGAGGAGGAACGGCCCCATGACAGCCCTAGCAATGCGGGCGCGCTTCGGCGCGCTCCTCGCCGCCACGATCTTCGCCGGCGCCGCCGGCGCGCAGGTGAAGCTCCCCGCCACGCTCGCCTGGAGCGCCTACGACGTCGGTTCCGGCGGCTACAACCAGGCCGTCGCCATCGGCAACGCGCTCAAGCAGAAGTACAACGTCAGCCTGCGCGTGCTGCCCGGCAAGAACGACATCTCGCGCAACCTCCCGGTGCGCGAGGGTCAGGTGCAGTTCTCCGCCAACGGCGTCGGCGGCGCCTACCTGGCGCAGGAAGGCGTGTTCGAGTTCGGCGCGCCCGACTGGGGTCCGCAGCCGGTGCGCGGACTGATGCTCAATACGTCGGACCAGGTGCTCACCATAGTGGCCGCCAAGGACAGCGGCGTGCGCACGGTAGCCGACCTGAAGGGCAAGCGCGTGGCATGGGTGATCGGCGCGCCGTCGCTCAACCAGAACATCACCGCGATGCTCGCCTTCGCCAACCTTACCTGGAACGACGTGCAGAAGGTGGAGTTCGGCGGCTTCGGCGCGGCGATGGACGGCATCATCAACAACCAGGTGGACGCCGCGTTCACCTCGTCCATCTCGGGCCTCGCGTACAAGATCGCCAAGTCGCCGCGCGGCCTGGTGTACCCGGTGTTCCCGCACAACGACAAGGCGGGATGGGCGCGCATGAACAAGGTCGCGCCGTTCTTCTTCCCTTTCATGGGCACGGAGGGCGCCGAGCTCTCCAAGGACAAGCCGGCGGAGTCGGCCACTTATCCGTACCCCATCCTGATGACGTACTCGTCGCAGAACGCGGACCTGGTCTACAACATGACCAAGGCTATGGTGGAAACCTTCGACCAGTACAAAAGCGCGGCGCCGGGCAACAGCGGCTGGGCGGCGGACCGGCAGAACTTCACCTGGGTGATCCCCTACCACGACGGCGCGATCCGCTACTGGAAGGAAGCGGGACGGTGGAAGCCCGAGCACCAGGCGCACAACGACAAGCTGGTGCAGCGCCAGAAGGTCCTGGCCGGCGCCTGGGCGCAGGTGAAGAAAGGCCGGCACGCCGATGACAAGGCCTTCGTCGCCGCCTGGCAGAAGGTGCGCGCCGAGGCGCTGACCAAGGCCGGCTTCGACCCCGTACAGACCACCTGGTGAGTACCGAAGCGCGCCACCGCAGGCTGCAGCCTGCGTGGCGCGCTGTGCTGATCGGGCTGGTCGCGGGCGCGATCGGGCTCGCGCTCAACCAGCTGCTGAATCTCGGCTTCTTCGCCGGGCGGACGCTGCTCGACACTGCATACCTCTACTGGCTGTCCGCGTTGCTGGTCGGCAGCGTGTTCCTCCTGCTGCCGGCCGGGCGGTGGGCGCGCCGCGACGGGGTGCCCTGGTACGACGCGGCGCTCTTCGTCCTGAGCTTCGGCGTGTTCGCCTACTTCGCCCTGAATGCCAACCGCATCGTCACCGAGGGCTGGGAATACAAGGCGCCCGTGGAAGCGGTGTGGGTGGCGTGCGCCGGCTGGCTGATGCTGCTCGAGGCGACGCGCCGGGCGGGGGGCACGGCGGTGTTCGCGGTGGTGACGGTGGTTTCGCTGTACCCGGTATTCGCCGGCCATATGCCGGGGCCGATCTCCGGCCTGCCGCGCGACCTCGGCGGCACCGCCTCGTTCCACTTCGCCAGCAGCGAGAGCGTCATGGGCATCCCGACACGGGCGTTCGGCGAGCTGGTGATCGGCTTCGTGGTCTTCGGCGCCGCGCTGCAGTTCACGGGCGCCGCGCATTTCTTCAATAACCTCGCGTTCGCGCTGTTCGGCTACGTGCGCGGCGGGCCGGCCAAGGTGTCGATCTTCGCCAGCGGCCTGATGGGCTCGGTGTCCGGCAGCGTGGTGTCGAACGTGCTCACCACCGGCGTGGTCACCATCCCCGCGATGAAGCGCATCGGCTTCTCGCCTTCCTATGCCGGCGGCGTGGAGGCCTGCGCCTCCACCGGCGGCGTGCTGATGCCGCCGGTGATGGGCGCCACGGCCTTCGTCATGGCCGCCTTCCTGGGTGTGCCCTACGCGACCGTCGCGCTCGCGGCGCTGGTGCCGTCGCTGCTTTTTTACTTCGCCCTGTTCGTGCAGATCGACGGCTACGCGGCGAAGAACGGCCTCAAGGGCCTGCCGCGCGAGGAGCTGCCCTCGGCGTGGCGCACCTTCGCCGAGGGCTGGCATTACCTGTTCGCGTTCGCGCTGCTGGTCTGGATGCTGTTCGTGCTGCAGCGCGAGTCGCTGGCGCCGTTCTACGCCACCGCCCTGCTGCTCGTCATCAACCAGTTCTCGCCGCGCTATCGGCTGGGGTGGAAAAAGCTCGGCAGCCTGCTGGAAGGCGTGGCCGCGGCGCTCGGCGAGCTGGCGGCGCTGCTCGCGGGCGTGGGGCTGATCATCGGCGCGCTGTCGGTGACCGGGCTCGCCGGGACGCTCGCCAACGACCTCGTCTACCTCGCCGGCAACAACATCTATGTCCTGCTGGTCATGGGGGCGATCACCAGCTTCATCTTCGGCATGGGCATGACCATCACCGCCTGCTACATCTTCCTCGCCATCGTGCTCGCGCCGCCGCTGGTGGCGGCGGGCTTCGACCCGGTGGCGGTGCATCTGTTCATGCTGTACTGGGGCATGGTGTCGTTCATCACGCCCCCGGTGTCCCTGGCCGCATTCGTCGCGGCGGGCGTGGCGAAGGCCCCGCCGATGCACGTCGGCCTGCAGTCGGTGCGCCTGGGAAGCGCGATGTACTTCGTGCCGTTCTTCTTCGTGCTCAACCCGGCGCTCATCCTGCGCGGCTCGTCGTGGGAGATCGCCGTGGTGGTGGTCACGGCGATTGCGGGCATCGCGCTCATCGCCGCCGCCCTCGAGGGCTATGTGCTGGGCATCGGGGCGGTGAGCCGCGACGCGGCCGGCTGGGCCGCGAGGGTGCTGCTCGCCGCAGGCGGTCTCGCGATGGCGCTTCCCGGCGGCGGGGAGCTCGAGCTGAGCCACGTGCAGCTCTCGCTCGCGGGCGCGCTGCTGGCCGCGGCCGGTGCAGCGCTCGCAAAGTGGCGCGCCCGGCGGGATTCGAACCCACGACCCTTGGCTTCGGAGGCCAATACTCTGATCCGCTGAGCTACGGGCGCTTCAAGAGGCGCGCAGGATAGCCCGTTTTCCCTTCCCCGTCCACGCGTTAGCGCCGGAAAAACCAGAGCAGGAGCGAGACCACGATGGACACGACGAGGCTCGTGGTGATGGGGAAATAGAACCCAAAGCCCTCGCGCTCGATGCGCAGGTCCCCGGGCAGGCGTCCTAGGCCGAGCTTGGCGATCAGCGGCCAGGCAAGCCCGAGCACCACGAGCAGCAAACCGAACAGGATCAGCCAGCGACCCATCGTTCCTTTGAAGCTAAAATCATGCCTTTATCCTCAAGCCAGAACTCTACCCCGTGAGCGAGCACGACCAGCATTCGTCTTTCATCAAGACCCCGCAGCAACTGATCGTCGTCATCCTGCTGGCTTTCCTGGTTCCGGTCATTCTGATCATCATGCTGGTGCATCTGGCCACCAGCGGGCCGAGCACGGATCCGAACGCCTTGAACCCCGAGGCGGTCGCGGCACGCATCCAGCCGGTAGGCAGGTGGGAGGCCGGCGCACCGGCGGAGCCGGTCGCCCAGGCGCCCAAGCCGGGCGCGGCGCCCGCGGCGAAGCCGGGCGCGGTCGACGGCAAGGCGGTCTACAGCCAGACCTGCGTCGCGTGCCACCAGGTATCCGTCGCCGGCTCGCCGCGCCTCGGCGACAAGGCGGCGTGGGGACCGCGCATCCAGCAGGGCATGGACGTGCTGGTGCAGTCGGTGCTGAAGGGCAAGGGCGCCATGCCGCCCAAGGGCGGCAATGCCTCGCTGTCCGACGCGCAGGTGCGTGCGGCAGTGGAATTCATGGTCTCGCAGAGCAAATAAACCTGACGCTGCTCTTCATCATCGATCCGCCTGAAGAGCTCAAGGCGTACAAGGACACCACCGTCGCGATGATGCGCGCCGCCCAGGCGCGCGGCCACGAAGCCTGGGTATGCGTGCAGAGCGCCCTTCACTGGTCGAAGAACCGCGTGGCGGCGAGCGCGACGCGCCTCTCGCTGACGGAGGATGACGAGGACTGGTACCGCGCGCACGAGACGGCGGAGCGCCCGCTGCGCGAGTTCGACGCGGTGCTGATGCGAAAGGACCCGCCGTTCGACCTCGAGTACGTGGTGAGCACCTGGCTGCTGTCGGCCGCCGCGCGCGAGGGCGCGCGCGTATTCAACGCGCCTGACGCGATCCGCGACCATAACGAGAAGGTCGCCATCGCCGAGTTCCCGCAGTTTTGCGCGCCGACCGAGGTGACGCGCGAGCCGGCGCGCCTGCAGGCCTTCATCGACGAGCACAAGGACGTGGTGGTGAAGCGGCTCGACGTCATGGGCGGCGAGAACGTGTTCCGCGTGCGCGACGGCGACCCGAACCGCAATGTGATCGTCGAGATCATGTCGCAGAGCGGCTCGCGCACCGTCATGGCGCAGCGCTTCATCCCGGAGATCGCGCAGGGGGACAAGCGCGTGATCCTGATCGACGGCAAGCTGGTGCCGCATTGCCTGGCGCGCATCCCCAAGCCGGGCGAGTCGCGCGGCAACCTGGCCGCCGGCGCCCGCGGCGAGGCGCAACCCGTGACGCCGCGGCACCGCGAGATCGCCGCCGCGATCGGCCCGGCGCTGGCGGCGCGCGGGCTGCTGTTCGTGGGCCTGGACGTGATCGGCGACTGGCTGACCGAGCTGAACGTCACCAGCCCGACCGGCTTTCGCGAGATCCAGGACCAGACCGGCTTCGACGTGGCCGGCACCTTCATCGACGCGCTGCTGTCCAAGATCCAGTGATCGGCATCCTCATCGTCACGCACGGCGAGATCGGCACCTCGCTGCTCGACAGCGCCTCCCAGATCCTCGGGGCGCGGCCGCAGCAGGTCGCCACCCTGAGCGTCTGGCGCCAGGACGACCCGGACGACCTGGTGCTGCGTGCGCGCGAGCTCATGGAGCAGATCGACGCCGGCCAGGGCGTGCTGATCCTCACCGATCTGTTCGGCGCCACCCCCGGCAACGTGGTTTCGAGGCTGCTGGAGGACGGTCGCGTGGAAGGCGTTTCCGGCGTGTCGCTGCCCATGCTGCTGCGCGTGGTGACCGGCCGCAACGGCTCCATTGCGGCAGCCGTACAGCGCGCGCTGTCGGGCGGCACCGAAGGCCTGGTGCACATGAACACCGACCGCTGCTGCGATGCCTAGGGCCGAGGCCCAGATCGTCAACAAGCTCGGGCTGCACGCACGCGCCGCCGCCAAGCTCACGCATGTCGCCGGCGGCTACAAGTCCGAGATCTGGCTGTCGCGCAGCGGCCGACGGGTCAACGCCAAGAGCATCATGGGCGTGATGATGCTGGCGGCCGGCATGGGCACCAGCGTGCTGATCGAGGCGAGCGGCGACGACGCGGAGCAGGCGATTCAGGCGCTGCTCCGGCTCATCGCGGACAAGTTCGGCGAAGGCGAATGAACTTTGTCCTGCACGGCCACGCCGTCTCCAGCGGCATCACCATCGGCTACGCGCACCTCGTCACTACCGCGCGCCTCGAGGTGGCGCACTACGAGATCGCGGAGAACCAGGTCGAGGCCGAGGTGCGCCGCTTCGAGGCCGGGCTGCGCAAGGCGGACGAGGAGCTGCAGGCGCTGACGGCGCACATCCCCGCCGGCTCGCCGGCGGAGTTCGAGGCCTTCCTCAACCTGCACCGCATGATCCTGGACGACTCGGCGCTCGCCCAGGTGCCGAAGGACCTGATCCGCGAGCGGCGCGCGAACGCCGAGTGGGCCCTGGTGCAGCAGATGGAGAAGCTCACCGACCGCTTCGACGAGATCGAAGACCCGTATCTGCGCGAGCGTAAGGCCGACGTGCAGCAGGCGGTCGAGCGGGTGCTGAAGGCGCTGATGGGCGCGCAGGCGCCCGCCGAGCCCGATCTCGCCGAGGAGCAGGAGATGATCGTGGTGGCGCACGACCTGTCGCCCGCCGACATGCTGCTGTTCAAGCGCCACCAGTTCGGCGGCTTCGTCACCGACGTCGGCGGCGTGACCTCGCATACCGCGATCGTGGCGCGCAGCCTCGGCATCCCGGCGATCGTGGGCCTGCACCACGCTTTCCAGACCATCGCCGAGCGCGAGCTGCTGATCGTCGACGGCGTGCAGGGCGTGCTGATCGTCAACCCGGATCCGCTGGTGCTGGCCGAGTACCGGCTGCGCCAGTCGCAGCTCGGCCTCGAACGCCAGCGCCTGAAGCGTCTGCGCTCCACGCCGGCCGCCACCATCGACGGCACTCCCGTGGAGCTGTACGCCAACATCGAGCTGCCCGAGGACATGCCCGAGGTGCTGGAGGTGGGCGCCCAGGGCGTGGGCCTGTTCCGCAGCGAGTTCATCTTCCTCAACCGCAAGGACCTGCCCGGCGAGGACGAGCAATTCGAGGCCTACCGCGACGTGGCGCAGGCGATGGCGGGCCGGCCGGTGGTGCTGCGCACGCTGGACATCGGCGCCGACAAGGCGCTGAACGGCGGCGGCAGCGGCACCATGCCCAACCCGGCGATGGGACTGCGCGCGATCCGCTTCTGCCTCGCCGAGCCGCAAATGTTCCTCACCCAGCTGCGCGCCATCCTGCGCGCCTCGCACTACGGCAAGGTGAGGATCCTCCTGCCGATGCTCGCGCACGTGCACGAGATCGAGCAGACCCTGGCGCTCATCCGCCAGGCAAAGCAGCAGCTCGAGGAGCGCGGTACGTCCTACGACAAGGGCGTCGAGATCGGCGGCATGATCGAGATCCCGGCGGCGGCGCTCGCCCTGCCGATCTTCATGCGCCGCCTGGACTTCCTGTCGATCGGCACCAACGACCTCATCCAGTACACCCTCGCCATCGACCGCACCGACGACGCCGTGGCGCACCTGTACGACCCGCTGCACCCGGCGGTGCTGACGCTGGTGGCCGGCACCATCCAGGCGGCCACGCGCGGCGGCGTGCCGGTGGCGGTGTGCGGCGAGATGGCCGGCGACCTGCAGTTCACCCGCCTGCTGCTCGGGCTGGGCCTGCGCAACTTCTCCATGCACCCTTCGCAGCTGCTGTCGATCAAGGAGCGCATCCTGCGCACCAACCTGGCCGAGGTGCAGACCCTGGCCCAGCGCGTGCTGCGCGCGAGCGACCCGGCCAAGACCAAAGATCTCCTCGCCCGGCTGAACGCCTGAATGAGCGGACCTCTGGACGGCGTTCGCGTGCTCGACCTCACCACCGTGGTGATGGGGCCCTACGCCACCCAGATCCTCGCCGACTTCGGCGCCGACGTGATCAAGGTGGAGCCGCCCGACGGCGACGTGATGCGCTACGCCTGGCCGTTCCGCAATCCGGGCATGGGGCACATCTTCCTCAACGCCAACCGCAACAAGCGCTCCGTCGTGCTCGACCTGAAGCAGGCGCCTGCGCGGCAGGCCTGCCTCGCCCTGGCGAGAACGGCCGATGTCCTGGTCTACAACATTCGCCCCCAGGCCATGGCCCGCCTGCGCCTCGGGTACGACGACGTGAGCGCCGTCAACGACAGGATCATCTACGTCGGCTGCTTCGGCTACAGCCAGCGCGGGCCCTACGCCGCGAAGGCCGCGTACGACGACCTCATCCAGGGCGCGGCGGGCCTGCCCTGGCTGCTGCAGAAGCAGGGCGCGGAGACGCCGCGCTACGCGCCGATCATCGTCGCCGACCGCTCGGTGGGCCAGCAGGTGGCGAGCGCGGTGAGCGCGGCGCTTTACCGTCGCGAGAAGAGCGGCAAAGGCCAGCGCGTCGACGTGCCGATGTTCGAGCACCTGCTGCAGGTCGTGCTCGGCGAGCACCTGGGCGGATACACCTTCGAGCCGCAGCACGGCGAGGCGGGCTACGCGCGCATGCTCGCCCCCGACCGCCGCCCTTACCAGACCCGGGACGGCTACGTCTGCGTGCTCATCTACAACGACAAGCAGTGGCGGGCTTTTTTCGACGTCATCGGGCAGCCGGAGAAGTTCAAGGACCCCAGGTTCTCGAATCAGGAAGTGCGTAGCAAGCACTACCCGGAGGCGTACGCCTTCGTGGCAGAGGAGCTGAAAAAGCGCAGCACCGGCGAATGGATCGCGGCACTGGAGCGCGCCGACATCCCGGTGCAGCGCATGAACAGCATTGCCGACATCGTGGCCGACCCGCACCTCGCGGCGACCGGCTATTTCCGCAGCGTCGAGCATCCCTCCGAGGGGCGCATCCGCTCGATGGCGGTGCCCTCCGAGTGGTCCGAATCGCCGCCCGAGTACCGGCGCCACGCGCCGCGCCTGGGCGAGCACACGCGCGAAGTCCTGGGCGAGGCCGGCTATGCCGCGTCCGACATCGACGCGCTGATCGCGAGCGGCGCGGCGAAATGAGGGAGTACGCACGGCCGGCACGCAGGTTCCGCAGCCCGCGTGCGGGCACGCGGAAGTGGCTGCAGCGCCTGCGTTTTCTTGACAGGGCGGTGCACGACCGGTAACTTCGCGCGGCTTTGCGCCGATTTGATATCAGCTTGCGGGCGCCTAACAAATGCCGCTAAAGAGACGACTCTGAACGCTCCCCACGACCCTGCCTCCGTCGGCGCCGTAGTCGCGCAGAAGGCGCATTTCGATGCGCCGATCCAGCTGCGCAGCGGCGCCGAGCTGCCGGCGTACGACCTCGCCTACGAGACCTACGGGGAGCTGAATGCCGCGCGCAGCAACGCCGTGCTGGTCTGCCACGCGCTCAACGCGTCGCACCACGTGGCGGGTTTCTACGAGAACGAGCCCCAGAACCTCGGCTGGTGGGATAACCTGGTCGGGCCGGGAAAGCCGCTCGACACGAACCGCTTCTTCGTGATCGGGTCGAACTACCTGGGAAGCTGCTTCGGCTCGACCGGGCCGGCTTCGATCAATCCGGCGAGCGGCAAGCCGTGGGGCGCGAACTTCCCGGTGGTCACCGTGGAGGACTGGGTCGAGTCCCAGGCGCGCCTCGCCGACCGGCTGGGCATCGACACCTTCGCCGCGGTCATCGGCGGCTCGCTCGGCGCCATGCAGGCGCTGCAGTGGTCGCTCTCCTATCCGCAGCGCGTGCGCCATGCGCTGGTAATCGCCGCCGCGGCGAAGCTCTCGCCGCAGAACATCGCCTTCAACGAGGTGGCGCGCCAGGCCATCATGACCGACCCGGACTTTCACGGCGGCCACTACTACGAGAACGGCGTGGTGCCCACGCGCGGCCTGCGCATCGCGCGCATGATCGGGCACATCACTTACCTGTCGGGCGAGGCGATGGCCGAGAAGTTCGGCCGCCTCCTGCGGCGCAAGCGCCTGGGGTTCGACTTCGACATCGATTTCGAGGTCGAGTCCTACCTGCGCTACCAGGGCGACAAGTTCTCCACCTACTTCGACGCCAACACCTACCTGCGCATCACCAAGGCGCTGGACTACTTCGACCCGGCGGGCGATTTCGACGGCAACCTGTCTGCGGCCCTGGCGCGCGCGCAGGCGCAGTTCCTGGTGGTGTCGTTCAAGTCCGACTGGCGCTTCCCGCCGGCGCGCTCGCGCGAGATCGTGCGGGCGCTGCTCGACAACCGCCGCATCGTGTCGTACCTGGAGATCGACGCGCCCGGCGGCCACGATGCGTTCCTGCTCGAGGACGCGCGCTACCACGCGGCGCTGCGCTCGTACTTCGCCACCATCGACCTGTGAGACCGGACCTAGACGCCATCGTCCGCTGGGTGCCGCAAGGCGCGCGCGTGCTGGACCTGGGCTGCGGCGACGGCGCGCTGCTGCGCGCGCTGTGGCAGGAGCGCGGGGCGCCCGGCTACGGCGTCGAGATCGACGACGAAAGGGTGATCGCTTGCGTGGCCAACGACGTCAACGTGCTGCAGGTGGACCTGGAAAGCGGCCTGTCCCTGTTCGCCGATGCCTCGTTCGACTGCGTCATCCTGTCGCTGACGCTGCAGGCGGTGCACCGCACCGAGGCCGTGCTGCGGGAGATGCTGCGCGTCGGGCGCGAGGCGATCGTGAGCTTCCCCAACTTCGGCCACTGGAGCGCGCGGCTGCAGGTGGCGCTGGGCCGCATGCCGGTGTCGGCCTCCCTGCCCTACGAGTGGTACGAGACGCCCAACGTGCACCACTGCACCATCACCGACTTCGAGGACCTGTGCCGGCGCCTGGAGATCCGCATCCGCGAGCGCCTGGTGCTGCACGAGGGCAAGCCGGTCAGCGTGATGCCGAACCTGCTCGGCAGCCTCGCCGTCTACCGCTGCACTTCGGGCTGACCCGCGTCTTCCTTGCCGGCAGAGCCGATCGACAGGTCGGCGAGCCCCGAGCGCATCATGAACCAGAACAGGATCACGCCGGGCAGGGCCACCAGGGTGGTGAGCAGGTAGAAGTTCACGTAGCCGATGGCGTCGATCAGCGCGCCGACGGTGGTGCCGGTGAGGACGCGGCCGGCGATGCTCGCCAGCGCGGACAGCAGCGCGTACTGGCTCGCGGTGAAGCGCAGGTTGCATAGCGCCGAGAGGTAGGCAACCACGGTCACCCCGCCGATGCCGCTGGCGAAGTTCTCGAAACCGATGGCTGCGGCCATGCCGAGATTGGTGTGGCCCACCGCCGCCAGCGCGGCAAAGCTGAAGTTGGACACCGCCATCAGGACCAGGCTGATCAGGACCGAGCGCTTCATGCCCAGCCGCACGTAAAGCACACCGCCGACGAACACGCCGATCAGCAGCGCGACGAAGCCGATGCCGACGTCATAGAAGGCCACCTCGTCGTTGGTGAAGCCCAGGTCCTCGAACAGCAGCCGCAGCGTGAGGTTGGCGAGCGTGTCGCCGATCTTGTGGATGAGCACGAAGAGCAGGACGACGAGCGCGCCCTGGCGCCTGAGGAACTCGGTGAGCGGGCTGAAGTAGGCGACGACCGCTTCGCCCACCCCGTGCGGCCGGGCGGGCTCGCGGTGGCGCGCGGGCTCGCCCATCACCAGGCCCACCAGCATCGCCGGCAGCGCGAAGGCGGCGCAGGCGAAGTAGGCGGCCGCCCAGCCATACCGGTGGGCGAGCACCAGGGCGAGCGCGCCGGCCGCCGCGGCGCCGATGCGCCAGCCGTACTGCGACATGCCGGAGCCGACCCCGAGCTGGCGCGGCTCGAGCAGCTCGATGCGGTACGCGTCGATGATGATGTCGAAGGTCGCCCCGGCCACGCCCACGGCGATCGCGGCGACCGCCACCAGATAGAGCGCCTCGTCCGGGTCGGCGAGGCCGAGAAAGGCGACCGCGGCCATGACCAGCACCCCCGTCAGCCAAAGCCAGCTGCGCCGCTGTCCCAGCCGGCCGATGAGCGGCAGCCGCACGTTGTCCACGATCGGCGCCCACAGGAACTTGAAGTTGTAGGCGAGGAAGGTGAGCGCGAACGCGGTCACCGCGCTCTTGGTGATGCCGTGCTGCGCGAGGCGCGTGGTCAGGGTCGCGCCGATCATCGCGAACGCGAAGCCCGACGAGATGCCGAGGAACAGGGCCGCCAGCGGCGCGGCCTCGAAGTAGGGCCGGACGCCTCTAAGCCAGGGGGTAGTCATAGTCGATCGTCAAGGGCGCGTGGTCGGAGAACCGCTTCGCCTTGTAGATCGACTCCTTCACCGCCGTGGCGGCGATGCCCGGGGTGGCGATCTGGTAGTCGATGCGCCAGCCGACGTTCTTCTTCCACGCCTGGCCGCGGTTGGACCACCAGGTGTACTGCTCGGGCCTCGCGTTCAGGCGCCGGAACACGTCGACGTAGTCCAGCTCGTCGAACACCTTGCTCAGCCACGCGCGCTCCTCGGGCAGGAAGCCCGAGTTCTTCTGGTTCGAGCGCCAGTTCCTGAGGTCGATCTCCTGGTGCGCGATGTTCCAGTCTCCGCACAGGATGACCTCATGGTTTCTTTCTCGAAGCGTCTTGAGGTGCTGCAGGAACCGCTTCAGGAAGCGGAATTTCGAGGCCTGGCGGTGAGGCCCGGCGGAACCCGAAGGCATGTACACCGAGATCACCCACAGGTTGCCGAAGCGCGCCTCGACGTAGCGGCCCTCGGCGTCGAACTCCCGGCTGGCGAAGCCCTGCTTCACCTCGTCGGGCATCCTGCGCGACAGCACGGCAACGCCGCTATAGCCCTTCTTCTGGGCGAACGCGTAGCACGAAGAGAAGGCCTTCAGGCCGTGCAGCTTGGCGTCCAGGTCGGCCTCGTGGCACTTCATCTCCTGCAGGCACACCACGTCGGCGCGCTGCGCCGCGAGCCACCGGAACACGCCCTTGCGGGCGGCCGAGCGCACGCCGTTGACGTTCAGCGTGATGACACGCATCAACCCTGGGGGAACTTGGAAACGCCGCCGTGCTCGGCGGACCAAGCCGCCGGCGCGTTGAGGAAGCGCTCGACCTGCTCGATGACCCGGGGCTCGAAGTGTCCTCCCTGCTTCGCCACGCGCAGCACATCCCACCACGTCGCGAGATGGTGCAGACGCACGCCGATGTCCGTCAGGATGCCCTTCGATTCCGGGAAGATGTCGTAGTAGAACACCACGAACACGTGCTCGACCACCGCCCCCGCCTCGCGCAGGGCCCGGCAGAAGTTGATCTTGCTGCGCCCGTCGGTGGTGAGATCCTCCACCAGCAGAGTGCGGGCGCCCTCGCGGATGTCGCCCTCGATCTGCGCGTTGCGGCCGAAGCCCTTGGGCTTCTTGCGCACGTACTGCATCGGCAGGCCGAGGCGCTCGGCGATCCAGGCGGCATAGGGGATGCCGGCGGTCTCGCCGCCGGCGACGGTGTCGAACTGCTCGAACCCCGCGTCGCGCAGCAAGGTGCCCGCGGCGAAGTCGATGATGGTCGAGCGCACGCGCGGATAGGAAATGAGCTTGCGGCAGTCGATGTACACCGGGCTCGCCCAGCCGGAAGTGAAAATGAAGGGCTTGTCCTGTGAAAAATGCACAGCCTTCACTTCGAGCAGCATCTTCGCCGTCATCTCGGCGACGAAGGTCCGGTCCGCGAAAAGCATGCGCGATTTTATCTTAGAATGCCCTGTTCGCAGCCGAATGGGGAAGGCTATGAAAACAAGAATCCTCGCGCTCGCCGCGGCGCTCCTGCTGCCGCCGCTCGCCGCCGACGCGCAGTCGTACCGCTGCACCAGCAAGGACGGCAAGAAGTACTACGGCTCGGCCGTGCCGTCGCAGTGCATCGGCCAGCCGGTCGAAGTGATGAACAAGCAGGGCCGGGTGGTGCGGCGCATCGACCCGGAAGGCACGGAGAAGGAGCGGGCCGCGAAGGAAGCCGCGGAAGCCAAGAAGCGCGAGCAGCTCGCCGTGCAGCGGGAAGCCGCGCGGCGCAACCGGGCGCTGCTCGCCACCTACACCAGCGCCAAGGACATCGACGAGGCGCGCAAGCGCGCCCTAGCCGACAATCACAAGGCGATTCTGGACGTCGAGACGCGCATCGAGCAGATCAGGAAGCGCCAGGCGGGCTACGAGAAGGACCTTGAGCTTTACAAGAGCAAAGGCAATCCGCCGGCCAGGCTTGCCGACGACCTGCGCAACGCCGAGGTCGACCTCAAGTACCAGGAAGAGCTGCTCGCCGTGAAGCGCAAGGAAGTCGAGCACATCAACGCGCGCTACGACGACGACAAGAAGCGCTACATCCAGCTGACCGGCAGGCGCTAGGCCAGCTTCTTCCTCAGCGTCTCGTTCACCTGGGCGGGGTTCGCCTTGCCCCGGGTCGCCTTCATCACCTGCCCGACCAGCGAGTTGAAGGCCTTTTCCTTGCCTGCGCGGAAGTCCTCCACCTGCCTGGGGTTGGCCGCGAGCACTTCGTCCACGATTCTTTCGATCGCGCCGGCGTCGCTCATCTGGCGCAGGCCCCCGCGCTCGATGATCTCGTCCGCGCCGCCGCCTTGCTCCCACATCGCCTCGAACACCTGCTTTCCGCCCTTGCCGCTGATGGTGCCGTCGCTTACCCGCTTCACGATGCCCGCCAGCATCTGCGGCGAGACCGGGCTCGCGCCGATATTCCGGTCCTCACGGTTCAGCGCCGCGGCGAGCTCGCCCATCTGCCAGTTGGCGCAGGCCTTGGGCTCGGCGCCCGAGGCCTTGACCAGCGCCTCGAAATAATCGGCGGCGGCACGCGATGCGGTGAGCACGCCGGCGTCGTACTCCGGCAGCCGGTACTCGCGCATGAAGCGCTCGCGCTTCGCCCCGGGCAGCTCCGGCAGCTCGCCTTCGAGCTTGCGTATCAGCGCTTCTTCCACCACCAGGGGCAGGAGATCGGGGTCCGGGAAGTAGCGGTAGTCCTGCGCGTCTTCCTTGCTGCGCATAGAGCGGGTCTCGTCGCGCTCGGGGTCGTAGAGGCGCGTTTCCTGCTCGACCTTGCCGCCGTGCTCGAGGAGGTCGATCTGGCGCCGCGCCTCGTACTCGATGGCGCGCTCCATGAACCGGAACGAGTTGAGGTTCTTGATCTCGCAACGCGTGCCGAGCTTTTCCCCTTGCCTGCGCACCGAGACGTTCGCGTCGCAGCGGAAAGAGCCCTCCTGCATGTTGCCGTCGCAGATGCCGATCCACACCACGAGCGCGTGCAGCGCGCGCGCATAGGCGACCGCCTCCTCCGCGCCGCGCAGCTCGGGCTCGGAGACGATCTCCAGCAGCGGCGTGCCGGCGCGGTTCAGGTCGATGCCGGTCATGCCGTGGTAGTCCTCGTGCAGCGACTTGCCCGCGTCTTCTTCGAGGTGGGCGCGTGTCAGCGGAATCACGCGTTGCGCGTCATTCAGGTAGAACCTGATCTCGCCTCCCTGCACGATCGGCGACTCGTACTGGCTGATCTGGTAGCCCTTGGGCAGGTCGGGATAGAAGTAGTTCTTGCGCGCGAAGATGGAGCGGCGGCTGATGGTGCCCCTGACCGCGAGGCCGAAGCGGATCGCGTGCTCCACCGCCGCGCGGTTCGCCACGGGCAGCACGCCGGGCAGCGCGATGTCCACCGCGGAGGCCTGGCTGTTGGGCGCGGCGCCGAACGCGGTGGAGGCGCCGGAGAACATCTTGCTGCGCGTGGCGAGCTGCGCGTGCGTCTCGATGCCGACCACGATCTCCCAGGCCATGGCTAGCGCGCCTCCGGGCGCAGCAGCCGGCAGCTGCCGCGGCGCTCGACCAGCATCGGCTCCAGGTAGGCCTGCGAGCCGCATTGCGCGCTGCAGCCTTCGGCGGCGATCTTGACCACGCCACCGACCTCCCGCAGGGTCACGCGGCATTCGCCGGCGGCGAGCTGCAGGCCGCCGTCGAACGGCTGCTGGCGCAGCTCCGCGAGCTGGCATGAATGGCCGCTCGGCTGCACGCTGGAACGCCATTCGAAGGCCTCGACCTTCCCCGACTCCGCGGAAAACTCGAGCGAGGAGCTGTAGCGGCCGTCCTGCGCCTGGCAGCGCACCGTGGCGCTGTAGCCGGCCATCGACGGAAACTCCTCGCTGAACTCGAAGCGCTCGCGCTCCTGGCCGCCCGGTCCGTAGCGCATGCCCTTGAACACGCCGCCGCGCCAGGTGCCGCGCAGCTCGCCGATCGGGTCGTGGCCGAAGAGGATCTGCGTGTTGCCTTCCTTGAGGGAAGTGAGGCCCAGCTCGGGGCTGCGCTCGCCCTCGAGAAAGCGCCTTTGCAGCGTCGGAAACACCACGTACTCCCCGGTGACGCGCCAGCTGTCGTCGGGCTGCTGGAGCGCGTGCAGCACCAGCAGGGCGTCGCGGCTGCCGAGCTGCCCGACCATCTCCTGGGAAAGCGCGGCGAGCGGCAGGGCGAGAAGCAGGGCGAGCAGCCGCTTCATAGCGGCGCTTCCTTCGGTGCCCGCAGATGCCAGTCGGTCGCCTGCTGGTAGCGGTGCGCGGCGCCGAGCAGCACGCTTTCCGCGAAATGCCGGCCGGTGAGCTGCAGGCCCACAGGCAGGCCGGCCGCGTCAAAGCCGCAGGGCACCGACAGCGCCGGCAGGCCGGCGAGCGGCGCCGGAATGGTGAAGATGTCGCTCAGGTACATCTTCACCGGGTCGTCGGTGTTCGCGCCGAGCTCGAAGGCGGTGGTCGGCGCGGTGGGGCCGAGGATCACGTCGCAGCGCTCGAACGCGGCGGCAAAGTCGCGCGCGATGAGGCGGCGCACCTTCTGCGCCTGGAGGTAGTAAGCGTCGTAATAGCCGTGCGAAAGCACGTAGGTGCCGACCAGGATGCGCTGCTTCACCTCGGCGCCGAAGCCTTCGGCGCGCGTGCGCGCGTACATGTCCGCGAGGTCGACATGCTGCTTCGCCCGGTGGCCGTAGCGCACGCCGTCGAAGCGCGACAGGTTCGAAGAGGCCTCCGCCGGCGCGATGACGTAGTACACCGGCACCCCGAGCTTCGCGTTCGGAAGCTCGAGGGGGACGGTCTGGGCTCCCTGGGAGACGAACCACCGGAGCGCCTCCTCGACCGCCTTGCGCACGCCCGGCTCGATGCCTTCGCCGAAATACTCTTTCGGTATGCCCAGGCGCAGGCCGTCCAGCTTCAAACCCAGACCGTGCGTGTAGTCCTCCTTCCGCCGCTCCACGCTGGTCGAGTCGCGCGGGTCGAACCCGGCCATCGCGTTCAGCAGGAGCGCCAGGTCGGCGGCGCTCCTCGCCATCGGGCCGGCCTGGTCGAGTGAGGAGGCGAAGGCGACCAGGCCATAGCGGGACACGGCGCCATAGGTTGGCTTGAGCCCGCAGATGCCGGTCATCGCCGCCGGCTGGCGGATGGAGCCGCCGGTGTCGGTGCCGGTGGCCGCCGGCGCCATTCGCGCGGCGACCGCGACGGCCGAGCCGCCCGAGGAGCCGCCGGGAACCCGCCGCCGGTCCCAGGGATTGCGCGCCGGCCCGAAGTACGAGCTCTCGTTGGACGAGCCCATGGCGAACTCGTCCATGTTGCACTTGCCCAGCACCACCGCGCCGGCGCGGTTCAGCTGCTCCACCACGTGCGCGTCGTAGGGGCTCTTGTAGCCCTCGAGCATCCTCGAGCCGCAGGTCGTGCGCAGATCGCGGGTGCAGAGGATGTCCTTGTGCGCGAGGGGAATGCCGGTGAGCGGGCCGGCCTCGCCCCTGGCCCTGGCCGCGTCGGCCAGCCTCGCGCGCGCCAGGCTGTAGTCCTCGTCGACCGTGATGAAGGCGTTCAGCTCGCCGTTGAATCTTCTCACCCGATCGAGAAACGCACCGGTGAGCTCCACGGCGGAAACCCTGCGTGCCGCGAGCGCCTCGGACAGTTCGGTAACGGTCGCGTTGATCACTCGATAACCTTGGGCACGAGGTACAGGCCGTCTTCCACCGCCGGCGCCACGGACTGGTAGTCCTGCCGCAGGTCGGGCTCGGTCGCCTCGTCGGCGCGCAGCCGCTGGACCATGTCCAGGGCATGGGACATGGGCTCGATGCCGGCGGTGTCCACGGCGCGCATCTGCTCGACCAGCGCAAGGACGCGGTTGAGCCGGCGGGCCACCTCGGCGGACTCTTCCGGTTGGATGGCGATGCGGGCGAGGCGCGCGAGGCGCCGGATCTGGTCGTCGGAAAGCGACATGGAAATGCCGGGCCTTTTGCTGCCGGTTTCGGCTTCGCGCTCGGGAGTATTTCCCTTAATAACTCAGCGTCCTTGGCGTATTATATCGGCCACTCGCGTCGCCCCTTGCGGCGCACAAGAAACCAGGGAGAAAGCCTCCGCTTGCCCATGTTTGGATTCCTGCGCAGCTACTTCTCGAACGATTTGGCGATCGACCTCGGTACCGCCAACACCCTGATTTACGTCCGCGGCAAGGGCATCGTGCTGGACGAGCCCTCGGTGGTGGCCATCCGCCAGGAGGCGGGGCCGAACGGCAAGAAGACCATCCAGGCGGTGGGCAAGGAAGCGAAGCAGATGCTCGGCAAGACGCCGGGCAGCATCGTTGCCATCCGCCCGATGAAGGACGGCGTCATCGCCGACTTCACCGTCACCGAGCAAATGCTCAAGCAGTTCATCAAGAAGGTGCATGACAACAAGCTGTTCTCGCCCAGCCCGCGCATCATCATCTGCGTGCCCTGCGGCTCCACGCAGGTGGAGCGCCGCGCCATCCGCGAGAGCGCGATGGGCGCCGGCGCCGGCCAGGTGTACCTGATCGAGGAGCCGATGGCGGCCGCCATCGGCGCCGACCTGCCGGTCGCGGACGCCACCGGCTCGATGGTGGTGGACATCGGCGGCGGCACCACCGAGGTGGGCGTGATCTCGCTCGGCGGCATGGTGTACTCCGGCTCGGTGCGCGTCGGCGGCGACAAGTTCGACGAGGCGATCATCAACTACATCCGCCGCAACTACGGCATGCTGATCGGCGAGACCACGGCGGAGCTCATCAAGAAGGAGATCGGCTCGGCGTTTCCGGGCAGCGAGGTGCGCGAGATGGAGGTGAAGGGCCGCAACCTCGCGGAGGGCATTCCGCGCAGCTTCACCATCTCCTCCAACGAGATTCTCGAGGCGCTCACCGAGCCCCTCAACCAGATCGTCTCGGCCGTGAAGTCGGCGCTGGAGCAGACCCCGCCCGAGCTGGGCGCCGACATCGCCGAGAAGGGCATGGTGCTCACCGGCGGCGGCGCGCTGCTGCGCGACCTGGATCGCCTCCTCATGGAGGAGACCGGGCTTCCCGTGATCGTGGCCGACGACCCGCTCACCTGCGTGGTGCGCGGCTCGGGCAAGGCATTGGAGAAGATGGAGCACTTCGGCCCGATCTTCACCAACGACTGAGCGTAACGGGGGATGGAACACAGCCCCCCGCCCTTCTTCAAACGGGGTCCGGCGCCGCTC
>DASUUN010000427.1:0-9023 GCA_036374055.1 Burkholderiales bacterium
GCGCGGCCAGAAGGCGGCCAGCTCGCATACCGGCGCGCTGGCGAGCGAGGACCGCGTGGTCGACGCGTTCTTCGAGCGCCACGGCATCTGGCGCGCCGCCGACCCGCAGGAGCTGGTCTCGGCCGCCGCGCTCTACCTCTCCGGACGCCGTCCGCACGGCAAGCGGCTGGTCGTGGTCAGCAACTCCGGGGCGAGCTGCGTCATGGCCGCCGACTACAGTGAGCAGCGCGGGATCCCGCTCGCCGCCGTCTCGCAGGAGGCCCGCGCGCGGCTGGCGAAGGCCTTGCCGGGGTTCGCTGCGCTCGACAATCCGATCGATGTCACCGGCGCGTTGCTCGGCAATCCGCAGCTCCTGGGCGGGGTGCTGCCGATCGTGGGCGAGGACGCGCAGAGCGATGTGCTGATGCTCGCCCTTCCGGTGGCCGGGACCGGCTACGATGTGCCGGGCTTCGCGCGCGACCTGGCGGATTTCCAGCGCCGGTTCGGTCACGCCGTGGCGCTCGCCGCGCCGCAGCAATCGGTGCGCGCGCCGTTCGAGAGGCTGGGCATCGCCACGTTTGCGAGCGAGCCTGCCGCGATGGATGCGCTTGCCCAGGTCGCCGACCATTGGGCGCTGCTCAGCCGGCCGGCGGCGCCGATCGCTGCGCCCCTGGGTTTCGGCGAAACCCGCACCCTCAACGAAGCCGAGGGCCTTGAGATGCTCGCGCAAGCCGGTATCCCGGTCGTCGAGCATCGCCTGTGCCGCCACGAGGACGAGGTCGGGGCCGCCTGCCAGGCGCTGGGCGCGGAGGTGGTCATGAAAGCCTGCTCGCGCGGCATCCCGCACAAGAGCGACCACGGGCTGGTGGCGCTCGAGGTTGACGATCCCGTGTCCGAGTTCCGCCGCCAGCGCGAGCGCGTGGGCGAGCTCGGCGCCTGGTTCGAAGGCGTGATCGTGGCCCGCCGGGCTCCCCGCGGCCGCGAGCTCGCGCTCGGCGCGCGCCTCGATCCGCAGTTCGGCCCGGTGGTGCTGATCGGCGACGGCGGCGTCTACCTCGAGGCGCTGAAGGACTTCCGCCTGCTCCTGCCGCCGTTCTCGCCGGAGGACGTGCTGGCGAAGCTCGGCGAGCTGCGCATCGCGCCCCTGCTCGGCGCCCTGCGCGGGCAGCCGGCGCGCGACGTGCAGGCGTTCGCCCGCATGGCGGCGAAGCTCGGCGACGCCATGCTGGCGTGGAACGGCGCGGTGACGGCGGTCGACGTCAATCCGGTCATCGTGTTTGAAACAGGCGCCGGGGCCGTCGCCGTGGACGCGCTGGTTATAATCTCCGCCCCATGAAAATCCTGGTGAGCGTCAAGCGCGTCGTCGACTTCAACGTCAAGGTGCGCGTCAAGGCCGACGGCAGCGGCGTCGAAACCGCCAACGTCAAGATGTCGATGAATCCCTTCGACGAGATCGCGGTGGAAGAGGCGGTGCGGCTCAGGGAAGCCGGCGTCGCCACCGAGATCGTGGTGGTGTCCTGCGGCGTGCAGGCCTGCCAGGAAACCCTGCGCACCGCGCTTGCGATCGGCGCGGACCGCGCGATCCTGGTGGAAACCGACGCGGAGCTGCAGCCGCTCGCCGTGGCGAAGCTCCTGAAAGCCGTGGCGCAGAAGGAATCGCCGCAGCTCGTCATCCTGGGCAAGCAGGCGATCGACGACGATTCCAACCAGACCGGCCAGATGCTCGCCGCGCTGCTCGGCTGGCCGCAGGCCACGTTCGCCTCGAAAGTGAGCCTCGCGGACGGGAAAGCGGAGGTGACCCGGGAGGTGGACGGAGGTCTCGAGACCGTGTCGATCAGGCTGCCCGCGGTGGTGACCACCGACCTGCGACTGAACGAGCCGCGCTACGTGACGCTGCCCAACATCATGAAGGCGAAGAAGAAGACCCTCGAGGTGCTCAAGCCCGACGCCCTCGGGGTGGACGTTGCGCCGCGGTTGACCACGGTCAAGGTCGTGGAGCCCTCCAAGCGCAAGGCCGGTGCTAAGGTGGCGGACGCGAAGGCCCTGATCGAGAAGCTGCGCAACGACGCAAAGGTGCTCTGATGGCGATCCTCGTCCTGGCTGAGCACGACAACAAGACCATCCGGAAAGCCACGCTGAACGCGGTGGCCGCGGCGCAGAAGCTCGGCGCCGACATCCATGTGCTGGTCGCCGGCCACCAGGCGGGCGACGCCGCCAAGGCGGCAGCCCAGATCCCGAAGGTCGCCAAGATCCTGCATGCCGATGCGCCGCACCTGGCTGACTTCCTGGCCGAGAACGTGGCCAGCCTGATCACCGGCATCGCCAAGGGCTACAGCCACATCCTCGCGCCGGCGACCTCGAACGGCAAGAACGTCATGCCGCGAGTGGCAGCGCTGCTCGACGTGCAGCAGATCTCGGACATCTCCGGCGTGGAGAGCGCCGACACCTTCGTGCGGCCCATTTACGCGGGCAACGCCCTCGCCACCGTGCAGTCGAAAGATCCGATCAAGGTCATCACCGTTCGCACCACCGCCTTCGATGCCGCTCCTGCCTCCGGGGGAAGCGCCGCGGTGGAGGCGCTCGCGGCGCCGGCGGACTCCGGCCTGTCGGCGTTCGTGAGCCGCGAAGTGTCCAAGTCCGAGCGCCCGGAGCTCACCGCGGCCAAGATCATCGTCTCGGGCGGCCGCGGCATGGGCTCGGGCGAGAACTTCACCAAGGTGCTCGAGCCGCTCGCCGACAAACTGGGCGCGGCGATGGGCGCTTCGCGCGCCGCGGTGGACGCGGGCTTCGTGCCCAACGACTGGCAGGTGGGGCAGACCGGCAAGATCGTGGCCCCCGACCTGTACGTGGCGGTCGGCATCTCCGGCGCCATCCAGCACCTCGCCGGCATGAAAGACAGCCGCGTGATCGTCGCCATCAACAAGGACGAGGAAGCGCCGATCTTCCAGGTCGCCGACTACGGCATCGTGGGCGACCTGTTCCAGGTGGTTCCCTCGCTGGTGGAGGAGCTGAAGAAATGAGCGCCTATACCGCCCCCTTGAAGGACATGAGGTTCGTGCTCAATGAGCTCGCCGGGCTGGCCGAGGTGGCGAAGCTGCCGGGTTACGCGGAGGCGACGCCGGACACGGTCGACGCGATTCTCGAGGAGGCGGCGCGCTTCGCCGCCGAGGTGCTCGACCCGCTGAACCGCGTCGGCGACCAGCAAGGCTCGAAGCTCGCCGACGGCAAGGTGCGCACGCCGCCGGGCTTCCGCGAGGCCTACCGCAAGTTTGCCGAGGGCGGCTGGAACGCGCTGCCGTTCGAGCCGGACTGGGGCGGGCAGGGGCTGCCCAAGCTGGTGGCGACGCCGGTCGACGAGATGTGGACCAGCGCGAACATGAGCTTCTCGCTGTGCCCGCTGCTCACCCAGGGGGCGGTGCACGCGCTGTCGCTGCGCGGCTCCGAGGCGCTGCAGAAGACCTTCATCCCGAAGATGGTGGCCGGGGAATGGACCGGCACCATGAACCTCACCGAGCCGCAGGCCGGCTCGGACCTCGCGCTGGTGAAGACGCGCGCCGTGCGCGAGGCGGACCATTACCGCATCTCCGGCCAGAAGATCTTCATCACCTACGGCGAGCACGACTTCACCGAGCAGATCGTGCACCTGGTGCTCGCGCGCACGCCCGAGGCGCCCGAGGGCGTGAAGGGCATCTCGCTGTTCGTGGTGCCCAAGTACCTGGTGAAGCCCGACGGCTCGCTCGGCGAGCGGAACGGTGCGAAGTGCGTCTCGCTCGAGCACAAGCTGGGCATCCACGCCAGCCCCACCGCCGTGATGATCTACGACGACGCGGTCGGCTACCTGGTCGGCCAGGAGAACCATGGCCTCGAGACCATGTTCATCATGATGAACGCGGCGCGCTTCGGCGTCGGGCTGGAGGGCGTGGCGATCGCCGAGCGGGCGTTCCAGCGCGCGCTCGCCTTCTCGAAGGAGCGCCTGCAGGGCCGCGACCTGGTCGCCGGCGGCAAGACCGTGCCCATCATCCGCCACCCCGACGTGCGCCGCATGCTGATGCTGATGAAGTCGCAGACCGAGGCGATGCGGGCGCTGGCGTACGTCGTAGCAGCGGCGCTGGACTTTTCCCAGAAGGATGAGAACGAGGAACGGCAGAAGCAGCACCAGGCGTTCGTCGACCTGATGATCCCGGTGGTGAAGGGCTGGTCCACCGAGACCGGCATCGAGGTGGCTTCGCTCGGCGTGCAGGTGCACGGCGGCATGGGGTTCGTCGAGGAAACCGGCGCGGCGCAGTACCTGCGCGATGCGCGCATCACCACCATCTACGAGGGCACCACCGGCATCCAGGCGATGGACCTGGTGGGCCGCAAGATCGCGCGCGAGGGCGGCGCCACCGCGCGGGCGTGGATCGCCTCGCTGAAGCGGCTCGACGCGGAGCTCGCGGCCCCCGGGCTGGAGAGCCTGCGGCGGCAGCTGGCGGGCGGCGTGCAGGCGGTCTCCGACTGCGTCGAGTTCATCGTCGCGGAAAAGAATCCGCTGTCGACGTTCGCCGGCGCCGTGCCGTTCCTCAGGCTGATGGGCATCGTGGCCGGCGGCTGGCAGATGGCGCGCGCCGCGCTCGCGGCCCGGAAGAAGCTGGACGCCGGGTCGGGAGACAAGAGCTTTCTGGAGGCCAAGCTTGCCACGGCGCGGTTCTACGGCGACCACGTGCTGGTGCAGGCTCCGGGGCTGCGCGACACCGTGGTCAAGGGCAGCGCCGGGGTGATGGCCCTGTCCGAGGAGCAGTTCCTCGCGGGCTAGCCGCGCAGGCGGAGGAAGCCGCGGATGCGGCTGACGAGGCCGTTGGCGGACTCGTCGTCGGGCGGCGGCCTGAGCGCGGCGTAGGTTTCGCGCGCGTGCTCGAGGTCAGGCTTGCGCGCGCCGGCGATGCGCCCCACCTCCTCGACGATCTCCGGCCGCGTCGCCAGCAGCTCCTGGAACGAGGCGCGGTCGAGGCGGTAGCACTCCACGTCGGTCTTCGCCACCACGGTGGCGCTGCGCGCATCGCCCGAGAGCAGCGCCATCTCGCCGAAAAACTCGCCCGCGCGCACCGCGCCGATGACCTGGGGTGGGCCGCCGGGCGGCTCGTACAGCACCTCGGCTTCGCCGAACGCGAGGATGTACAGCCAGTGGGCCTGGCTGCCCTGCTTGGTGATGGCGTCGCCACGCGCGTACGGCGCGTACTGCAGCCGCTCGGCGATGTCGGATTTCTCCGCGTCGGACAGCCCGGCGAACAGCTGCACGCTGTCGAGCGCCTGGAGGCGGCGGGTGAGCTCGCGTTTCTTCACCGTCTCGGCGTGCGCCTCGTCACGCTGCACCGCGTGCACCGTGTGCTGGGGCTCGGCGATGCGGATGCCGGCGCGCTGCAGCGTGGCAAAGAGGTGCACGCGCACCATGGAGTCGGTCGTGTCGTCCTCCAGGATGTCGGTGAGGAAGTAGCGCAGCTGGTAGCGCAGGTTGCCGAGCTCGAAGCCGAACAGCACACAGCTCGCCGCCGGGGTGCGCGCCACGTTCGGGATGGCGAGCTCGCGCATCTCGTCCTCGACGATGGCGATGACACGCGCCGGCGGCACACCGGGATCGACCATGAAATTGAGTATCCGGCGCCACTGCCGCGGCGAGCCCTCGCGGCGGCCGAGGATGGCGACGCGCCCCTTCATCAGCTGGCTGTTGGGGATCATCACCGTCTCCCAGTTGCGCGTCTCGATGAGCGTGCTGCGCCAGCGGATGTCGCGCACCCGCCCGGTGACGTCGTCCACCTTCACCCAGTCGCCGACGCGCACCGAGTTGTCCACCTGGATCGCCAGGCCGCCGAGCAGGTTCCCCAGGGTGTCCTGCATGGCGAAGGCGAGCACCGCGGTCAGGATCGCCGAGGTGGTGACCAGGCTGCCGAGGTCCACGCCGGCGCCGCGCAGCTGCACGAAGCCGTAGGCCACGTACACCAGCACGATGGCGAGATCCTCGAGGATGCGCGTCGGGTGCTTGCCGGCGAGCGGCAGCAGCAGCCGGAACACCGTGAAACCGAGCATGCGGATCAGGGCGAGGGCCGCGACGATGCGGAAGATGGTCTGCACGGTACCGCCGGCGCGCGGGAAATCGAGCGCGAACATCGCCGAGGCGGCGCCCTGGCCGACCACCCCCATCAGAAACAGCCACAGCGTGTTCAGATAGGTCGCGCGCTCGTGCGGCCGCGCGCGCAGCAGCGCGATGGTGATCCCCATGGCGACCAGCGTCAGCCAGAGGAACGCGGTGAAGTCGATGCGCTCCATCAGAAGCGGATGCGGCCGGTGAGCATGTCCTTCCACATCACCCAGTCGCCCATGAAGCTGTAGATCGGATGGGTGAAGGTGGCCGGGCGGTTCTTCTCGAAGAAGAAGTGCCCCACCCAGGCGCTCGCGTAGCCGGCCGCGAGGCCCGCCAGCAGCCAGCGGAAGTCGAGGGTGGCAAAGGCATGCAGCAGCGCCGCCAGGCCGAGGCTGGTGCCTACGAAATGCAGTCGCCGGCACGTGCGGTCCGAGTGCTGGGACAGGTAGAAAGGGTAGAACTCCGCGAACCGCATGGGCGGATTCTAGCCTTGTCGCCGTTCGTACTACAGAGACTAATTACCGCTTGTAAGCTCGTTGACAGCCGCGACGAGATCGTCGAGCTTGAAAGGCTTCTTGAAGGTCTTGACGGCGCCGAGTTCGCGCGCCACTTCGAAGGCGTCAAAGTCCGTAAGGGACTCGCGGCCCGTCACGGCGATGATGCGCACCCCGGGGAACTCGCGGCGCAATTCCTGGATGGTCTCGATGCCGTCCTTCTCGGGCATGAAGATGTCGGTGATGATGACGTCGGCCGGACGCGCGCGCTGCAGCTCGAGACCCTTGGCGCCATTGGCGGCGCCTTCGGCCTCGATGCTGTGGATCTGGAACCACAGCAGGGCGAGCTTTCTGAAATCGTCGTTGTCGTCGATGACCAGGACGCGCGTCATTTGGGGAAGGGCGGCAGCAGGTTCCGGGATTCTAGTCACCCGGGTTGCGCTGTCCAGTCCAAGTTTGCAGATCCTGTGTTAAAAAGCGGCGGATGGAAGACGCCGATTTCTCCGACGACTTCTGTCGCTTTCTCCAGACCACCATTCCCGCGGTGGATGCCGCCGAGCTGCTGCTGCTGCTGCGCCGGAGGCCGGAGACTTCGTGGTCGGTCGCCGGCGTTGCCGCCGAGCTGCGCCCGAGCGTGCCCATCCCGGACGCGGATGCGGCGAAGTATCTGGAGACGTTCCAGGCGCGCGGCCTGCTGGCGGTCGAGGAGGACCGGCGCGTGCGCTACCACCCGGCCTCCGATGAGCTGCGGATGTATGGCGACATGCTGGCGCTCGCCTACAAGGAGCGCCCCGTGACGCTGATACGCATGATCTATGCCCTGCGCGACTCGCGCATCCAGACTTTCGCCGACGCCTTCAAGCTAAGAAGAGGCTAGCCATGGACAACTTCAAGGTGGTGCTCTACCTGCTGGCGGCGCTGACCAGCATTTCCTGCATGGTGCTGCTGTTCCGCGGCTACGCGCGCAGCGGCGCCCGGCTGCTGCTGTGGAGCGCGCTGTGCTTCGTCGGGCTGTCGGTGAACAACGTGCTGCTGTTCTTCGACTTCGTCATCTTCCCCACCCAGGTGGACCTGCGGCCCTGGCGGCTGGTCGCGGCGCTCGCCGGCGTGGTGTTCCTGCTCTACGCGTTCATCTGGGAGGCCGAATGATCGACTTCCTGGCCGGCGCCGCGACCCTGGGGTACTGCGCGGCTGCCGTGTTCTTCCTGCGCTTCTGGCGCAAGACCGCAGACCGCCTGTTCCTCGCGTTCTCCGCCGCATTCCTGCTGCTCGCGGTGAACCAGGTGCTCGCCGCGGTGCTGGAGTTCGGCGACGAGCGCACGCCCTACGTCTACACCCTGCGGGTGCTCGGCTTCCTGCTCATCCTCTGGGCGATCATCGACAAGAACCTGTCAAGCCGCCGCAAGGATACGCACTAGGTCGTCGAAGGCCATGGGCTTCGACAGGTGGTGGTCGAAGCCGGCTTCGCGGGCGAGCGCCTTGTCCATGTCGTCGCTCCACACGGTGAGCGCGATGAGGGTCGGGCGGTGCCGGCTGAGCCGGCGCCGCAGCTGCCGCGCGGCCTCGTAGCCGCTCACCTCCGGCATCTCGATGTCGAGGATCACCACGTCGGGCTTCAGGTCCTCGGCGATCTCGATGGCGCGCCGGCCGCCGTAGGCGGTGTACACCGTGTGCCCCTGGCCGCGCAGGACGATGGCGAGGCTGTCTACCCAGGCGCGGTTGTCGTCGACGATGAGTATGCGCCGCGCCGGGCCGGAGGCGCTCGCCAGCGGCGCCGCCGCGGCGGCGGCAGGCTCCGCCACCAGGGAGTCGCATAGCTGCTCCATGGCGTTGAGCTGCTTTTCGATCAGTCCGCGGGCATAGGCGCCAGTCGCCGCATCGATCTCCGGCCGCTCGAGCAGCCGCAGCGCATTGCGCACGGGGGCGAGGCAGTTCTTCAGGTCATGCGCGACTTTGCGGAGATGCTGGTCTTTTTCCACTTGGATGTTCCCCTCGGCAGCATACCGCAGTGCCTGCGGATCGGCTTGTAGTGGTACCGCTATTCAGATCCCGCCCTTGTAGTGCAAACCGCTACGCTGCGTCGAGATCCAGTGACTACTGCGCGCAAGTGGCGCCCGGTATGCTCCGCAGTCGTTTCTTTCCTTAGAAATACAAAGGGATTCCGCATGAACCAGCCTGTCCCGGCGCAGGAGTCGCAAGCCCTGTCGCACGCCGAGGAGATGACGCTGATCCTGACGGCGCTGACACAGCTGAAGCGCGGCGACGCCAAGGCGCGCCTGCCGTATCGCGGCTCGAGCGCGTTCGGCAAGGTGGCCGAGGTGTTCAACGACCTGGTGGAGCAGAGCGCGACGATGGCCGACGAGGTGTCGCGCCTTTCCCAGGTGGTGGGCAAGGAAGGCAAGCTGAAGAAGCGCGCCGCGCTGCCGAACGCGCAC
>DASUUN010000428.1:0-15081 GCA_036374055.1 Burkholderiales bacterium
AATAGTCATGTTTTCGACCAGAATCGAGCCGCTCGAGCGGCCGCTGCGCACCAGCCGGTCGCTGCCTATGGCCGCGATTCCCTTGAACATTTCGCGCAGGTTGCCGGCGATCGTGATTTCCTCCACGGGAAAGCGGATCTCCCCGCCCTCGACCCAGTAGCCCGCCGCGCCGCGCGAGTAGTCCCCGGTCACCAGGTTGACGCCCTGCCCCATCAGTTCCGTCACGAGCAGGCCGCGGCCCATCTGGCGCAGCATGCCTTCGAAGTCCGGCCCGTCGGAGCGGACAAAAAGATTATGGTGGCCGCCGGCGCTGCCGGTGCTGCGCATGCCGAGCTTGCGCGCGGAGTAGCTTCCGAGGAAATAGCCTTCCACGGTGCCGTCGCGCACGATGCTGCGTGTGCGCGTGGCGACACCCTCCTCGTCAAACGGCGTGCTCGCCATGCCCCGGGGCTCGTGCGGCCGCTCGTCGATCTGCACCACGGGCGAGAACACCTGCTTGCCCAGGCTGTCCACCAGGAACGAGGTCTTGCGGTAGAGGTTGCCGCCGTTCACGCCGGAGACGAAGTGACCGATCAGCTGCAGCGCCACGGGCGCCTCGAACAGCACCGGCGCCTGGCAGGTGGCAATCTTGCGCGCGCTCAGGCGCGCAAGCGCGCGCTGGCCGGCATAGCGGCCGAGCGCCACCGGATCGGCGAGCTGCACCGGCACGCGCGAAGCGCTGTACCAGTCGTCGCGCTGCATCATGCCCTTTTCCTCGGCGATCACCGAGCACGACAGGTAATGGCGCGAGCTGGGATATCCCCCGCAGAAGCCCAGGCTGTTGGCGAACACGAACTGGGAATGCTGCGCCGACACGGTGGCGCCTTCCGAGTTGCGGATGTTCCGGGACACCGAGAAGGCCGCCGCTTCGCAGCGTCGCGCGAGATCGATCGCCTCTTCGGTGGAAATCGCCCAGGGATGGTAGAGATCCAGGTCGGGAGCGTCGCGCGCCAGCAGGTCGCCGTCCGGCAGCCCGGCGCAGTCGTCCTCCGCGGTATGCCGCGCGATGGCGACGGCCGCCTCGACCGTCTGGCGCAGGGCTTCGGGCGAGAAATCCGAGGTGCTGGCGTGGCCGCGGCGCGCCCTCGGTCGCTCGCCCCAATACACCGACACGCCGACGCTGCGGTCGCGATTATGCTCCACGGTGTCGGGACGGCCCTTGCGCACCGTGACGGACAGGCCGTGGCTCTCGGACACCTCGCAGTCGGCGCCGCTCGCGCCGGCGCGCCGCGCGTGCTCCAGCACCGACTGGGCGAGGCCGCGAAGCTGGCCGGGCTCGCAGGTAAAGCCGTGGTGCTTCGGCATGGGGGCGCTATCATAACTCGCGTGCAGGACGACTTCGTCAGCAAGACCCGCCGCAAGCGCGAAATGCTCGAGCTGCAGGCGCTCGGCGCCGCGCTCGCGGCGTTGCCGGAGGCGCAGCTCGCCCGCGTGCAGCTGCCTGAGGATCTGCGCGAGGCGCTGCTGGAAGCCCGGGGGATCAGGAGCCACGAGGCGAAGCGCCGGCAGATGCAGTACGTCGGCCGCCTGATGCGCGAGGTCGACCCCGAGCCCATCCGTGCGCAGCTCGCGGCCATCGAGGGAAGCTCGGCCCAGGCCGCCGCCGCGCACCGCCGCCTGGAAGCATGGCGCGAGCGGCTGCTGGAAGACGACGAGGCGCTGACCGCCTTTGCCGCCGAGCATCCGGGAACCGATTTGCAGACCCTGAGAACCGTCATCCGCAATTCCCGCAAGGAGATAAAGGCAGGCAAGCCGCCGCGCGCCTACCGCGAACTTTTCAGGATGCTGAAATCCCTTGAACCTTGAGAGACTGTTCCGCGCCGAGATCACCCTCGCGCCGCCGCAGGAGCTGGGCGATACGCCGCGAGGCCGCCGCCGCATCATCGGCATCAGCGGGGGGCGCTTCAGCGGGGAGCGGCTGTCGGGCCGGGTGCTGCCGGGCGGCGCGGACTGGCAGGTGATCCGGGCCGACGGCGTCGCCGACCTCGACGCGCGCTACACGCTCGAAACCGAGGACGGCGCGCTGATCTACGTGCGCAACCGCGGCGTGCGGCACGGGCCGCCCGAAGTGCTGCGACAGCTGGCGGCCGGCGAGGCGGTGGACCCGGCGCGCTACTACATGCGCACCACGCCGCTCTTCGAGACCGGTGATGCGCGCTACGCCTGGCTGAACCGCATCGTTTGCGTCGCCACCGGCGCGCGGCGGCCAGCCGCTGTTGAGCTTGAGATTTTTCAGGTCCTATGAGCCTCGTGGTTGGACTGGTATCGATCAGCGATCGGGCTTCGGCCGGCGTCTACAAGGACGAAGGCATCCCCTCGCTCAAGGAATGGCTCGCCTCGGCCATCGCCTCGCCCGCCTGGCGCGACGAGACGCGGCTCATCGCCGACGAGCAGCCGCTCATCGAGGGCACGCTGTGCGAGCTGGTCGACGTAAAGGGCTGCCACCTCGTGCTCACCACCGGCGGCACCGGCCCCGCGCGGCGCGACGTCACGCCGGAGGCGACGCTGGCCGTGGCGGACAAGGTGATGCCCGGCTTCGGCGAGCAGATGCGCGCGGTGAGCCTGAAGTACGTGCCGACGGCAATCCTGTCGCGCCAGGTGGCCGTCATCCGCAAGCAAGCCCTGATCATCAACCTTCCGGGGCAGCCCAAGGCGATCCGCGAGACGCTCGAGGGCGTGTTCGCGGCGGTGCCTTACTGCATCGACCTGATCGGCGGCCCGTACATCGAGACGCACGAGGCGGTGGTGAAGGCGTTCCGCCCCAAGTCCGCGTTGCGCAAGCCATGAGCTTTCTCTGGCCGGGACTGCTGGTCCTGCTCGCCGCCGTGCCGGCGCTGGTCGCCGTCTACCTGTGGGTGCTGCGCCGGCAGAAGGCGGCGGCGGTGCGCTTCGCCAGCCTCGCCCTCGCGCGCGAAGCGATGGGCGGCACGCGGCCGTGGCGGCGGCACCTGCCGCCGGCGCTGTTCCTCCTCGGGCTGTCGGTCGCCATCCTCGCCATCGCGCGCCCGAGCGCGCTGCTCACGCTGCCGTCCCAGCAGCGCACCATCATCCTTGCCATTGACGTGTCGCTCAGCATGCGCGCGACCGACGTGGAGCCGAGCCGCCTGGGCGCCGCGCAGGCCGCGGCCAGGGCCTTCATCCAGGAGCTGCCGCCCGACCTGCGCGTGGGCATCGTGTCGTTCGCCGGCACCGCGCTCGCCGTGCAGAAGCCCACCACGCGCAAGGACGAGCTCGAGGAGGCGATCGACCGGCTGCAGCTCGACCGCCATACCGCCATCGGCAGCGGCATCATCATGTCGCTCGCCACGCTGTTTCCCGACGAAGGCATCGACCTGGAGTCGCTGGTGCTGGGCAGCCGCCAGTCGTGGCGCATCCACCGGCCGCCGGAAAAGGTTGCGCCCAAGAAGCAGGTGCCGGCCGTGCCGCCGGGCTCCAATGGCTCGGCGGCGATCGTGCTGCTCACCGACGGGCGGCGCACCACCGGGCCCGATCCGCTCGAAGCGGCGCAGATGGCCGCCGACCGCGGCATCCGCGTGTTCACCGTGGGCTTCGGCTCGGCCGCCGGCGGCCCGGCGATGATCGAGGGCTATTCGATCTTCATGATGTTCGACGAGGAAACCCTGAAGACGATCGCCGGCATCACGCGCGCCGAGTACTTCCACGCGAGCAGCGCGGACGAGCTGACGAAGGTGTACGAATCGCTCAGCAGCCGGTTCGTGCTGTCGAAGGAGGAACGCGAGGTCACGGCGCTGTTCGCCGCGCTCGCCGCGCTGCTCACACTGGCCTCCGCCGGGTTGTCGCTCGCCTGGTTCCACCGCCTGGCTTAGCCATGGACGCGATCCAGATCGACACCGGCGTCAACCCCCAGGCCGCGGTCATCTGGCTGCACGGCCTGGGCGCCGACGGCCACGACTTCGAGCCGATCGTGCCGGAGCTCGAGCTGGCGCAGCCGGTGCGCTTCGTGTTCCCGCACGCGCCGGTGCGGCCGGTGACCATCAACCAGGGCATGCGCATGCGCGCGTGGTACGACATCTTCCAGTTCGGCGGCGGGCCGGAGGATGAAGCCGGCGTTCGCGCCTCGCAGCGGCTCGTGGAAGGCCTCATTGCGGAAGAAAAGAAACGAGGCATTGCGAAGCTGGTCCTGGCCGGCTTCTCACAGGGCGGGGCGATCGTGCTCCACACCGCGCTACGCCATCCCGAGCCGCTGGCGGGCGTGCTTGCGCTGTCGACGTACCTGCCGCTCGCCGCGACCGTCCAAGCCGAGCGCAGCCCGGCCAACGCCACCCTGCCCATCTTCATGGCGCACGGCCACTACGACGACATCATTCCCCTGCGCCGCGCGGAGCAGTCGCGGCAGGCGCTCGAGGGCCTCGGCTACCCGGTCGAATGGCACGCCTACCCGATGCCGCACTCGGTGTGTCCGCAGGAGATCGCGGCCATCTCGGCGTTCCTGGGCCGCATCCTGTGAGGCAGAATACCTCGATGAAAGAAGCGCCGGCGCTGGTCCCGGGATACAGCGTCCTGCACATCATCGGCCAGGGGGGGCAGGCGAAGGTTTACCTCGCCCAGCGCGACCGCGACGGGCTGTGCGTGGCGCTCAAGGTGCTCGACCGCACGCTGCGCCAGGACAAGGTGTTCCTGGAGCGGCTGATGCGCGAGAACAAGCTCATCATGAGCATCGAGAACGAGCACGTCGCGCGCATCTACGACCAGGGCTTCTCGGGCGACAATCCGTTCATCGCGATGGAGTTCCTGCCTTCCGGCACGCTCGCCACGCGCATCCGGGAAGGCATCGCCTCGCGCGATGCGCTGCGCATGGCGTCGCAGATCGCCAAGGCGCTGGACGCGATCCACGCCAAGGGCATCATCCACCGCGACCTCAAGCCGGCCAACATCCTGTTCCGCGCCGACGGGCGCCCGGTCATCGTCGACTTCGGCCTGGCGAAGGAGCTCGCGGCGACCTCCACGTTGACCGTGGCGGGGCAGCTCGTCGCGACACCCCGCTACATGAGCCCCGAGCAATGCCTCAGCCTGCCGGTGGATGCGCGCTCGGACCTGTACAGCCTCGGGGCGATCTTCTACGAGATGCTCACCGGCCAGAAGATCTTCGAGTCGGCGGACGCCACGGCCGTGGTCAACATGCACGTCAACGCCCCCATCCCGCGCCTGCCCGGGCGGCTCGCCGGCTACCAGCCGGTCCTCGACCGGCTGCTCGCCAAGAAGCCCGAGGACCGCTACCAGAGCGCCCTCGAGCTGTTCGCCGCCATAGCCGTATGAACCGCGAAGAGCAGCAGTACCTCGACCTGCTGGCAGAAGTGCTGGAGCACGGCGCGCGCAAGGCCGACCGCACCGGCACCGGGACACTGTCGGTGTTCGGGCGCCAGCTGCGCTTCGGCCTCGAGCCCGGCTTCCCGCTGCTCACCACCAAGAAGCTGCACCTGAAGTCCATCATCTACGAGCTGCTGTGGTTCCTGCGCGGCGACACCAACGTGAAGTGGCTGCAGGAGCGCGGCGTGTCCATCTGGGACGAATGGGCCGACGAGAACGGCGAGCTCGGCCCGGTGTACGGCTACCAGTGGCGCCATTGGCGCACGCCGCAGGGCGGCGAGATCGATCAGATCTCGAACGTCATACAGTCGTTGAGGAAAAAACCGGATTCGCGCCGCCATATCGTCAGCGCCTGGAACCCGGCGGACGTGGACCGCATGGCGCTGCCGCCCTGCCATGCCCTGTTCCAGTTCTATGTCGCCGCGGGACGCCTGTCCTGCCAGATGTACCAGCGCAGCGCGGATCTGTTCCTCGGCGTGCCGTTCAACATCGCCTCCTACGCGCTGCTCACGCGCATGGTGGCCCACGTGACCGGCCTCGCGCCGGGCGAGTTCATCCTGACGCTGGGCGACGCGCATCTCTACCTCAACCACCTGGAGCAGGCCCGCGAGCAGCTCGCGCGCGCGCCGCGCCCGTTCCCGCGCATGCGGCTCGACCCCCAGGTGCGTGAGCTGCTGGATTTCCGCTACGAGGATTTCACGCTCGAGGGCTACGAGCCCCACCCCGGGATCAAGGCGCCGATCGCCGTATAGCGGCCCGAAGATTGCTGTACGGGGGCGTGAACCTCCAACCCACGGTCACGTTGCTCAAGCAGGCAGTCGCGGCCTGGTGGAACGATCAGGCGCCGAGCAAGGGCGCTGCGATCGCCTACTACTCGCTGTTCTCCATCGCGCCGCTGCTGTTCATCGTCATCACGGTGGCCGGCATGATCCACGGCCCCGACGCGGTGCGCGGCGTGGTGTTCGGCCAGGTGGCCGACCTGATGGGCGAGAACGGCGCCGAGGCGATCCGCGAGATGCTCGCCCACGTGAGCGAGCCCGACACCGGCGGCTGGGCGGCGGCGGTGAGCACCGCGCTGCTGGTATTCGGCGCCACCACGGTGTTCGGCCAGCTGCAGACCGCGCTCGACACCATCTGGCAGGTGCCGGAGGCGGCCAAGGCGGAAAAGCAGAACGCCGTATGGAGCTTCCTCAAGGGACGCCTGCTGTCGTTCGGCCTGGTGCTCGCGCTCGCGTTCCTGATCGTCGTTTCCCTGGTCCTGAGCGCTGCGCTGAGCGCACTCGGCAAATGGTGGGGCCCGGCGTTCGGCGCGTGGGAAACCGTGGCGCACCTTGTCAACCTCGCGGTCAGCTTCGGCATGCTGGTCGTGGTGTTCGCGGCGATCTACAAGTTCATGCCGCGCGCGCGCATCGAATGGCGCGACGTCTGGGTCGGCGCCGCGGTCACGGTGGTGCTGTTCATCATCGGCAAGTTCCTCATCGGCCTCTACCTGGGAAAGAGCGACGTGGGCTCGAGCTTCGGCGCTTTCGGCTCGCTCGTCATCGTCATGGTGTGGGTGTACTACTCCGCGCAGATCTTCCTGCTGGGCGCGGAATTCACCTGGGCCTACGCCCACCAGTCGGGGTCGCGCCGCGCTTCCGCGTGACGTCGACGAGCTCGCTGCAGAAAAAAAAAGGGCCCGGCTTGTAGGGGGGAAAGCGCGGGCCCAGGGGAGGCAAAGCTGCGGTCAGTTCGCGATCAGAACGTCCCTTTGATCCAGAGCTGCACGAGGTACAGCAGGCCGGCAGCGGCGAAGCTGTACACCAGAAGATCGGAAAAACGGTTGCGATGGCGCGGCGAGCTCCAGCCGCGGGAGAACCAGGCCAGGCCGAAGATCATGAGGAGCGAGCCGAGCGTGGCGACGCCGGCCGAGAAGCTGCGCCCGAACGCCTGGGCGACCCAGCCGTCCGGCGCGATGACCTTGTAGATCGTGCCGCCGATCCCCGTCAGGACCAGCCCGACGAGAACGAAGCCGATGCCCGCCTGGGCCAGGGCAAAGACTTCCTGCTTGAGCCGCATCTCGCTCATACGCTTCTCCTCCTTTCGGCCTACTCTCCTGCAACGCGCGTGCCAGGTATCCGAACTTCAGAGGATTCATAGGGTTAACCACACGGTGTGACGCAATTGACGCTTCGGCATACGCCGCAGATGTCGGGCACTGCCGACGGGCTATTGCAGATCTTTACGAGTGCCCTTGATGCGTTGAAGTTTTTTACTGTCGCCGCGCGGCGACGGAGCGCGCCAGCAGCTTCTCGACCTGATCGAAACCCCGGCGGCGGGCGTAGTCCGCCGGGCGCTGTCCGTCGTCATTCCGGGCATGCGGGTCGGCCGTGCGGGGCAGCAGGAAACGGACGAGCTCGAGATAGCCGCCGTCGGCGGCCGCGTGCAGCGGCAGGCTGCCTTTGCCGTCCTTCACGTTCGGATCTGCGCCGCGGGCGAGCAGGCGCTGGGCCACCACGAGGTGGCCGCTCAGGCAGGCCCACATCAGCACCGATTCGCCGTCCGCGTTGCGCGCCTTCGGGTCCGCGCCCGCAGCGAGCAGCATGTCGACCAGCGCCGGGTCCGGGTCGAGCGTCGCGAGGTGCAGTGCCGTCTCGCCGTTCGGCGTGCGCGCGTTGACATCCGCTCCCTTTCGTATCAGCTCGCGCGTGAGCTCATGCATGCCCTTGTCGACCGCGCGATGCAGCGCCGTTTCGCTTTCGGCGGCGAGCGCCTTGCCGGAGAACTGGCCGATCAGCAGGATCGCCATGACCCACAGCGCGCCGCGCAGCTCAAGCGCCATCGGCCAGCAGCTCGGCAAGGTGGCGCGTCGGGCGCCCGGCGAGCGCCTCGATCTGCTCGCGGCAGGAGAAGCCGCTCGCCACCACGATGCGCTCGGGCGCCTTCTCCAGCGTCGGCAGCAGCGCCAGTCGCGCGATGCGCTTCGAGGTTTCGAAGAACTCCGGGCGATAGCCGAACGAGCCGGCCATGCCGCAGCAACCGGTGTCCGGCGCGCTCACCTCGCATCCGGCCTCGTTCAGCAGGCGCAGGTCCGCGGCGGTTCCCCACAGCGATTTCTGGTGGCAGTGGGCGTGCATCAGGACACTGCCGCCGCCTTTGCCCTTGAAGCCTTTACTCAACAGCAACTCGGAGAAGCTGGTCGCCGCGGCCTGCAGCCGGGCCGCGCGCGCATCGCGGGGAAAGAGCTGGCGCAGCTCGTCGCGGAACACCGAGAGGCAGCCCGGCTCGAGCACCACCACCGGCAGGCCGCGCTCGAGCTGCGGCGAGAGCACTTCCAGCACGCGATCGAGCGACGCTCTGGCGCGCTCCAGCATGCCGAAGTCGTAGTACGGCCGCCCGCAGCACAGATGCTGCGGCGGCAGCTCGACCGCGCAGCCGGCCCGCTCCAGGACTTGCTGCGCGGCGTGCGCGGTCTGCGGGCGGAAGTGGTTGTTGAACGTGTCGTCGAACAGCACGACCGCTTCGCCTTTTCCCCGGGATCGGGATTGGAATCGCGACCGGAACGTGTGCGGCGCAAACCGCGGCGGCGTCCTTTCGGGGGCGATGCCGGCAAGCCCCTTGAAATTTCTCGAGACGAGATTCGCCAGGCGGGGGATCCGGGCGGCGAGCGGCGCCCACTCGCCGATGCGGCCCATCGACCAGGCCTGCCGCGGGCGCGCGCGGCCCTCGTAGTAATGCGACATGAACTCCGCCTTGTACGCGGCCATGTCGGTGTGCGTGGGGCAGTCGCTGCGGCAGCCCTTGCAGCCGAGGCACCATTCGAGCGCCTCCTTCACTTCCTCGCTACGCCAGCCGTCGGTGATGATCTCGCCGCGCAACATCTCGGCGAGCAGCCGCGCGCGGCCGCGCGTCGAGTAGCGCTCCTCGCGCGTGCCGCGATAGCTGGGGCACATGGTGCCGCCCTTCGAGGCGCGGCACTTGCCCATGCCGACGCAATGGCCGACCGCGCGGGCGAAGCCTGCGCCAACGTCGCTTTCAAAGCCGAAGGTCGTGTTGAACGTCACAGGCTTGTACTGCGGACCCAGGCGCAGATGCTCGTCCACACGGAACGCGTCGACGATCTTGCCCGGGTTCATGCGGTTCTGCGGATCCCACAGCGCCTTGAACTCGCGGAAGGCCTGCATCAGCTCCTCGCCGAACATGAGCGGCAGGAACTCGGCGCGCGCATGGCCATCGCCGTGCTCGCCCGAGAGCGAGCCGCCGTACCTCACCACCAGCTCCGCGGCCTCGCGCAAAAAGCGGCGCCACTGCGCCACGCCTTCCGGCGTGCGCAGATCGAAGTCGATGCGCGCGTGCACGCAGCCGTCGCCGAAGTGCCCGTAGATCGAGGTGCGGTAGCCGAACCGCGCCACCAGCGCGCGGAACTCGCGCAGGTAGTCGCCCAGCCGCATCGGGTCCACCGCCGCGTCCTCCCAGCCCACGATCGGGTCGGGGCCCCTGCCCGCGAGGTTGAGCGCGGTGGCCGAGGCACCCGTCTCGCGGATGGTCCATAGCCGCGACATCAGGGTCTTGTCCGTGATGAGCAGCCCCGGGACGCGTTTCGCCTTCGCCGTGGCCTCTTCGAGCGTATCGCCGCCGAACTCGACCATCAGCCATCCCTCGCCGGGCGGCAGGAGCGCGATGTCGTCCAGTCGCAGGCCGCGCTCGCGCAAGCCGCCGATGATGCGCTCGTCGAGCCCTTCGCAGGCGATCGGCCCGGCGCGGAGAACCTCCGGCACCGCATCCCCGGCGGCAAAAATGTCCGGAAAACCGCGCACTACCAGCACGCGCTCGCGCGGACTCTCGACCAGCCGCGCTTCCGCCTGGAGGACGAACGCGCAGGTGCCTTCGGAGCCCACCAGCGCGCGCGCCACGTTGAATCCGTTCTCCGGCAGCAACTCGTCCAGGTTGTACCCGGAAACCCGGCGCCGGATCTTCGGGAAGCGGCTGCGGACGAGCGCGCCATACCGCTCTGCGATCCTGCGCATCCCCGAATAGATGTCGGCCTGTCGTCCGCCCGATGACAGGATGCGCTGAAACTCTACCTCGCTGGTCGGTCCGCACCAGAACCGCGCGCCGTCGTAGGTCAGCACTTCCAGGCGCGCGATGTTCTCGACGGTCTTGCCGGCCATCACCGAATGCGGGCCGCACGAGTTGTTGCCGATCATGCCGCCGAGCGTGCAGCGCGAATGGGTGGCGGGGTCGGGCGCAAAGGTCAGGCCGTGCGCCTCGGCGGCTTCGCGCAGCGCGTCGCATACCGCGCCCGGCTCGACGCGCGCCATTCGCCCGGCGGCATCGACACTTAGCACGCGGTCGAGGTGCTTCGAGCAGTCGATGACCACCGCAGCGTTGACGCTCTGGCCGCACATCGAGGTGCCCGCGCCGCGCGGCAGGACGGCGGCGCCGTGCTCGCGGCACAGGCGCACCGTGGCGACGACCTCCTCGACCGAGCGCGGCAGCACCACGCCCACCGGCACCTGGCGGTAGTTCGAGGCGTCCGAGGCGTAGGCCGCGCGCGCCGCGCTGTCGAAGCGCACCTCGCCGGCAAGCGCTGCGCCCAGCGCCCCCTCAAGTCGTTGAAAAGCTACCATTTGTAGAGATTCTGTCACACGCCCCTTCCTTGACTCGCGCGCGCAGCGAGACTAGATTGCTCTGCAGGCGGCCGCGGTAGGGTGGAATATTGGTCGGCCTGCAGCAATGCGACATCGGTCCCTTCACTCTGAACCCCTCTCTTCCTCTCGGAAATCTCATTTAGGAGCGCACATGAAATCTGCTTGGGCAAAAACAATCTGCCGCTTGTTGGTCGTGCTGATGATCTGGACGCCGTACCAGGTAGCGCAAGCCGGCATGATCGGCACCGACCAGGTGGCCACCACCTCCACGCAAGCAGACCGCAGCGCCGTGCTCGGCTTCGTCAGCCGCGCCGACGTGGCGGGCCAGCTGCAGGCGATGGGTCTGGACGCCGCGACGGCGAAAGACCGCGTGGCTGCCATGAGCGACGCCGAGGTTTCCATGCTCGCGAACCGCATCAACAGCCTGCCCGCCGGCGCCGACACCGCGGGCGTGCTGCTGCTCATCCTGGTCATCGCGGCGATCTGGTGGGTCTGGAAGCGCTAGCCGCAGCCGGCCGCAAGGCCCGAGGAAACGCCCGCGCAGCCGCGGGCGTTTTTGTGTGCGTCTGCGTCCTCGCGCTGTCGGGCTGCGCGAGCCTGTGGCCGCAGACCGCCGAGCTGCGCGAGGCGCTGCCGGCGGGCCTGCCCGAGCGCGTCGAGCTCACCGAGGTGCCGTTCTTTCCGCAGAGCGACTACCAGTGCGGCCCGGCGGCGCTCGCCACTGCGCTCGCGAGCTTCGGGGTGAAGGTGACGCCGGAGGAGCTGGTGCCGCAGGTCTACCTGCCCGAGCGCAAGGGCAGCCTGCAGATCGAGATGCTGGCCGCGGCGCGCCGCCACGGCCTGGTGTCCTACCAGCTCGCGCCGCGGCTCGAGGACGTGATGCGCGAGGTCGCCGCCGGCACGCCGGTGATCCTGCTGCAGAACCTCGGCTTCCGCGACGGCTGGCACTACGCCGTCGCGGTCGGCTACGACTACGACCGGGGGGAAATCATCCTGCGCTCGGGGGTCACCGAGCGCGAAGTGCTCGCGTTCACCATGAACGAGTTCGTGTGGATGCGAAGCGGCTACTGGGCAATGGTCGCGGTTCCACCCGGGCGCATCCCGGTGACCGCCAGGGAGGAGCGCTGGCTCGGCGCCATTGCCGCGTTCGAGCGCACGGGGAACGCGGCCGCCGCGCGCACCGCCTATTCGGGCTTCCTCGAGCGCTGGCCGGACAACGTGAACGCGGCCATCGGCCTGGCGAACACGCACCACGCCCTCGGTGAGCTCGCGCAGGCCGAGCGCGTGCTGCGCGAGGCCGCGCGCCGGGAGCCCGAATCAGTGATCGTGCTGAACAACCTCGCCCAGACGCTCTCGGATCAGGGCAGGCACCGGGAGGCGCTGCCGTTCGTCGAGCGCGCCGCCGCAGCGGGCGGGCCGTTCGCGTCAGCCGTCGCCGAGACGCGCGCGACGATACTGAAGAGGCTGGGCAGGCGCGACTAGGGGGCGGTCGGCAGCGGCAGTGTCTCGACCTCGCCGAGGAACGTGGCCAGAGATTTGCGCCCCGAGGCATCGGCCTTGAGGGTCACCAGATGCGAGTGGCCGCTAAAGCTGACGTAGCAGGTCATGCGGCCTTCCTCGATGGCCTGGATCAGCTCGCTGCGCGAGAGCGTCCACGGCCGTCCCTCGCCATCGGTGCCGGCGAAACCGCCCGAGCCGGTGAGGTATTCGATCTTGGAGGCGTAGCGCATGTCGGGATTGACCCGACACAGAGTAGGGAATTCCCCTACGACCTGCAACTGGGGTTCTCCCTAGGCAACTTCCGCCAATAGCGGCGGTACCGGGCAGTCGAGCGTCGCGGCCACCATTCGCACAAGCTCGCCTTCGGCGGCGTTGATCCTGCCGTCGGCATTGGCGGCCTCCACGCAGGCCTTTATCACCCGCGGCTTCTCGAAGGGCGCGAGGTGGCGCAGGCGCTCGAGCGCCGCGCCTAGCGCCGCGGCGCCCGGCGCCTCGCCGCGGGCACTGTCGCCGGAAACGCGTGCCAGCAGCGACAGCACCACGCCCAGATCCGCCTCGACTTCGGCCACCTTCCGGTAGCGCGTGGCGATCGGCTGGCCGGCGCCGGCCCGCAGGCGCTGGCGCAGGAAGGTCAGCAGCACGAACTCGCGCAGCGTGACCCGCCGGTCCGCCTGCACGCGCGCCGCGAATTCGCCGATGAATGCGTCGCGCGCCTTCTGCGGCTGCGACTTGATGGCGGGCACGGCAAGCTCGGCCAGGGTGAGCATGTGCTCGCGGCCCAGCGGGCGGACGTACGGCTCCAGCCCGCTCCCCTCGCCGCAGAAACCGCCGAGCGCGAACATCGCGAGCTGCGCCTCCTGGGGGTCGTGCAGCGCTTCGCGCAGCCGCTGCGGCAGGCTCGCCAGCAGCCGCGCGCCGAACTCCACATGCCGCGACGTGGGCTGACCGATGGAAGCGAGCAGCTGCAGCCCATCCGCGCGCACGTGCTTTACCACGTTGCCGCCGCCGTCGATCACCGCTACCTCGCGCCGCCGCCCGTGGCGGCTCGCCCTGTAGTCCTCGCGCTGGAAGCGCGGGTGCGCGCGATAGATACGCTCGGCGATCGGCGGATGGGTGGGGAAGCCCCACCAGTGCGCCACCGCCGGCGCGAAGAACATGTGCGACAGGCCTTCGGCGTGCGCCGCCAGCACCACCGTGTGCGCCGGCAGGGCGAGGATGGAATCGAGCGCGCCGGCGATGCCTTCGGGATTGCGCGTGAACTGCACGCTCGCCGCGTCGGCCAGGAACTCGCGCTGGCGCGAGATCGCCGCCTTGATCGCCATCGCGGCGAGGGTCCCCGGAAAGCCGATGAAGGCGACGGCGAAGCCGATCACCGCCAGCACAGCCTCGCCGCCCTGCTTCTCGCGCGGCACGCCGCGCGCCTGGCGGGCGGCGCCATACACCAGCGCCTCGCCGAGCTCGCCCAGCCAGGTGAGCCCGGCGAGCAGCCCGGCCAGGCGGACGTTTAGCGCCATGTCGCCGTTGAGGATGTGGCTGAACTCGTGCCCCACGACGCCCTGCAGCTCGTCGCGCGAGAGCTTTTGCATCGCGCCGCGGGTCATGATGAGGACCGCTTCGTTGGGCGTGTGCCCGGCAACCAGGCCATTGACCGCGTCTTCGTGGAACAGGACGTAGAGCGGCGGCACCGACACGCCGGAGGCGATCGCCATTTCCTCCACCACGTTGAGCAGGCGGCGCTCGGCTGGATTGCATTTCCCCGGGTCGATGTAGCGCGCGCCGAGGAGCTCGGCGACGGCGTGTCCGCCCTCCCTCAGCTGCCACAGGCGGTAGGCGGATACGGCGAGCAGGGTGCCGCCGACGAACGCGGCAATGCCGGCGACGAGCCGCCACGGCACGCTCGCGGTCCCGTGCCAGTACAGGTTCAGGGCGGACAGCGCCAGGGCGCCTGCCGCGCAGTAGCTCGCGACCGTGAACAGCGCGGCCAGCAGGAACCAGACTACGAGCCGGCGCGAGTTGCGCCGGCACAGCTCCTGCTGCTCGAAAAAATCCAAGCTAGCGGAAGGACACCTTGGGCGCTGCGCGCTCGGCGGCGGACTCGGTCGCCTGCAGCAGCTCCGCGGCGCCGAAGCCGAACAGGCCGGCGAAGACGCTGTCGGGGAACGACTCGCGGCGCGTGTTGTACTGCATCACCGAGTCGTTGTAGGCCTGGCGGGCGAAGGCGATTTTGTTCTCGGTGCTGGTGAGCTCTTCCTGCAGCACCATGACGCTCTGGTTGGCCTTGAGGTCCGGGTAGGCCTCGAACACCGCGAGCAGGCGCCCGAGCGCGCCGCCGAGCGCGCCTTCGGCCTGCGCGAGGCCCTGCATGGCGCCGGGGTCGCCCGGCGCCGCCGCGGCGCGCTGCGCGGCGCTCACGGCGTTGCCGCGCGCCTGCACCACCGCCTCAAGGGTGCCCCGCTCGTGCTGCAGGTAGCCCTTGACCGACTCGACCAGGTTGGGAATCAGGTCGTAGCGGCGCTTGAGCTGCACGTCGATCTGCGCGAACGCGTTCCTGAAGCGGTTGCGCAGCGCGACCAGCCGGTTGTAG
>DASUUN010000429.1:0-3388 GCA_036374055.1 Burkholderiales bacterium
CGACGAGCTGGACATCCCTACGCGCCCGGCGATCTATTGCCCGAAGCTGCGCCCGGGCGAGACACTCGCCGGTATCCTGCTGCCCTGAGATGAGCGCGAACCATCGCCTTTGCGTCGCGCCGATGATGGACTGGACCGACCGGCACTGCCGGTATTTCCTGCGCCAGGTGTCCTCGCGCGCGCGGCTCTATACCGAGATGATCACCACCGGCGCGCTGCTCCACGGCGACGTCGAGCGGCATCTCGCCTTCAGCGAGGAAGAGCATCCCGTCGCGCTGCAGCTGGGCGGCAGCGAGCCCGAGGAGCTGGCGCATTGCGCGAAGCTGGGCGAGGCCTACGGCTACGACGAGATCAACCTCAACATCGGCTGCCCGAGCGAGCGGGTGCAGAAAGGCGCCTTCGGCGCCTGCCTGATGGCGGAGCCGGAGCTGGTCGCGCGGTGCGTTTCTGCCATTTCCAGGGCTGTTTCCGTTCCGGTGACGGTCAAGCACAGGATCGGCATCGACCGCGTCGAGGACTATGAATTCGTGCGGCATTTCGTCGAGACGGTAGCGAGGGCCGGCTGCCGCACCTTCATCGTGCACGCGAGGAACGCGGTGCTTAAGGGCCTCTCGCCGAAGGAGAACCGCGAGATCCCGCCGCTCAAGTACGACTACGTGTACCGCCTGAAGCAGGACTTCCCGGGCCTGGAGATCGTGATCAACGGCGGCATCACCACCTGGGTGGACATCACCACCCACCTCGCCTACGTGGACGGCGTGATGCTGGGACGCGCCGCGTACCACAATCCCTGGCTGCTCGCCGATCCGGGCAAGACGCGCGCCGCTGTCGTCAAGGCCATGTATGCCTATTCAAAGACCGTCGATTCGCTGCGGCACGTGACGCGCCACATGCTCGGCCTGTACCACGGCCACAAGAAAGCGCGCCTGTGGCGGCGCATGCTGTCCGATTCGGAGCGCCTGAAGCACAACCGGCCTGAGCTGCTGCTCGAGGCGCTGGAGCTGGTCGAGGCGCCCGGCTACACCGCGTTTGTTGCCGCGGGGGTATGATTTCGCCATGAGCGCCATTCCCAAGCCGATCAAATCCGCCGTCCGCGACCGCGTCAGCCAGGAAGAATGGCAGATGCGCGTGGACCTCGCCGCCGCCTACCAGCTGGCGCACCTCTACCGGTGGACCGACCTCATCTACACGCATTTTTCGGCGCGCGTGCCGGGGACCGAGGACTTCCTCATCAATCCCTACGGCCTGATGTTCGACGAGATCACCGCGTCGAGCCTGGTGAAGATCGACTGGAACGGCAGGATCCTGGACGACCCGCTCGGCATGGGGGTCAACGAGGCCGGCTTCGTGATCCACAGCTGCGTGCACAAGGCGCGCCCCGAAGTGGCCTGCGTGATCCACACGCACACGCGCGCCGGCGTGGCGGTGTCGGCCATGAAGTGCGGCCTGCTGCCGATCAGCCAGCACGCCATGATGATCCAGGCGAACGTCGCCTACCACGACTACGAGGGCATCGCGCTGTACCTGGAGGAGCAGGAGCGCATGGCGCGCGACCTGGGCAAGACCGCCAAGGCGATGATCCTGCGCAACCACGGCCTGCTCGCGCTCGGCACCACGGTGCGCGAGGCCTTCGAGGTGATGTACTACCTCGACTGCGCCTGCCAGATCCAGATCGACGCCTGCGCCGGCGGGCTGCACAATGTGCAGCTCATGTCGGAGGCCGCGGCGAAGACTTCGACCGAGCAGTTCAACCGACCCGACCGTCCGGCGAACCACAAGGACTGGCCGGCGCTGCTGCGCATGCTGGAGCGCCGCGGCGTCAGGTACGCTGAATAGCCGGCCGGCCGCGCTGCAGCTGCAGCACCGTGACGACCGACAGCAGCATGCAGCCGAAGATCACGTAGAACACGCCCTGCGGCAGGCCGTGGTCGATGAGCATGCCGTAGAACACCGGCATCGACAGCGAGCCCACGTCCAGTCCCGAGTACACGAAGCCGTAGACCCGGCCCGCCGCCCCCGGCGGCGTCGCCGCGCGCACGATGAGGTCGCGCGACGGATAGGTGACGCCGGCGAAGAACCCGGTCAGCGCCAGCACCACCGGCAGCGCCGCCCCCGACACCGCGCCGGCCGCGATCGGCAGGACGAACAGCGCCGCCACCAGCAGGCCGCCGACCGCGATCAGGTCGTGGCGCGGCACGCGGGCGGCGACCACGCCGCCGGCGAGCATGCCGCCGGCGTTGCCGAGCATGTAGGCCGTGATCGCCGAGGCGGCGAGCGCGGTGCTCAACCCGAACTGCATCTGCATGGCGGCGATGCCGAAGCTCGACAGGCCGACGTAGCTCGCGCCCCAGATGGCGAAAAAGGCGAAGCACACGAGCACCGGGAAGGACAGCAGCACGCGCGCGTCCTGGGCCATCGGCCGCCGGCGCTGCGGCGGCTGGGTGACGTGCAGCAGATGCGAGTTGGCGAGCAGCGTGATCAGCACCACCGCGCCGACCGCCGCGGCGGCGAGCAGCGCCGCGTGCCAGCCGTACAGGGCGGCCACCGCCGCGCTGAACACCGGCGCCGCGGCGAAGCCGAGCTGCCCGGCTACGCCGTGCGCGCTGAAGGCGTATCCCAGGTTGGGCTGCGACACGCGGCCGTTGAGGATGGAGAAGTCGGCGGGATGGAACACGCTGTTGCCTACGCCCATCACCGCCGCGCCGAGCGCCAGCAGCGGCGCGCCGGCTGCGAAGCTCATGAGCACGGCGCCGAGAGTCATCAGGCCGACGCCGCCGAGCAGCACCCCGCGCCCGCCGATGCGGTCCACCACGAACCCGGCGAACGGCTGCAGCAGCGCCGAGACGGCGAAGAACAGCATCATCACCACGCCCAGCGCGGAAAACGACACGCCGAGCTCGCGGCTCATCAGCGGGAACAGCGGCGCGAGCGCGAGCTGGAAGAAATGGCTCACGGCGTGCGCGCCGGCAACCAGGCCGATGGTTGCCGCGTCCTTCTTCATTTCAGCCGATCCACGAATCCCGCCACGGCGGCCAGGGTCCGGTCGGGCTGGTCGCGAAACGGCGTGTGGCCGCACTCGTCCAGCTTGAGGAGCTCGCACGGGCCGCCGACGTTGCGCGCGATCTCGTCCAGCTGCGCCATTGTGCCGTATTCGTCGCCGTAACCCTGAATCGCCAGGACGGGCACGTCAATCCTGGTGAGGTAATCCTCGCGAATGTCCCAGCGCTTGAAGTTCTCCTCGGTCCATACGTCGGCCCAGCCGTAGAACGTGCGGCGCGCGTCGCGGTGGTAGCGCCCGAGCTTCGCGGGCAGATCGGTAGTCTCGAAGGTCACCTTGGCCTTCTCGATCGAGCTCAGACAGACCGGCTCGATGAACACGTGCGGCGCC
>DASUUN010000430.1:0-5607 GCA_036374055.1 Burkholderiales bacterium
CCTTGCACTCCGGACAGCGGGAAAAATAGGTCCCGTCACCGGTCTGCTCGAACGTCTGCACGTTCACGAGCACGCCGCATTTCTTGCAGATGAACTGCTGGGCGCTCTGCACGGGAGCGCCATGCTAACGCCGCGCGCTAAAGAAAGAACAGCGCCGCGGCGCCGGAGGCGGCTGCGACCGCCAACACGACGACGATCGCAGCCGCGCGTGGACTAATTCCTCGCCTTTCCGGGCGCTCGTAGGCCCACGGTCTTCCGCATGCCGGCCATCACGCCGCCTTGCGGCGCTCCTCGCCCAGCCACGGGGCGGTGCTTACCCGGCGCTCGGGGCCCTTGTAGGTGCCGCGGCGCGCCGCCGCGCCCGTGCGCTGCACGTCCACGTCGGTCCGGCGCACCCTGTCCTGCACGGTTTCCTTGCGACGGGACTTCTGCTTGCCGGCCTTGACTTCCTCGACCACGCGGGCGCGCTTCTCGACCACCGGCTCTTCGACGCTGCGCTGCTGCTCCTGCGCCTCGAACCGGCCTTTCCAGCCCTGCCGCTTCCATTCCGTGGCGCGCTCGTCGATGTCGATGGCGCCGTGGCGCTTCATGATGTCGACGGCCTGGCTCGCCTGCGCTTCGCTGCCGGAGGCCACGGTGACGAGGATGCCGCCGCGGCGCACGCCCTCGGCGTAGTAATGCGCCTCCTCCTCGGGAACGCCGAGGTGGGTGAGGCCGCCGATCAGCCCGCCGGCGACCGCGCCGATGCCCGCGCCGGCCAGCGCCGCGGCGATCGGTCCGGCGGCGATGATCGGCCCGATGCCGGGGATGGCGAGCGGCGCGACCGACAGCAGCAACCCGCCGAGGCCGCCGATCGCCGCGCCGGCGCCCGCGCCGGCGAGCGCGCCGCTCGCGGCGCCGCCGGCTTCGCCTTCGGATTCGTTCAGCGCTGCGGACGACGGAATGGCCTGCTTCTCGTTCGCCATGAAGCCGATGTCCTCGCGCCGGATGCCGGCCGAGACCAGGTCGCGCACCACGGCTTGCGCCTCATCGAGGTTGTCCATCAGTCCGACTACGGTCTTCGCCATCTTTGCTCTCCTCGGGGTGGGAACTGCTGCGTTGGACACAGCCGGATCTCTTCGGCGCCGGCGCGGGCGCCTCGACCAAGCGGTTGGAAGGAAAGCAAGGCCGATGCCATGCATGAGCCGAGCGGACCATGGCTCGTGATCGGGCAGGTTTATTGCTAGGGAACGGGGGGACGCGCACCATCGCTGCCGACCCCCGAACCCGATTTCCACAGGAGAGACCATGAAACTCGCAAAGCCATTCCTCGTAGCATCCGCGCTGGCGCTGGCGTTCGGCGCCTATGCCGCCGACGACAAGCAGGCCCGGGCGGAGGATCCCGAGCCCGGCTTCAATGCCCTCGACGCCAACAACGACGGCAAGCTGACGCGCGCCGAGGCGGCGAAGGACAAGAGCCTGGCCGCCAAGTGGAAGGAAGCCGACCGCAACAACGACGGCTCGCTGAACCGCGCCGAGTATCTGATGGTGAAAGGCAAGAAGGACATCGGCCGCGCGGCCGACGCGGTCAAGGACGCCGTCAGCAGCGACGACAAGTCCTCGAGCGCCGGCGCCACCAGCAAGTCGAAGTAAATCTGCTGCGGCGCCACCAGCGCAGTGAGCGGGCTCTTGGGGGCCCGCTCTTTTATTTGCCCCAGGAGTCGCGCAGCGTCACCGTGCGGTTGAACCCGTCCCGGTCGCGCACGAAGTAACCGTGCCGCTCGAACTGGAAGCGTTCGCCGGGTTGCGCGGCGGCGAGGCCCGGCTCGAGCTGCGCGGTGATGGCCCGTTTCGAGTCCGGGTTGAGGTCGCGGAGAAAATCCTCCCCCGGCTGCGCCGCGCCGAACAGGCGGTCGTAGAGATGCACCGGCGCCGCGTGCGCGTGCTTCGCGCTCACCCAGTGGATGTTGCCCTTGACCTTGTACTTGTCCGCGCCCGGCGTGCCTGACCTGGAGTCCGGGTAGTACGTGCAGCGCACCGTGCCGCCGTCCATCCCCAGGCATTTCACCACGTAGCCGTAGCGCAGCCGCACCTCGCTGCCCGGGGACAGCCGGAAGTAACCCTTCTCGGGCCGCTCCTGGTAATCCTCGCGCTCGATCCACAGCTCGCGGGTAAACGGCACGCCGCGCCTGCCCCAATCCGGCTTCTGCGGATGATTGGGTACCTCCGCCAGCTCCTCCTTCGATTCGGGATAGTTCTCGATCACCAGCCTGAGCGGATCGAGCACCGCCATGCGCCGCGGCGCCACCTCGTTGAGATGCTCGCGCATCGAGCTTTCCAGCTCGCCGAACTCGATCAGCTGGTTGGCTTTCGACACGCCGATCTTCTCGGCGAAATGGCGGAAGCCTTCCGGCGTGTAGCCGCGGCGGCGCGCGCCGGCGAGCGTCGGCATGCGCGGGTCGTCCCAGCCGTCGACATGGCCTTCTTCGACCAGCTCTATCAAACGCCGTTTCGAAAGCACCACGTACGTCAGGTTCAGCCTTGCGAACTCGATCTGCTGCGGTAGCGGCCGCTCCAGCAGCCCGCCTTCGGCCAGGCGCTCGAGCAGCCAGTCGTAGAACGGCCGCTGGTCCTCGAACTCGAGCGTGCACAGGGAATGCGTGACGCGCTCGAGCGCGTCCTCGATCGGGTGCGCGTAGGTGTACATCGGGTAGATGCACCACTTGCCGCCCGTGCGGTGGTGCTCGGCGTGCCGGATGCGGTACAGGACCGGGTCGCGCAGGTTGAGGTTGGGCGAGGCCATGTCGATCTTCGCGCGCAGCACGTGCGCCCCGTCCGTGTGCTTTCCCTCGCGCATCTCGCGGAAAAGACGCAGGTTGTCCCCGGGAATACGGTCTCTGAAAGGCGAGTTCTTTCCGGGCTCGGTGAAGCTGCCGCGGCTGGCGCGCATCTCTTCGGCGCTCTGGCTGTCGACGTAGGCGTGGCCGCGCTCGATCAGGTGCTCGGCGGCGCGGTACATGAAGTCGAAGTAGTCGCTCGCGAAAAGGGGCTCCTGGAAGTCGAACCCCAGCCACTTCACCGCCTCGATGATGGCGTCGACGTACTCCTGCTCCTCCTTCTCGGGGTTGGTGTCGTCGAAGCGCAGGTTGCAGCGGCCGCCGTACTCGAGCGCCAGGCCGAAGTTCAGGCAGATCGACTTGGCGTGGCCGAAGTGCAGATAGCCGTTCGGCTCCGGCGGGAAACGGGTGACAATGCCCGCGTGCTTGCCCGAGGCGAGGTCCGCCTCGATCACCTGGCGGATGAAATTGGACGCGGAAGGAGGGCGCTGCATCATGAAAAAGCTCGGGATATTCATAATTTTACAGTGCGCGCTGGTGGGCCTGGCGCAGGCCCAGGGCTTTCCTTCGAAACCGATGCGCATCCTGGTGCCCAGCCCGGCGGGCAGCTCGCCCGATATCCGCGCGCGGCAGATCGGCGGCAAGCTCGCGCAGGCGCTGGGGCAGCCGGTGATCGTCGAGAACCGTCCCGGCGGCGCGGGGCTGATCGCGGCGCGCGAGGCGGCCGGCGCGGCGCCCGACGGCCATACCCTGCTGCTCGCCCTGATCAACAACGCCATCGGCGACGTGCTCAAGCCCGATCCCTGCTGCCGCCTGAACCAGGAGCTGCTGCCCGTATCGCGCTTCACCATGACGCCGCTGGTGATGGTGACGCACCCCTCGCTCAAGACGAGCACCGTCATCGACTACGTGCAGCTCGCCAAGCAGAAGCCCGGCGGGCTGACCTACGCGTCCGCGGGCCCGGGCAGCATCAGCCAGCTCGTGGGCGAGTGGCTGAAGTCCGAGAGCGGCACGGACATCCTGGAAATCCCGTACAAGGGCGTGAACGCCGAGCTGCCCGACCTCATGGGTGGCCAGGTCCACACGGCGTTCGTGGTGCCGCAGGTGATCATCGCGCCGGTGAAGGCGCAGAAGCTGCGCGCGCTGGCCGTCATGGGGCCGGCGCGCCTGGACGTGCTGCCCGAGGTGCCGACCACGAGGGAGGCCGGGCTGCCGGGGGTGGAGGCGATCGTGTGGAACGGCATCTTCGTCCCCGCCGGCACGCCGCCCCAGGTGATCCAGACCCTGCACCGCGAGCTGGTGCGCGCGTTCAACGCACCCGACATCAAGGACCAGGTCACCCGGACCGGGTCCTACATCGCCGCCGACACCCCCGAGCAGTTCGCCGCGTTCATCCGCGCCGAGAACGCGAAGTGGGCCAAGGTGATCAAGGACGCCAAGATCACCGCAAACTAAATCGGGGTCAGAGCCCGATTCCGATGACTCAGTAGACCACTACGCTGCGGATGGACTCGCCGGCGTGCATCAGGTCGAAGGCGTTGTTGATGTCGGCGAGCGGCATCGTGTGGGTGATCAGATCGTCGATGTTGATCTTGCCGTCCATGTACCAGTCGACGATCCTGGGCACGTCGCTGCGGCCCCTGGCACCGCCGAAGGCGGTGCCTTTCCATGTGCGCCCGGTGACGAGCTGGAAAGGGCGCGTGCGTATTTCCTGCCCGGCGCCGGCCACGCCGATGATCACCGAGGTGCCCCAGCCCCTATGGCAGCACTCGAGCGCCTGGCGCATCAGGTCCACGTTGCCGACGCATTCGAAGCTGTAGTCGGCTCCACCGCCGGTAAGCTCGACAAGGTGGGGAACCAGGTCGCCCTTGATCTCTTTCGGGTTCACAAAATGCGTCATACCGAACTTCTCGGCCAGCGCCTTGCGGCGCGGATTGATGTCGACGCCGACGATCATGTCGGCGCCGGCCAGCCGGGCGCCTTGCACCACATTCAAGCCGATGCCGCCGAGCCCGAACACCACCACATTGGCGCCGGGCTCCACTTTCGCGGTGTTGATCACCGCGCCGATGCCGGTGGTCACGCCGCAGCCGATGTAGCACACCTTGTCGAACGGGGCGTCTTCCCGAATCTTGGCCAGCGCGATCTCGGGCAGCACGGTGAAGTTCGAGAACGTGGAGCAGCCCATGTAGTGCAGCACCGGCCTGCCATCGAGTGAAAACCTGCTGGTCCCGTCGGGCATCAGGCCCTTGCCCTGGGTGGCGCGGATCGCGGTGCACAGATTCGTCTTGCGCGACAGGCAGGCCTTGCACTGCCGGCACTCCGGCGTGTACAGCGGGATGACGTGGTCGCCTTTCTTCAGCGTGCTTACGCCCGGACCCGCGTCCACCACGACCCCGGCCCCTTCGTGGCCGAGGATCGCCGGAAACAGCCCTTCCGGATCCGCGCCGGACAGGGTGAACTCGTCCGTATGGCACACCCCGGTGGCCTTGATCTCGACCAGCACTTCGCCGGCTCTCGGGCCTTCGAGGTCGACGGTTTCGACGGAAAGCGGCTTACCGGCCTGGTAGGCGACTGCAGCTCGGGTCTTCATCGCCCGGATTCTAATCGGGCTCTGACCCCGATTAGCGATTAGCGGCGGGCGAGGCGCTCGAAGTCGTCGTCGACGCCGAGCAGGTAGCGCGCGAGGTCGTCGACCACGTCGTTGAACACCGCGGTGGCGAGGCGGTACTGGACGCGGCCCAGGCGGCGCACGTTGGTGAGCTCGACATTGACCAGCTGGGCGTCGTAG
>DASUUN010000431.1:0-3882 GCA_036374055.1 Burkholderiales bacterium
CGTCGAGACCTCGGGGCAGGGCCTGTACGAGTTCACGCCGGCCGTGCAGGACGCGGTGCGCGGCGCGAACATTGCTGAAGGGCTGTGCACGGTGTTCGTGCAGCACACCTCCGCCAGCCTGGTGATCCAGGAGAATGCCGACCCGACCGCCAGGCGCGACCTGGAGCGCTGGATTGCGCGCCTGGTGCCCGAGGGCGATCCGTTCTATACGCACGACGCCGAAGGCCCGGACGACATGCCCTCCCACGTGAAGGCCGCGCTCACCGCCACGTCGCTGTCCATCCCCATCGTCGAGCGCAGGCTCGCGCTGGGCGCCTGGCAAGGCATCTACCTGTGGGAGCATCGCCGCCGCGGCAGCCGCCGCAGCGTGGTATTGCACATCGGCACTTGAGCCGATAAGGTTGATTGAATGTTCCGCAGCACCAAGATCGTAGCCACCCTCGGCCCGGCTTCCAGCGACCCCCAAATGCTCGAGCGCATGGTGCGCGCGGGCGTGGACGTCGTGCGCCTCAACTTCTCGCACGGCAACTCCGACGACCATCTCGCGCGCGCCGCGCTGGTCAAGGAAATCTCCACCAAGGTGGGCCGTACGGTCGCCATCATGTGCGACCTGCAGGGCCCCAAGATCCGCGTCGGCAAGTTCAAGGAGGGCAGGGTGACGCTGGAAAAGGGCCAGCGCTTCGTGCTCGATGCCGGCCTGCAGCTGGGCGACGGCGAGCGCTCCGGCCTGGACTACAAGGAGCTGCCGCGCGACGTCGACGCGGGCTCGGTGCTGCTGCTGGACGACGGCAAGATCGTGCTCGACGTCACCAGCGTGCGCGGCGAGGAGGTGCACACCGTGGTGCGCCACGGCGGGGTGCTGTCCAACAACAAGGGTATCAACCGCCAGGGCGGCGGGCTGACTGCGCCGGCGCTCACCGCCAAGGACATGGAGGACATCCGCACGGCGGTCAAGATCCAGGCCGACTTTCTGGCGGTGTCGTTCCCCAAGACCGGCGCCGACATGTACATGGCGCGCGAGCTGATGCGCGCCGCGGGCGGCAAGGCGTTCCTCATCGCCAAGATCGAGCGCGCCGAAGCGGTCGGCGAGAGCGCGCTGCTCGACATCATGCGCGGCTCCGACGGCATCATGGTGGCGCGCGGCGACCTGGCGGTCGAGGTGGGCGACGCCTCGGTGCCGGCGCTGCAGAAAAAGATGATCCGCCTCGCGCGCGAGCAGAACAAGCTCACCATCACCGCCACGCAGATGATGGAGTCCATGATCTCCAGCCCGGTGCCCACGCGCGCCGAGGTGTCCGACGTGGCCAACGCGGTGCTCGACGGCACCGACGCGGTCATGCTCTCGGCCGAAACCGCGAGCGGACGCTACCCGGTGGAAGTGATCGAGGCGATGGACCGCATCTGCGTCGAGGCCGAGCAGACCCAGCCGCTCAACCTCGAGCAGGATTTCCTCAACCGCGTGTTCACGCGCGTCGACCAGTCGATCGCCATGGCGGCCCTGTTCACCGCCTACCACCTGAAAGTGAAGTGCATCGCCTCGCTCACCGAGTCGGGCTCGACCGCGCTGTGGATGAGCCGCCTGAACTGCGGCGTGCCGATCTACGCCCTGACCTCGCAGACTGCCACGCGCTACCGCTGCGCCCTGTTCCGCGACGTGTTCCCGCTGATGGTGAAGTACGTGGGCCACGACCGCGAGGAGCTGCTGCGCGAGGCCGAGAAGACGCTGGTCGAGAACAACGTGGTCAGGCAGGGCGACATCATCGTCATCACCTTCGGCGAGCCGATCGGCAAGGCCGGGGGCACCAACACCATGAAGATCGTGCGGGTCGGGGAGAACCTGAAGCCATGAAAGATCTCGCGTCACGCTTCGTCGATGTAGCGCATCTGCCCTGGGAGAAGACGCGCTATCCCGGGGTGGAGCAGAAGACCCTGCTGGTCGAGCGCGAGACCGGCCTGCTCACGGCGCTCATGCGCATGGCACCCAACGCCAGGCTGCCGGACCACGAGCACGTGAAGATCGAGCAGACCTACGTGCTCGAGGGCAGTCTGGTGTGCGGGGAAGGCGTGTGCCGGGCGGGTGGGTTCGTCTGGCGGCCCGCCGGCAGCCGCCACGAGGCCTGGGCCGGGCCGCAGGGCGGCCTGTTCCTCGCCATGTTCCAGATGCCGAACAAATTCTTCCAGCCCGACGGGCGCGTGACCGACTTCCTCGGCAACGACTGGGAGCAGGCCTGGGGTGCGGGCCGCTCGCGCTAGCGCCGCGGTGAAATTCTCGATCAGGGAGATCTCGCTGTACGAGCGGGACGTGCGCTTGCGCATGCCGTTTCGCTTCGGCGTCGTCACGCTCACGCAGGCGCCGCAGGCCTTCGTGCGCGCGCGCATCCGGCTCGCCAACGGCAAGGAGGCCGAAGGCGGCGCGGCGGAGCTGCTGGCGCCCAAGTGGTTCGACAAGGACCCGGCGCTCACCAACGAGCAGAACTTCGAGCAGCTGCGCGCCTCGCTGCGGCTGGCGCGCGAGGCCTACCTCGCTTCCGGCGAGAACACCGCCTTCGGCCATTCCATCGACATCTACGGCCCGCAGATCGCCCTCGCCGCGACGCAGGGACTCAACAGCCTGGTCGCCTGCTACGGGCCGGCGCTGATCGACCGGGCGGTGCTCGACGCGTTGTGCCGCGCCCTTGGAATCTCGTTTTTCAAAGCGATTTCCTCCAACGTGACAGGCATTACGGCCCCCGGCTGGCAGGCCGACCTGATGGCCTTCGACATGGACGAATTCCTCGCCGGCCTGAAGCCGCGCGCCACGATAGCGGCGCGCCACACCGTCGGGCTGCTCGACCCGCTCACCGCGCACGAGAAGAAGCTCGACGACGGCCTGCCGGAGACGCTCGAGGAGGTGATCGAGCGCTACCGGCACCGCTGGTTCAAGCTGAAGGTGAGCGGCGAGCTGCGCGCGGACATCGAGCGGCTTTCGGCGATCGCCGCGGTGCTCGACGACAGCATCGGCGACCCCTACCGCGCCACGCTCGACGGCAACGAGCAGTTCTCGGATGCGGAGGGCGCCATCCGGCTGTGGCGCGCCATCGGGCAGCAACCCGAGCTGCGGCGCCTCGCCTCCAGCATCGTCTACATCGAGCAGCCGATCCGGCGCAGCCACGCGCTGTCCGGCGACATCTCGGCGCTGGCCGAAGCCAAGCCGGTCATCATCGACGAGTCCGACGACTCGCTGGAGGCGTTTCCGCGCGCGCGGCGCCTCGGCTACAGCGGGGTGTCGTCCAAGACCTGCAAGGGCATCTACAAGTCGATCCTGAACGCGGCGCGCTGCCGCATGTGGAACATGGAAGAGGGCCGCGACCGCTATTTCATGTCCGGCGAGGACCTCACCGTCCAGGCCGGGCTCGCGCTGCAGCAGGACCTCGCCCTGGTCTCGCTGCTCGGCCTGTCGCACGTCGAGCGCAACGGCCACCACTACGTCGACGGCATGGCCGGCCTGCCCGAGGCCGAGCAGCAGAAATTCCTCGAGTCGCACAAGGACCTCTACGAGCGCCGCCACGGCGCGGTGCGGCTGCGCATCCCGGGCGGCATGCTCGAGATGAAGTCGCTCGACGCGCCCGGCTACGCGAGCCGCGTGCTTCCGGACTGGAGCTCCATGAGGAAGGCCAACGAATGAAAGAAAAACGCATCGGCATCATCATGCACGGCGTCACCGGGCGCATGGGCATGAACCAGCACCTCATCCGCTCGATCCTCGAGATCCGCCGGCAGGGCGGCGTCACTCTGAGGAACGGCACGCGCGTCGTGCCCGACCCGCTCCTGGTCGGCCGCAACGCCGCGAAGGTGGAGGAGCTGGCGAGGAAGCACGGCGTGGAGCGCTGGACCACGGACCTC
>DASUUN010000432.1:0-9378 GCA_036374055.1 Burkholderiales bacterium
TTCCGACGCCCTGCAGGTGGGCGACTTCGTCGTGGCGATCGGCAATCCCTTCGGCATAGGACAGACCGTCACCTCGGGGATCGTGTCGGCGCTCGGGCGCAGCGGGCTCTCGGTCGAAGGCTACGAGCACTTCATCCAGACCGACGCCTCGATCAATCCGGGCAACTCGGGCGGCGCGCTCATCAACCTCAAGGGCGAGCTGGTGGGCATCAACACCGCGATCATCGGCCCGGCCGGCGGCAACGTCGGCATCGGCTTCGCCGTGCCGGCGTTCATCGCGCAGGCGGTGATGAGCCAGCTGATCCGCTTCGGCGAGGTGCGGCGCGGACAGCTCGGCCTGAGCATGACCGATGTGGTCGGCGCCGAGGGCGCCACCATCGCCGAGGTGCAGCCGAACTCGCCCGCCGCCCAGGCGGGCCTGCGCAAGGGCGACGTGGTCAATGCCCTGAACGGCCGCCCGGTGCGCAGCGCGGCCGAGCTGCGCGCGCGGCTGGGCGTGATGCCCGCGGGCGAAACCGTGGAGCTGCGCGTGCAGCGCGGGAAGGGCAGCCAGGTCCTCAAGGCGAAGATCGGCGAGATCGCCGGCGCCGGGGGCGCGGGCGGGCAGACGGTGCAGGAGCTCGCCGGCGCCTCGCTGCGGGAGCTGGAGCGGCGCAGCCTGCGCGGGCGCGAGCGAGCCGTGCTCGTGGCGTCGGTGGGCGCCGGGACGCCGGCGTTCAAGCACGGGCTGCGCGCCGGCGACGTGATCCTCGGCGTGAACGGGCGCCGCATCGCCTCGGTGGCGGAGCTCGGCAAGGCGCTGCGCGGCCCGGGCAACGTCGCGCTCAACATCGTGCGCGGCGACAGCCTGCTCAGCCTACCTCTGCGCTAGCTACTCTTTCATGCGCGAGATGCGCTTGACGGCGGGAAGCCGCCGCAGCCCGCGCATCACGCGCGCCAGGTGCTGGCGGTTGGCCACCTCGAGCACCAGCCGCATGATGGTGAACATGGCGCGGTCCTCCTCCATGCTGATGGCGTCGATGTTGGAGCCGGCCTCGGCGATCTCGGAGGCGACCTTGGCGAGCACGCCGCGCTGGTTCTCCACCGTGACGTTGATCGCCGCCTGGAACAGGCGGCTGGTGCGCGCGTCCCATTCGACGTCGATCCACTGCTCGGGCTCCTTCTTGCGCGAGCGCACGATGCTCGCGCAGTCGGAGGCGTGCACCACCAGGCCCTGGCCTTTCTTGATCGAGCCGACGATGGCGTCGCCCGGGATGGGCCGGCAGCACGAGGCGAGCTGCACCGCCATGCCCTCGGTGCCGCGGATCGTGACGCTGCCCGCCGGGTAGGGCTCGTCGCCGCCCTCGGCGCGCTTCACCAGCCGCCGCGCCACCACCGCGGGCAGGCGCTTGCCCAGGCCGATGTCGGCGAGCAGCTCGCCGCGCGAGCGGATGCCGCCGTCGCGCAGCGCGCGGTCCCAGGCCGCGTCGTCGATCTCGGCGAGCGAGCTCCTCAGCGAGCGCAGCGCCTGGTCGAGCAGGCGCTCGCCCAGCCCGGCCGATTCCTCGTACTGCATGGTCTTGAGGAAGTGGCGGATGTTGGAGCGCGCCTTGCCGGTGCGCACGTACTGCAGCCAGCCGGGGTTGGGCTTGGCGTGGCTGGCGGTGATGATCTCCACGCGGTCGCCGTTGCGCAGCTCGGTGCGCAGCGGCACCAGCTCGCCGTTCACCTTCGCCGCCACGCAGCGGTTGCCGATGTCGGTGTGCACCGCGTAAGCGAAGTCCACCGCCGTGGCGCCGCGCGGCAGCGACAGGATCCTGCCCCTGGGCGTGAAGACGTAGACCTCGTCGGGGAACAGGTCCACCTTCACGTGCTCGAGGAACTCGTGCGGGTCGCCCGACTGGTGCTGGATCTCCAGCAGCGACTGCAGCCAGCGGTGCGTCTGCTTCTGCAGCTCGGAGAGCTTGTCGGAGTCGTCCTTGTACATCCAGTGCGAGGCGACGCCGGACTCGGCCAGGTGGTTCATCTCCTCGGTGCGGATCTGCACCTCGACCGGCACGCCGTAGGGGCCGATCAGGTCGGTGTGGATCGACTGGTAGCCGTTGGCCTTCGGGATGGCGATGTAGTCCTTGAACTTCCCGGGGATCGGCTTGTACAGCGCGTGCAGCGCGCCGAGCGCGAGGTAGCAGGCGGGCACGTCCTTCACGATCACGCGCGCGCCGAAGATGTCGTGCACCTCGGAGAACGACAGGTGCCTCTCGATCATCTTGCGGTAGGTCGAGTACACGTGCTTCTCGCGCCCGTGCACGGCGGCCGGGATGCGGCTGTCGGCGAGCTTCCTCTTGATCGCCTCGAGCGTGCGGCCGATCATCTCCCGCCGATTGCCGCGCGCCGCCTTGGTGGCCTTGGCGAGCACCGAGTAGCGCAGCGGGTACAGGTGCATGAACGACAGCTCCTGCAGCTCGTGGTACAGCGTGTTGAGCCCCAGGCGGTTGGCGATCGGCGCGTAGATCTCCATCGTCTCGCGCGCCACGCGGCGGCGCTTGGCCGGCGGCACCGCACCCAGCGTGCGCATGTTGTGCAGGCGGTCGGCGAGCTTGATGAGGATGACGCGCACATCGCGCGCCATCGCCAGCAGCATCTTGCGGAAGTTCTCCGCCTGCGCGTCCTCGGCGGACTGGAACTCGATGCGGTCGAGCTTGGACACGCCGTCCACCAGCTCGGCGACCGGCTTGCCGAAGGTGTCGGAGATCTCGTCCTTGGTGACCGAGGTGTCCTCGGTCACGTCGTGCAGCAGCGCCGCCATGAGCGTCTGGCCGTCCAGGTGCCAGTCGGCCAGGATTTCGGCGACCGCCAGCGGATGCGAGATGTACGGGTCGCCCGACTGGCGCTTCTGGCCGGCGTGCGCGGCTTCCGAGAAGCGGTACGCGTCCGCCAGGCGCGCCACATCCTTCGGCTTGAGGTAGCCGAAGCGGCCTTGGTCGAGCAGGGGTGCTACTGCAGCCATGGGGTCAGATTACCCGACCCCGTTTGTTTGTTACAGGGTGGGCACCGAAGGCGCGGTCGGATTCTTTTTCAGCACTTCGGTGCCAACTTTGCCCGCGGCGATCTCGCGCAGCGCGATGACCGTGGACTTGTCGCGGTTGGGCTCCACCAGCGGGGAGGCGCCGGCGCCCAGTTGACGCGCGCGGTAGGTGGCGGCGAGCGTAAGGTTGAAGCGGTTGTTGATGCGTTTAAGGCAATCGTCTACGGTGATTCGGGCCATGTCTCGCTTCCGGGGTCAGTGCGCTCGGCGCTCGCCGCGGACGATCCTGGCGAGCTCCTGCCGTGCTGTATTGAAGTCTTTGTTAATTATAGCGTATTTGAACTCGCTGGCATGCGCCATTTCGGCCTGGGCATTGGCCAGGCGGCGCTGGATGACGCCTTCGTCGTCCTGGCCGCGCCCGCGCAGCCGCCGCTCGAGCTCTTGCATCGAGGGGGGCAGGACGAAGATTCCGACGCAGTCCGGATACAGCGCGCGCACCTGCCGGGCACCCTGCCAGTCGATCTCGAGGATGAGGTCCTGGCCCTGCTCGAGGGTGTCCTTGATCGTCCTGTTCGAAGTGCCATACCGGTTGCCGTGCACCTGCGCGCTCTCCAGGAACTCGCCGCGCTCCTGCATCGCGAGGAAGGTCGGCTCGTCTACGAAGTGGTACTCGCGCCCGTGCTGCTCCCCCGGGCGCGGCTTGCGCGTGGTGTACGAAGTGGAGAGCTTCAGCCCGGGTTCGTCCTCGAGCAGCGCCCTGATCAGCGACGTCTTGCCCGCCCCGGACGGGGCGGTGATCACGAACAGAGTCCCCCTCATTCGATGTTCTGGACCTGCTCGCGGACCTGCTCGACCAGCAGCTTCAGCTCGAGGGCGCAGTCGGCGATCGGCTGGCTCGCCGCCTTGGAGGCGAGCGTGTTCGCCTCGCGGTTGAGCTCCTGCGCGATGAAATCGAGCCTTTTCCCGGCGGCGCCCCCGGCGCGCAGCACGCGCTCCACCTCGGCAAGGTGGGTGCGCAGGCGCTCGAGCTCCTCGTCGACGTCGCTCCTGGCGGCGAACAGCGCCACTTCGGCGCGGATGCGCTCGTCGTCGGCCGAGCCGATCGCCTCGCGCAGGCGCTCGGCGATCTTCTGCTGGTAGGCCGCGAGCGACTGCGGCACGAGCGGCGCCACCTGCTGCACGCGATCGCGCATCGCCGCGACGCGCTCCAGGATGCTCGCCGCCAGCTTGGCGCCCTCGCGCGAGCGAGTGGCCACCAGGTCCTCCAGCGCGCGCCGGCAGGCGTCGGTGGCGATGCGCCGCATGGCGTCGTCGTCGGCCGGCGATTCCGCGATCACGCCCGGCCAGCGCAGCACGTCGGCGAGGCGCAGCGGTCCCGCATCCGGGAAGGCGCGGCGCGCCTCGTCGCCGAGCTGCCTCAGCTGCTCGAGGGCCTGCGCGTTGAGGCGCTGCGGCGTGCCCGACGCGCCGGTCGGATTGAGGAACAGCCGGCAGTCGACCTTGCCGCGGGAAACGCGCGCCGTCACCAGCTCGCGCAGCGCGGGCTCGAGGGCGCGCAACTCCTCGGCGACGCGGAACTGCAGGTCGAGGAAGCGTGCGTTGACCGAGCGCAGCTCCACCGAAAGCCTGCCGCGCGGCGAATCCGCCGAGGCCGCGGCGTAACCGGTCATGCTCTGGATAGGCTGTGACAAAGTGTGCAGCGCGCGGACGCGGCGCGCGGTGGAGCGCGCCGGTGGACGCTATGATAGGGCAGATGCCCACGCTCGCCAACCCGCCGCTGCCCGACGGCACGCAGCTCGAGAACTACCGCATCCGGCGCATGCTGGCGGCGGGCGGCTTCTCCTTCGTGTACCTCGCCCACGACGAGAACGACACGCCGGTGGCCATCAAGGAGTACCGCATCGCCGAGGACGACCCGGTCAAGTTCAACCACGGCATGCGCTGCTTCTTCGAAGAGGGCCGGGCGCTGGCCCGCCTGTCGCACCCGAACGTGGTGCGAGTGCTCAATTTCTTCCGCGCCAACGACACCGTCTACCTGGTGATGCGCTACGAGCGCGGCCGCTCGCTGCAGGAGCACGTGCGACAGCGGCGCGGCGCGCTCGGGGAAGGCTGGATCCGCGGCACCTTCGCGGAGCTGCTGAACGGGCTGCGCGAGGTACATTCCAACAAGCTCATGCACCTGGACATCAAGCCCGGCAACGTCTATATACGCAACGATGGCTCGCCGTTGCTCATCGATTTCGGCGCCGCGCGGCTGACGCTGTCGGGCGAGGGCGTGCAGCTGCCGCCGACCTACACGCCGGGATTCGCCTCGCCGGAGCAGCACACGCGGCGCGAGCTCCTCGGGCCCTGGAGCGACATCTATTCGGTGGGCGCGACGATGTACGCCTCGCTGGCCGGCGCGCCGCCGCAAGCGGCCGACCAGCGGCTGGAGAACGATGCGCTGGTGCCGGCGCGGCGCGCCTGGTCGGGAAAGTACACGGCCGAGCTGCTCGACATCATCGACTGGTGCCTGCGCCTGAACCATCTCGAGCGCCCGCAGAGCGTGCTCGCGCTGCAGAAGGCGCTGCTCGGCGAGAAGCTGCCAGACTTCCAGCCCAGGCCCACCCGGCTGCACGGCCTGAAGGACGCCGTGCTGAGGTTCACGGGGACCTTCTTTTGAACTGCACCATCGCCCAGGAAACGCGCATCGGCGGGCGCAAGATGAACCAGGACCGCCTCGGCCACTGGCGCACCGGGCACTCGCTGCTCATGGTGGTGGCCGACGGCCTGGGCGGCCACCTGCACGGCGAGATCGCCGCGCAGGTCGCCGTGCAGCACTTTGCCGCCGCCTTCCAGCGCGACGCGCGGCCGCTGCTCGCGGCCCCGGATGTGTTCCTTGCGCACTGCATGAACAGCGCGCATGCCGCGATCCTGCGCGAGGCGCAGCGGCTGGAGCTTTCCGATACGCCGCGCACCGTGATCGTCGCCTGCGTGGTGCAGGAGGGCCACGCCTACTGGACCCATGTCGGCGACTGCCGGCTGTATCTCGTGCGCCGCGGCAGCATCCTGCAGCGCACCCGCGACCACACCGTGGTGCAGCAGCTGCTCGACGCCGGGCGCATCCGCGAGGAAGCGCTCACCACGCACCCGGACCGCAACCGCCTGCTGCAGTGCCTGGGCAGCATGCAGGCGCCGCGGCCCGAGACGGTCGAGCGGGTGCGCCTCAAGAAGAATGACCTCGTGCTGCTGTGCTCGGACGGCCTGTGGGGCCCGCTCACGCAGCGCCAGCTGCTGCACGCGCTCGTGACGCGGGAGGTGAAGCAGGCGATCCCGGAGCTGGCGGACCTTGCCGAGGTTCGGGCGGGGCCGCAGTGCGATAATGTGAGCGTGCTGGCCATGGCCTGGGGCGAGGAGGAGGTCATCCCTGCCGACGAGCCGCCCACCATCCCGGCGCAGGAGCTTCCCACCGACGTGCAGGACTTCACCGCCACCGACCCCGACTTCCTGCGCATGTCCGACGAGGACATCGAGAAGGCGATCGCCGATATCAAGGCCGCGCTGCGCAAGACGCCGCCCCAGCAGCGATGAGCGCGAACGGCAGGCCGAGCGGCCGGCGCCCGGACGAGCTGCGCCCGGTGCGCATCCAGCGCGGCTTCACCCGCCACGCCGAGGGATCGGTGCTGGTCGAATTCGGCGACACGCGCGTGCTGTGCACGGCGAGCGTCGAGGAGCGCGTGCCGCCGTTCCTCAAGGACAGCGGGCGCGGCTGGGTGACCGCGGAGTACGGCATGCTGCCGCGGTCCACCAACACCCGCACCGACCGCGAGGCGGCGCGCGGCAAGCAATCCGGCCGCACGCAGGAGATCCAGCGCCTCATCGGCCGGGCGCTGCGCGCGGTGAGCGACCTGTCCGCGCTCGGGCCCCGCACTATCCAGATCGACTGCGACGTGCTGCAGGCCGACGGCGGCACGCGCACCGCCGCCATTACCGGCGGCTTTGTTGCCCTGCATGACGCCATGAATTGGCTTCTGTCTCGAAAACTCCTTTCTTCCATCCCATTGAAGGACTTCGTTGCGGCCGTATCGGTCGGCGTCTACCAAGGCACCCCGGTGCTCGACCTGGACTACCCGGAAGACTCGGCCTGCGGCTGCGACATGAACGTCGTCATGACCGGCGCCGGCAACTTCGTCGAGGTGCAGGGCACGGCCGAAGGCGAGACGTTTTCGCGCAAGGAGATGGACGCGCTCCTTGCGCTCGCCCAGCGCGGGATTGCCGAGCTCATCGGCCACCAGAAGCGCGCCCTGGGCCTGTGAAGCTCGTGCTCGCCAGCGGCAACCCCGGCAAGCTGCGGGAGATCGGCGCATTGCTCGCGCCGCTGTCGATCGAGGTCGTGCCGCAGTCGCAGCTCGGCATCGGCGAGGCCGAGGAGCCGCACGACAGCTTTCTCGAGAACGCGCTCGCCAAGGCGCGCCACGCGAGCCGTGTCTCCGGGCTGCCGGCGCTCGCCGACGACTCCGGCCTGTGCGTGGAGGCGCTGGGCGGCGAGCCGGGCGTGCACTCGGCCTACTATGCCGGGCGGGACGGCGCTCGCGAGCTGCGGGACGCCAGGAACAATGAGAAGCTTCTTTCCCTGCTTCAGGACTACAGGGCGGCTTACTATGCCTGCGTCCTCGTTCTCGTGCGTCGCGCCGGCGATCCCCTTCCGCTCGTAGCCGAAGGCATCTGGCGCGGCGAGATCGCCGTGGCGCCGCGCGGGGCGAACGGCTTCGGCTACGACCCGCTGTTCCTGCTGCCCGGGCTCGGCAAGACCGCGGCCGAGCTCGATGCTGCGGAGAAGAACCGGATCAGCCACCGCGGCAAGGCGCTCGCCCGCCTGCTGGAGCTGCTGCGTGACCCCGATCGCGCTTGAGCGTGCCGGCGCGGTGAAGCTCGCCGTGCTGCCGCCGCTCGCTCTCTATGTGCACATCCCGTGGTGCGTGCGCAAGTGCCCGTATTGCGACTTCAACTCGCATGAACGCACCGGTGCCCTCCCCGAGAAGGAGTATCTCGCCTCGCTGTTTCATGACATTGAAAGTCATCTTCCCGCGGTTTGGGGCCGGCGCATCGTGAGCATCTTCATCGGCGGGGGCACGCCGAGCCTGTTCTCGCCGGAATCGATCGATGCGCTGCTCTCGGGGGTGCGGGCACGGCTGCAAGTGGAGCCGCATGCCGAGATCACGCTCGAGGCGAACCCGGGCACGGTGGAGGCGGCCCGCTTCCGCGGCTTCCGCGAGGCGGGCGTAAATCGCATCTCGATCGGCGTGCAGAGCTTCGATGACCGCATGCTGGCGCGGCTGGGCCGCATCCACTCGGCCGCCGAGGCGCGCAAGGCGGTCGACGCGGCGCTGGCGAGCTTCGACAACGTCAACCTCGACCTGATGTATGGCCTGCCGGGGCAGACCGCGGCCCTGGCGCGCGCCGACCTCGACCAGGCCATCGCCTGCGGCGTGCCGCATCTGTCGGCCTACCAGCTCACCATCGAGCCCAACACCGCGTTCTACAGCCGGCCGCCCGAGCTGCCGGAGCACGACGCCGCGGCCGACATGCAGCTCGCCGCCGAGCAGGCGCTGGGCGCTGCGGGCTACGAGCACTACGAGACCTCGGCCTTTGCGCGCCCGGGACGACGCTGCCGCCACAACCTCAACTACTGGGAATTCGGGGACTATTTGGGCATCGGCGCCGGCGCGCACGGCAAGATCAGCTTCCCGGATCGGGTGACGCGCCACGAGCGCGCCAAGCAGCCGCGCGAGTACATGGAGAGGGGAGACAGCGTGGAGAAAACAGTTCCGCCCGCCGAGCTGCCGTTCGAGTTCATGCTGAACGCGCTGCGGCTGGTGGAGGGCTTCGATGTGCGGCTTTTCGGAGAGCGCACCGGGTTGCCTTTGAGCCTCATTGAAGCCGAATTGAGCGGCGCGGAAAGCCGTGGCCTGCTCGTCCGGGACTGGAAGCGCATCCGCCCGACCGAGCGCGGGCAGCGCTTCCTGAACGAGCTGCTCGAGGAATTTCTGGTCTACCGGCGCCGGTAGTACAGGTCGCGGATCGGGTGCCCCAGGCGCCGTCCGCGTGCCTCGAACTTCGTGGGAGGCCTTTGGACAAAACCTTTTCCGACCGGGAGGAGAAGCGCCTCCCCCGAAAAAACCTCGCTCATATGCTCCGCGTAATCCGGCCAGTCGGTGGCGGCGTGCAGCACGCCGCCGGGCGCGAGCTTGCGGGCGGCGAGCGCGGCGAATTCCGGCTGCACGAGGCGGCGCTTGTGGTGGCGCTTCTTCGGCCAGGGATCGGGGAAGAAGAGATGGATCGCGGCAAGGGAGGCGTCCGGGATCATGCGCTCCAGCACTTCGACCGCGTCGTGG
>DASUUN010000433.1:0-5726 GCA_036374055.1 Burkholderiales bacterium
GCCCTGCACCGCGTTCGGAATGTTCCAGTTGATGCCCTTGAACCACTCCGGCCCGAACGGCATCTTCATCGGCATCCCGGGGTTGCCGAGCGGGCTGATCTTCAGTCCGCTGATGTCCTTCCTGAGCAGGTTCAGCCCGTAGAAGGTGAAGAACACCGACACGTTCCAGCCGAGCGCGGAGGCGGTGGAGGCGAGGATGAACGGCGGGTACGCCCAGTCGAGCGTGCCCTTGGTGGCGATGATGCACATCGACGGCGTCTGCTTCTCGCGCAGCTCGGCGAGCTTCTTCGGCAGCAGCGCTTCCAGCCGTTCGTTGATCAGGCGGTCCAGGTCGGATGCATCGGACATAGTCGACTCCTCGTCGGGGGGAAGTTAGTACTCTGTGGGAGTATGCGCCAGATATTTCCTCTGATGGACATGCCAGATTTCCTTATGCGGCATTGCACAACAGAGGAGGGTGGCCCGCTGTATACCCTATGGTGTATATTGGCGCCAATGACCGAACCCGTGATGCACGACGCCGAAGCGAAGAAGGCGATGGACGCGCGGCTCGCGCGCATCGAGGGCCAGGTGCGCGCGCTGCGGCGTATGATCGGCGCGGACGAGGCCTGCGAGGACATCGCGCAGCAGCTCTCCGCGGCGCGCAAGGCGCTCGACCGCGCCTTCTACGAGATGGTTTCCTGCATGATCCGTGAAGAGCTCCCCGCGGGGAACCAGGCACGCAGCGAGCGCGCCGGCAGGGTGGCCGAGCTGCTGGCGCGTTTCGGTTGATGAACCCCACTTACTTGGAAGCTGGAACCCTTCTATGAACTTCGACAAAGACCTCGACGCCCGCGGGCTCAACTGCCCGCTGCCCATTCTGCGCGCGAAAAAGGCGCTCAACGACATGCAGTCCGGACAGGTCCTCAGGATCCTCGCCACCGATCCCGGCTCGGTGAAGGACTTCCAGGCCTTCGCGAAGCAGACCGGCAACGACCTGCTGTCGCAGGCCGAGGCGAACAAGGAATTCACTTTCTTCCTCAAGCGCAAGTAGCTGCGCCTTAGGCGACGCTGCCGAAGCCCCTGTCGGTGGCGCCCGCCGGGGCCTTGAGCCCCGCGATCCGGCAGCCTTGCGCCACCGGCCCGCCGGGAAACAGCAGATAGAGTTTGCGGATGCCGCCCAGGCGATGGAATTTTTCATCGAGGGCGTCGTGCAGCTCGCGCAGGTTGGCGGCGCTTCCCTCGTGCCTGGCGTAATACTCCTGCAGGGCGCGCAGCGCTTCCCAGTGATGCTCGCCGAGCGCCAGGTTTTCCCGCCGCGCGGCCTCGATCGCGAGCGCCGGCGTCCAGCCCGCCGGCGCATGAGGGAACCGGGGGTCCCTGCCGGCGTCGCTGCCGCCGCCGATGATCTCGTCCATCAGGCTCATCATTCAGCGCTTGCGGATGTGGAACACGTATTCGCCGGGCGCGCTTTCGCGCGCGTCTGCAAGCTCGAGGCCGGTCGCCTTCACCCAGCTGCGCACGTCCGCCCGGATGCCGGGGCAATCGCTGAGCAGCTGCAGCACTTCGCCCGCGCCCATGCGCTTGAGCAGCTTCTTCGCCTCGATCACGGGCCCGGGACAGGTGGCGCCGCGCAGGTCGAGCACGGCGTTGGGCGAGACGCGCTGCGCCTTGCCCTTGCGAATGTAGTACCCGGTGCCGCCGCGTGCCAGCTTCTCGGTTTTCAGGATGTCGACGTCGGCGTACTTGGGCCAGGAATACAGGTCGTCCTTGGTCGCGGGACAGTCGGAAATCAGCAGCAGCACTTCTCCCGCAAGCAGCTCGTCGAGCACGCGCCTGGCGCCGAGCATGGGCCCGGGGCAGGCGGCCCCCTTCATGTCGAGCGTGACGTGGGCTTTCGGGCGGGTGGTCTTGGCCATGCTGGCAAGCGCGCTGGCAGGTGCTAAAGTCAGTATATACCCCACTGCATGATGCGCAATCTTCCGCAACTCGCGAGCGTGGTGCAGCGCAACTGCGACATCTCCGATGCGCGCCACGCGGGCGACTACGGCCTGTGCACCTTCCTGCTGAAGATGCGCGAGTACTACCGCTGGGAGAACGAGCTGCCGTTCGCGCGCAACCTGCCCAGGGACGAGCTGGGCGACTGGCTGAAGGCGCGCGAGCAGGCGTGGGACGGCATCGAGGCCGACGAGTTCGCGCCGTTGCCGCTCGCGCGCGGAGCGCTCGACCCGTTCGACGCCGAAGCCGCGAACCGCGAGCTGCTGCCGCAGGGCTGCGTCTACAGCGCCGGCTACGGACGATGGCGCAAGCCTGTGTTTTTCCTGGGCCGGCTGCTGCGCGTCGAGCAGCGCGGCGGCTTCAGCGTCCGGATTTCCTCCTGCGAGTACGCGCGCGAGCTGGCCGCGCCCCCGGCGATGCTGCAGGGGCGAACCATCTTCGTGCGCCTGGAGTCGGTGCGCCGCTTCCTGTGGGAAAAGATCGAGGAATTCCAGTGGCGCAAGCAGGGGGACGCCATGGCGCGCGCCCTGGCGGGCTACGACTTCATCGCCGACACGGAAAGCGCGCTGCAGCGCATGGCCGACAACGAGATGGAAACCATGATCCTGCACGAGCTCGGCGAGGCGAGGGCGGGCGAGCTGCTGGGCGAGGCGTGGGGCGAAATGGTGCTGTCGGTGTCCCGCACCCGAAGCGAGCCGGTCGCGCGCGCGGTGCGCGATCTGCTCGCCGATTGCCTTTCGACCCTGCCGGGGCTGCTCGAGCGCGCCAATCTGCCGGCGCTGCATTTCTACTTCGCCACCTTCGATGCCCCGCGCCGCCAGCTGTTCCCGCAGGCCCTGGACGCCTACGAGCATTACCTGCGCTGCGGTGACCTGGACTGCCTGTGGCAGGCCGTGCGCGAAGGAAAAGAGCGCTGGCTGGCGGCGGCGCGCGGGCTGCTCGCGCTCAACCCGGCCGATCGCGGGGCGGCGATGGAGGCCCTGCTGTCCCCGTCTGCTCGATGAGCTTGCCGACCAGGCGCACCATCTCCGGCGCCTCGATGTCCATCATCTGCTCGACCACCCACTTGTTGTCGCCGCTCGCCATCGCATCGGACACCTTGGCGGCGAAAAAGCGCAGGCAGGGATAGCCCGGCTCGCCGCCGGGATAGTCGAAGCCGGCGTACTCCCCGAAGCGGGCATTGAGCAGGTCGATGAACGGCTTGCGGTATTCCCCGGGCCCGAAAAGGTCCTGCTGATTGTTGTCCATGGTGGCCGCCAGGTGCCGGACGACCTCGCCGATGAGCGCGGCGCGGTCGGCTTCGCTCAGCTTGCCGTACACCGCGCGGTCGGCGAGCTGCACCAGAAAGGCGATGAACTCGGCGAGCACATCGGTCACCAGCCGGTCCGAGCCGAAGCGGAAGCCTTCCTTTTCCATGTGCTTGAAGACCTCGAGCGAGATCTTCCACACGTTCGCCCCGATCACGCCCGCGCGCTCGGCGAGGGTGCGCTCGCCCTTCTTGCGCCAGCGGGTCTTGACCAGGGCTATCGAAGGGCGGCTGCTGATGATGGCCATGTCAGGGATAATAGACGCGGGAGCACGGCATGTCAGGACTGGATATGGAGCTGGCGAGCGGCATCGCCGCCTTCGAGGCGAAGGAGTTCGCGCGCGCCATGCAGCTGCTGCAGCCGCTCGCGGAACGCGGCGATCCGCAGGCGCAATACCGCGTCGCCATCATGGCGCAGGTGGGACTGGGCATGGTGAAGAACTGCTCGATCGCGGTCCAATGGATGCGCGCCGCTGCGGAACAGGGGCATGCGCCTGCGCAGCACGGCCTGGGCTTCATGTACTTCCAGGGCGAATGCACCCGGGCCGATCCGGCCGAGGCCGCCCGCTGGTTCAGGCTGGCCGCCGCGCAGGGCCTGGCGGGCTCGCAGTCGATGCTCGCGACGATGTACGAGAAAGGCGTCGGCGTCGCGCGCGATGCCGACGAGGCCGCCCGATGGCGCGCGCTGGCTAATTCCTGATCCAGGCCTGGAAGCCGTCGGCCTTTTTTTCCAGGCCATGCGCGTAGCCGGCCTCGTAGGCTTCGTTGGCGCGCTGCTCTTCGCGTTTGGGGTTGTGCAGGAAGCCGGAAGCCCAGCCGTTGATGTACTCGCGGTCGACTTTTTGCTTCTCCATGCGGTCGATGGTTTCGTAGTAGAGCTTGTCCATGGCTTTCGATTATGCACTTCAAGGTGATTGTCGGCGAGACAGTCTACGCGGTGGAGGTGGCCGAGGACCTGCTGCGCGAAGCCGCGGAATTCCACGACAGGCTCGACCGCGACATGGACCGCGGCTGGCAGATGAGCCGCGAGTTCGTCGCCTGCCCCGATCGGCTGCAGCGCTGCCAGATCGTCGCCGACCGGCTGCTCACCGGCCTCATGCAGGGCAACGAGGCAACAGCGATGCTTATGGCCTCATACATTGCGCTGCGCATGCCGGGCGCGATCGGCGTGGACATCGACGCCGGGGGCGAGATGCAGAACACCGAAGTGCTCTACGCCTAGCCGATGGCCACGCTCGCCGGCACGCGCATCCGGGAGCTGAAGCCGCTCAGCTTCATCTACGAGCTCGAGCGGGCGCTCCCGCCCGATGTCTGCCGGGAGGCCATCCGGCGCTTCGAGGCGAGCGCCGCCGAGCACGTCGCCGGGCGCATCGGCGCCGCGGCCGAGGAGGCGCCGCAGGTCAAGCGCTCGACCGACCTGCACATCAGCGCTCGCGAGGGCTGGGGCGACATCGACCGGACCCTGTCGCAGCAGCTCGCCGCCGCGGTGAACGCCTTCGCGCTCGAGTTCCCCTTCTTCGCCGCCAATTCCTTCAAGGACCTCGGCTACAACGTGCAGCGCACGCTGCCCGGGGAGTACTACCATTGGCACGTGGACGCGGGGCCGGGCGAGTTCAGCCAGCGCCAGCTGGTGGCGATCTGGTACCTGAACGACGTGCCGGGGCCGGGCGGCGAGACCGAGTTCCCGCTGCAGGGCGTCTCGGTGCGCCCCGAGGAGGGCAAGCTCGTGCTCTTCCCGCCCTTCTGGACCCACGTGCACCGGGGCGTCACGCTGCAGCAAGGCGTGAAGTACATCGCAACTACCTGGGTCTGCTTCGCCTGAGGCCGCATGCTGCTGACCGTTCCCGGCGTTCTCAAGCCTGACGAGCTCGCGCTCGCGCGCAGCTGGCTCGAGGGCGTGCGCTTCGTGGACGGCAAGGCCTCGGCCGGCGCGGCCGCGCGGCGCGTGAAGCGCAACCTGGAAGCCGAGCGCGGCGCGGGCGCGCTCGAGCAGCTCGACGAGATGGTGATGGGAAACCTCTCGCGCCACCCGGCGTACCGCGGCGGGGCGCTGCCGCTGCACGCCGCGACGCCCCTGTACATCCGCTACCAGGCGGGCATGGAATACGGCGAGCACCTTGACGATCCGATCATGGGCGGCGGCGTGATGTACCGGTCCGACGTCGCGGTGACGGTGTTCCTGAGCGCGCCCGAGGAGTACGATGGCGGCGAGCTCGTGATCCGCGGCGCATCGGGCGCGCAGACCGTGAAGCTTCCGGCCGGAGACGCGGTGCTCTACCCGGCGGGCACCCTCCACCGCGTCCGCCCGGTGACGCACGGCGAGCGCCTGGTGGCGGTGACCTGGGTGCAGAGCCTGGTGCGCGACGCGGCGCGGCGCGAGCTGCTCTACGGCTTGAACCTCGCGCGCGAGAAGCTGCTCGCCAGCGCGCCCGGCGCCGAGGAG
>DASUUN010000434.1:0-5954 GCA_036374055.1 Burkholderiales bacterium
CGGCAGGCGCCTGTACATCACCTCCTCGCTGCTCGCCAACTGGGACAAGGGCGGCGACGACAACGAGCAGTTCCTGCGGGCGTTCGCCTGGGACGGCAAGCAGCTCGTGCAGAAGTTCGAGGTCGACTTCACGAAGGAGAAACTGGGCCGCGCGCACCATATGAAGCTCGGCTCGCGGGCGCTCAGGGACGCGGCGAAGAAATGAGCCGCTGGCTAATCGCCTTCGCCGCCGCCTGCTCGCTTCAGGCGCAGGCGCACCATGCCGAGCTGTTGCCGCCGCTCGACTTCGAGCCGCCGGCCCCGGGCACGTATACGCTTCACCGCATCATGCCCGCGCCCGAGGGCCGCGTGCTCGGCGTCGACGGCCGCCCCGCCGCGCTCTCGAGTTACACGCGCGGCAAGATCACCCTGCTCGGCTTCATCTACACCACCTGCGTCGACCCGAACGGCTGCCCGCTTGCCTATCGCGTGTTCGACGCCTTGAAGGAATCCATCGACGCCACACCTCCTTTGCACGGCAAGGTGCGCTTCGTGACGCTGTCGTTCGATCCGCTGCGCGACACGCCCGGCGCCATGCAGCAGTACGCGGGCAGCCGGGCGGTGGAGAAAGGCGCCGGCCTGCGCTGGTACTTCCTTACCACGCGCTCGGCGCGCGAGCTGCGGCCCCTGGTGGAGGGCTTCGGCCAGGACGTGCAGTCGAGCCGCGGGCGCAGCGAGCTGTCGCACGTCCTCAAGGTCTTCCTCATCGACCGCGCCGGCGACATCCGCGAGATCTACACCTCGAACTTTCTGCACCCGCAGATGGTGCTGAACGACATCCAGACGCTGCTGGACGAGGAGCCATAGCCGCGCGGCTAGAGGGTCAACAGCCAGCCGAAAAAGCCCAGGAACGCATATCCGGCCGCCAGGATGAGGTGGAGGAGGAACCGCTCCGTACCGGAGTAGACGGCTGCAGCATCACTGTCATCCACGTCGTTGAGAAACGCTCGGTTGGTGTCCATGCCGAATACTGTATATTCATACAGTCTTACCTGTCCAGCATGCGTTTCAAGGTCTACCTGCTTCGATCCCGGGGACGCCGGCTCGCGTTCCGCGATGTCCTCAATGGGCCGAAGTACACCGGCGACCTGATCTCCGAGCAGGTCACGCTGGGGTCGGAACGGTTCGATCTGGTCTCGCTGCGGTGCGGCGATCCTGTTGTACCCTCGCCCATCCCCGTGCTCTATCAGCCGGTTCTGCTTGGGTTTTCAACGCTGGCGTTCCGACTTCGGGGCTTCGAGCGCGTCGAGCGGGGAGCGAGCGTGTTCGGCGTCGTCCAGGAGTGGCACTGCGAGTTGCCGTAGGGATGTTGGCGGAGCCGCCGCTCAGGAACCAACTCGCCGCGTGCCCCTAAGCCGCACCACGCGGAGCACCGTTTCGAGTCTCTTGGCGGCCACATTCGTGGCGTAGCGAGCTGCTTGGAGCTGGCGGCTGATCGCCTCGAACCTCACTGCGACTCCGCTTTCACCGTCGAGGCTGCGGATAGCTTGATAACTCGCACCCACCCGGTTCTGCGCGTGCCGAACCGCCTCATAGGCTGCAACTGCAGCGTCCAGCGCGCCGGAAATCTCCGTCTCGACGACGGCAGTATTGAGCGACGAACGACGCGGCATTGTGCGTTCTTGTTCTTCCCCTATTTTTTTGGAGCAGGCCGACCGAATGGGGCCTAGGCGGGATCATGCTACGGCGTAGCGCTCAGCTCGATGGCGCGTTCAATATTCGGCGGCCCGTTCACTATTCGTAAAGCGTTGTCCTATCGTCCGATGGCCGCATCGAAATTAGGCATGCGCTCGGGCATCGTGTCACCAGGATAGCCCGGGTTCAGCGCGTCCATGATCTGCTGAAACACCAGGTGCGGCGGTGCGCCGCCTTGTCGATAGAGCGCGAGCGCCTCCTCGAGCACCGCGGGTTGAACTTCGCCAGCAGCCGGCGAGCTCGGGCAACGTCAGCGCGGGAGGGCGCGGCAGCGCTTCCCGAGGAATGGCGGCCGCGCCCGCGTCATGCCGCCCCTTCGGGATTTGGGAGACTTCTTGACTTGAGGCTTTGGCGGAGCGGACGGGACTCGAACCCGCGACCCCCGGCGTGACAGGCCGGTATTCTAACCAACTGAACTACCGCTCCTTCTGCTGCAGAACTGCGCTTGCTTGGTGGGTGCTGTAGGGGTCGAACCTACGACATTCGCCTTGTAAGGGCGACGCTCTACCGCTGAGCTAAGCACCCGCGGCACCCGCGAAAGGGGCGCTAGTTTATCGCGTCCTTGAGGGCCTTGCCAGCGCGGAACTTGGGCATCCGCGCGGCCTTGATGTCCAGGGCTTCGCCGGTGCGCGGGTTGCGCCCGGTGCGCGCGGCGCGCTTGCCGGCGTAAAAGGTGCCGAAGCCGACGAGCGTGACCTGCTCGTCCTTGCGCAGGCAGGTCTTCACCGACGCGACCAGCGCGTCGACCGCGCGCTCGGCGGCCGACTTGGAAATCTCGGCCGCCTGCGCGATCTGCTCGATCAGGTCGCCCTTGTTCATGGGACTTCCCGGAAAGTTAGTGGGTCGTAACGGCGCCGGCCTGGTCGTCGGTTTTCGGCGGGATTGGCGCGGACTCGTCGGGCTCGGGCAGCGGGTCGGGCTGGCGCTCCAGGGCGATCTCGAGCACCTTGTCGATCCACTTCACCGGCACGATCTCGAGCTTGTTCTTGATGTTGTCCGGGATCTCGACCAGGTCCTTCACGTTCTCTTCCGGGATCATCACGGTCTTGATGCCGCCGCGGTGCGCCGCCAGCAGCTTCTCCTTCAGGCCGCCGATCTGCAGCACCTCGCCGCGCAGCGTGATCTCGCCGGTCATGGCGACGTCCGCGCGCACCGGGATGCCCGAGAGGATCGATACCATCGCCGTGGCGATGCCGATGCCGGCGCTCGGGCCGTCCTTCGGCGTGGCGCCTTCGGGCAGGTGGATGTGGATGTCGTTCTTCTGGTAGAAGTCTTCCTTCACGCCGAGCTTGCGCGAGCGCGCCCGCACCACGGACAGCGCCGCCTGGATCGACTCCTGCATCACGTCGCCGAGCTTGCCGGTGGTGATGGTCTTGCCCTTGCCGGGCATGGTGACCGCCTCGATGGTGAGCAGCTCGCCGCCGACCTCGGTCCAGGCGAGGCCGGTGACCTGGCCGACCTGGTTCTCCTTCTCCGCCATGCCGAAGGTGTAGCGGCGCACGCCGAGGAACTTGTCGAGGTTCTTGGGCGTGACGGTGATCCGGTGCGGCTTCGCCTGCTTGTCGCCCTCCGCGGCCTTCTTCTCGGTCAGAAGCTGCTTTACGGCCTTGCGGCAGATCTTCGAGACTTCGCGCTCGAGCGCGCGCACGCCGGCTTCGCGCGTGTAGTAGCGCACGATGTCGCGGATCGCGGCCTCGGACACCGACAGCTCGCCTTCCTTGAGGCCGGTGGCCTTGAGCTGCTTGGGCAGCAGGTAGCGCACCGCGATGTTCATCTTCTCGTCTTCGGTGTAGCCGGAAAGACGGATGACCTCCATGCGGTCGAGCAGCGGCGGCGGGATGTTGAGGGTGTTGGCCGTGGCGACGAACATCACCTCGGACAGGTCGTACTCCACCTCGATGTAGTGGTCGACGAAGGTGTTGTTCTGCTCCGGATCCAGCACCTCGAGCAGCGCCGAGGACGGGTCGCCGCGCCAGTCGGAGCCCATCTTGTCCACTTCGTCGAGCAGGAACAGGGGGTTCTTCACCTGCACCTTCGACATGTTCTGCAGGATCTTGCCGGGCATCGAGCCGATGTAGGTGCGGCGGTGGCCGCGCACCTCCGCCTCGTCGCGCACGCCGCCGAGCGACATGCGCACGAACTTGCGGTTGGTGGCGCGCGCGATCGACTGGCCGAGCGAGGTCTTGCCCACGCCGGGCGCGCCCACCAGGCACAGGATCGGCGCCTTCATCTTGTCGACGCGCGTCTGCACCGCCAGGTACTCGACGATGCGCTCCTTCACCTTCTCCAGGCCGTAGTGGTCCCGGTCCAGGATCTCCTGCGCCGCCTTGATGTCGCGCGAGATCTTGGACTTCTTCTTCCACGGCAGGTTGACGATGGTCTCGATGTAGTTGCGCACCACGGTCGCCTCGGCCGACATCGGCGACATGAGCTTCAGCTTCTTCAGCTCGGCCTCGGCCTTCTTGCGCGCCTCCTTGGGCATGTGCGCGCGGCGGATCTTCTTCTCCATCTCCTCGAGGTCGGCGCCCTCCTCGCCCTCGCCCAGCTCCTTCTGGATCGCCTTCACCTGCTCGTTCAGGTAGTACTCGCGCTGGCTCTTCTCCATCTGGCGCTTCACGCGCCCGCGGATGCGCTTCTCCACCTGCAGGATGTCGATCTCGGTCTCGAGCTGCGACAGCAGGTGCTCCAGGCGGCTCTTGACGTCGAACATCTCCAGCACCTGCTGCTTCTGCTCGAGCTTGAGCGGCAGGTGCGCGGCGACCGTATCCGCGAGTCTGCCTGCTTCATCAATTCCAGATAAAGACGTAAGAATTTCGGGCGGGATCTTCTTGTTGAGCTTCACGTACTGGTCGAACGCCGAGAGCAGCGCGCGGCGCATGGCCTCGACCTCCGGCGGCGGCGTGCCGTCGAGGGGAACGGCGACCGCCTCGGCGATCCAGTGCGTCTTCACGTCCACCACCTCGCGGATGTGCGCGCGCGCGCCGCCTTCCACCAGCACCTTCACCGTGCCGTCGGGCAGCTTCAGCATCTGCAGGATGTTGGACACGCAGCCGATGGGATACATGTCCTCCGGGCCCGGGTCGTCCTTGGCCGCGGACTTCTGCGCCACCAGCAGGATGGACTTGCCGGCCTCCATCGCGGTCTCCATCGCCTTGATGGATTTCGGCCGTCCCACGAACAGCGGGATCACCATGTGGGGGAACACCACCACGTCCCGCAAAGGCAACAGCGGGTACTGGACGATGTCGGCGGACGGCAGGTTTTCGGACATTTAGAGTAGCCTCATCAAGGGGTTGGAGCGCCCCCAATACATGCGGGTTCCCCCAGAAAAATCAATGACCAAAGCGTACACGGATGACCCGTGTACTGCAATGCAGGAAGGATGAAAAAAGCTTTAGCCGGACCCGCCGGCGACTTTGTGCTGGTCGGAATAGATCAGCAGCGGCTTGCCGTCGGCGCTCACCATCGACTCGTCGACGACCACCTTGCTGACGTTCTCCAGCGTGGGCAGCTCGTACATGGTGTCGAGCAGGATCTGCTCCAGGATGGAGCGCAGGCCCCTTGCCCCGGTTTTTCGTGCAAGGGCGCGCTTGGCCACCGCGCCGAGCGCGGGAATGCGCACCTCGAGCTCCACGCCTTCCATGTGGAACAGGCGCTGGTACTGCTTGATGAGGGCGTTCTTCGGCTCGGTGAGGATCTGGATGAGCGCGTGCTCGTCGAGCTCCTCGAGCGTCGCCAGCACCGGCAGGCGGCCGACGAACTCCGGGATCAGGCCGAACTTGATCAGGTCCTCGGGCTCGACGTTGCGCAGCAGGTCGTAGGTCGCCTTCGAGTTGGTCGGGCTGCGCACCTCGGCGCCGAAGCCGATGCCGGTCTTCTCGGTGCGGTTGCGCACGATCCGCTCCAGGCCGTCGAACGCGCCGCCGCAGATGAACAGGATGTTGGTGGTGTCGACCTGCACGAAGTCCTGGTTCGGATGCTTGCGCCCGCCCTGCGGCGGCACGGAAGCGATGGTGCCTTCGACCAGCTTCAGAAGGGCCTGCTGAACGCCTTCGCCCGAGACGTCCCGCGTGATCGACGGGTTGTCCGACTTGCGCGAGATCTTGTCGATCTCGTCGATGTAGACGATGCCGCGCTTCGCCTTGTCGACGTCGTAGTCGCAGTTCTGCAGCAGCTTCTGGATGATGTTCTCGACGTCCTCGCCGACGTAGCCGGCCTCG
>DASUUN010000435.1:0-2074 GCA_036374055.1 Burkholderiales bacterium
GAGGAATTCGCCAAGCAGCGCGGGCGGAGCGCCTTCGGGCACCGGATCGAAGTGCAGCCGCGTCTGGCTGTTGAAGTCCCAGGCGAGGATGGTGATCGAGCGCCGCGCGCGCAGCGCCGCCTGGTAGAACGCCGTGAAGTACGCGTCGGCGTCGACGAGCAGCGCGACGCGCTCGGCCCGCGCCACCGCGAAGCAGTTGCGTCCCGGCCGCAGCAGGCTTTCCGGCAGCGCGTTGAGTGCGGGCTTGCTCACTACAGGTTGGTGGTGGCGGCGCCGAGCCGGGCGCCGCACGTCGCTTCGCTCAAGCGCTCTGCGGCTCGAACAGCTCGATCCCCAGCGCCTTCGCCACGCCCTCACCGTAGGCCGGGTCGGCCTTGAGGCAGTTCTGGATGTGGCGCATCTGGATCTCGCGGGGTGCCTCGCAAATCGCGCGCGCTGTGTTGTCGAAGAGCACCTGCCTCTGGGCCGCGCTCATCAGGCGGAAGAGCGCCCGGGGCTGCGAGTAGTAGTCGTCGTCCTCACGGTGGTTCCAGTGGTCCGCGGCGCCTTCGATCGACAGCGGCGGCTCGCGGAAATCCGGCTGCTCCTGCCATTCGGCGGTGCTGTTGGGCTCGTAGCCGAGCGTGCTGCCGTGGTTGCCGTCGACGCGCATCTGGCCGTCGCGGTGGAAGCTGTGCACCGGGCAGCGCGCGGCGTTCACCGGGATCAGGTGGTGGTTCACGCCGAGGCGATAGCGCTGCGCGTCGCCGTAGCTGAACAGGCGCCCCTGCAGCATCTTGTCCGGCGAGAAGCCGATGCCCGGCACGATGTTGGCCGGGTTGAACGCCGACTGCTCGACCTCGGCGAAGAAGTTCTCCGGGTTGCGGTTGAGCTCCATGACGCCGACCTCGATCAGCGGGTAGTCCTTGTGCGGCCAGATCTTGGTGAGGTCGAAGGGGTGGTAGGGCACCCTGGAGGCGTCCTTTTCCGGCATCACCTGCACTGCCAGCGTCCAGCGGGGATAGTCGCCCCTCTCGATGCTCTCGTAGAGGTCGCGCTGGTGGCTCTCGCGGTCCTTGCCGATGAGCGCCTCGGCCTCGGCGTCGGTCAGGTTCCTGATGCCCTGCTGCGACTTGAAGTGAAACTTGACCCAGTGGCGCTCGTTCTTCGCGTTGATGAAGCTGAAGGTATGGCTGCCGAAGCCGTGCATGTGGCGGTAGCTAGCCGGGATGCCGCGGTCGCTCATCACGATGGTGACCTGGTGCAGCGCCTCGGGCAGCGAGGTCCAGAAGTCCCAGTTGTTCTTCGCGCTCCTCATGTTGGTGCGCGGGTCGCGCTTCACCGCGTGGTTGAGGTCGGGGAACTTGAGCGGATCGCGCAGGAAGAACACCGGCGTGTTGTTGCCGACGAGGTCCCAGTTGCCTTCCTCGGTGTAGAACTTGAGCGCGAAGCCGCGGATGTCGCGCTCGGCGTCGGCGGCGCCGCGCTCGCCGGCCACGGTGGTGAAGCGCGCGAACATCTCGGTCTTCTTGCCCATCTGGGAGAAGATCTTCGCCCGCGTGTATCGGGTGATGTCGTTGGTGACGGCGAAGGTGCCGTAGGCGCCCGAGCCCTTGGCGTGCATGCGCCGCTCCGGGATCACCTCGCGGTCGAAGTGCGCGAGCTTCTCCAGGAACCACACGTCCTGCAGCAGCTGCGGCCCGCGCCGGCCGGCGGTCATGACGTTCTGGTTGTCGACGACCGGACAGCCGGCGTTGGTGGTGAGTTTCTTTCCGTCGCTCATGGGATTTCCTTTACATGATCAGCGAAGCCGCCTGCTGCAGGCTGTCGCCTCGGTCGGCGAAAACGGCTTCCCGGGTACAACAAATATCTGCGATGTTCATGAAATCCTCCAGAAAGACCAGGTCAAGCGCGAGCGTAGATGAGCGTCTTCGCTTCGGCGGCCGGTCGCGTTGCGCCGTCGGGGTCGAACCAGTCCAGGTTCACGACCTGGTCGATGCAGGCCTGGAGCTCGCGGCGCCAGCGCCCGCCATTGGCCACCCACACGGCGAGCGCCTCCTCGCTGTCTGTCGAGGGGTGCAGTTCCGCGAGCAGC
>DASUUN010000436.1:0-4454 GCA_036374055.1 Burkholderiales bacterium
CTGCAGCTGCAGCGCAAGGACCCGCGCGGCTTCGCTGAGTTCGTGCGCCAGCTCACGGAGCACTCGGCCGCGGGCTCGGCGAACACCATGCAGGGCTACCAGGGACGGCGGCCTTCCCTGTACGAGCTCACCGCCGAGATGACGCGGCTCGAGCTGCCGGTACTCATCATGACGGGCGACGAGGACGAGCCCTGCCTCGAGGCGAGCTTGCTCATGAAGCGCGCCATCCGCAGGGCGGGCCTGGCGATCTTCCCGCGCAGCGGCCACCCCATCAACCTGGAGGAGCCGGCGCTGTTCAACCAGCTGCTCGAGACGTTCTTTCACCAGGTCGAGTCCGGTCACTGGGAGGCGCGCGATGCGCGCGCGGCGCCCGCTTCGATCTACGGACCGGGGGGGAAGCCCTGATGCTCGGCGTCGAGAAGCGCGGCGCGGTCGGCTGGATCGTGTTCGACCAGCCGGCGAAGAGGAACGCCATCAACGGCGAGATGTGGCGCGGCATCCCCGCCGCGATGAAGCGCTTCGACGCCGATCCCGACGTGCGCTGCGTCGCGTTCCGCGGCGCGGGCACCGAGGCCTTCTCCGCCGGCGCCGACATCTCGGAGTTCGACAGGATCCGCGCGCAGAAGGCCGCGGTCGCCGAGTACGACGGCCTGCTCGACCAGGTGCTGCACGCGATCCAGGACTCGCGCAAGCCGTCGGTGGCGATGATCTACGGCTTCTGCATGGGCGGCGGGCTCGAGGTGGCGCTCGCCTGCGACCTGCGCTACTGCGGCCGCTCGGCGCAGTTCGGCATCCCCGCGGCGAAGCTCGGCCTCGCCTACAACGTCGAGGGGCACAAAAGGCTGCTGGAAACGGTCGGCCACGCCCGCACGCGCGAGATCATGTTCCTCGGTCGGCGCTATTCCGCCGAGGAGGCTCTGCCGATGGGGCTGGTGAACGCGGTTTACCCCGACGCAGACCTTGAAGCCGAAGTAGAAAAAATCATCTCGACGCTGACCGCAAACGCGCCCCTTGCGATCGCCAACAGCAAGACCATCATCGAGGAGTACGTGAAAGCCGAGGGAGCGCCGGACCACAAGACGATGCAGGCGGCGATCGAGCGCTGCGCGAAAAGCCAGGACTACCAGGAGGGCCGGCGCGCGTTCATGGAAAAGCGCAAGCCGGCGTTCAGGGGCGAATGAAGATCCGGGCGATCCGCGCGCGGCCGGTGGCCGCGCCCATGAAGCGGCCGCTCGCCACGAGCACCGGCAAGCTGACCGAGTCCGCCCTGCTGCTCATCGACCTCGAGACCGACCAGGGCATCGTCGGGCGCTCGTACCTGTTCGGCCTGGGCCGGCACAACCTGCCGCCGATCGCGAAGCTGGTGGAGGCGATGGCCGGGATGGTGACAGGCGACGCGGTGGCGCCTTTCGAGCTCGAGCGCAAGCTGCGCGCACGCTACACGCTGCTCGGCATCCACAACATCGTGCTTTTCGCCATGGCCGGCCTCGACATGGCGGCGTGGGACGCGCTCGCCCAGTCGCTCGGGCAGCCGCTCGCGCGCCTGCTCGGCGGCGTGCCGCGGCCCATTCCGGCCTACAACTCGAAGGGGTTGGGCATCATGGGTCCTTCCGAGCTCTCCAAGGAAGCAGAAGAGCTCGTCAAGGAAGGCTTCCGGGCGGTAAAGCTGCGCCTCGGACGGCCCGAGGCCCGGCAGGACCTGGAGGCGCTGCGCGCGGTGAAGCAGGCGATCGGGCCGGGCATCACGCTGATGGTGGACTTCAACCAGGCGCTCACGGTGACCGAGGCCGTGCGCCGCGGCCGCCTGATCGACGAGGAGGGCGGCGTGCTGTGGATCGAGGAGCCGGTGCGCGCGGACGATTTCGCCGGCAACGCGCGCGTGGCGCGCGAGGTGCACACGCCGATCCAGATCGGCGAGAACTTCATGGGCGCGGAGCACATGGCGCAGGCGCTCGCCGCGGGCGCCTGCGACTACGTCATGCCCGACGCGCAGCGCATCGGCGGCGTCACCGGCTGGATGCGCGCCGCGGCGCTGGCGCAAGGCGCGGGCATGGAGATGTCCAGCCACCTGTTCCCGGAAGTGAGCTGCCAGCTGCTCGCGGTGACGCCGACCTGCCACTGGCTGGAGTTCGTCGACTGGGCCGAGCCGGTGCTGCAGCAGCCGCTCGCGCTCGAGGACGGCTGCGTCGCCGTTCCCGAGAAACCGATGCAGTGGAACGAGGAAGCCGTCCGGCGCTACGCGCTCTGATGTTCACCCGGCATTTCGCGCACTGGCCGCCCGGCCAGCCGAGGACCCTCGAGCTGCCGCGCGAAACGGTGTACCGCAACCTCGAGCGCAGCGCGGCGCTGCATCCGGAGCGCGCGGCCATCGACTACTACGGCCGCCGGCTGACCTACCGGGAGCTCAAGCGCCAGGTCGACGCGCTCGCCGGCTGGCTGCAGCAGCGCTGCGGCGTGGCGCGCGGGGAGCGCGTGCTGCTGTACCTGCAGAACAGCCCGCAGTTCGTCATCGCCTATTACGCCGTGCTGCGCGCCGATGCCGTCGTGGTGCCGGTGAATCCCATGAACCGCACCGAGGAGCTGCGCCACTACGTCGAGGACTCCGACGCGCAGGTGGCCGTCGTGGGCGAGGACGTCCTGCCGCAGATCGCGCCGATTGCCCTGAAGCACTGCATCGTGGCCGCGTACGCCGACTACCTGCCGGAAGCGACCGATCTGCCCATGCCCGAGCTTCTCAAGAGAAGGTCGTCTTCAGCGACCTGGAACCAGGCGATCTCGGCGAACCTGCCGCCGGGCCCGCACCTCGCCGGGCCGGAGGATCTTTCGGTCATGCCCTACACCTCGGGCACCACGGGAAAGCCCAAGGGCTGCATGCACACGCACGCCAGCCTGCAGGCCACCACGGTGCCCTACCTCAACTGGCGCGGCACGCAGGAGGGCTCGGTCGTGCTGTGCGCGCTGCCGCTGTTCCACGTCACCGGGATGCAGGCCGGGATGAACTCGCCGCTGCACCTCGCGGCGACCATCGTGCTGCTGTCGCGCTGGGACCGGGACTGCGCGGCGCTGCAGATCGAGCGCGCCGGGGTCACCAACTGGTCGGCGATCACGACGATGATGGTGGATTTCCTCTCCAACCCGAAGCTCGCGCAGTACGACCTTTCGTCGCTGCGCGTGCTGGGCGGCGGCGGCGCGGCGATGCCCGAGGCGCTGGCGCGCAAGCTCGAGGAGGTGATCGGCCTGCCGTTCGTCGAGGGCTACGGCCTGTCGGAGACCATGGCGCCCACGCACATCAACCCGCCGCAGCGGCCCAAGCGCCAGTGCGGGGGCATCCCGTTCTTCAACACCGACGCCCGGGTGATCGATCCGGAAACGCTCGCGGAGCTGGCGCCGAACCAGGTCGGGGAGATCATCGTGCACGGCCCGCAGGTATTCCGCGGCTACTGGAAGCAGCCCGAGGCCACCGCGCAGGCGTTCATCCGGCACGACGGCAAGCGCTTTTTCCGCACCGGCGACCTCGGCTACTACGACGAGGAGGGCTACTTCTTCATCACCGACCGGTTGAAGCGCATGATCAACTGCGCCGGCTACAAGGTGTGGCCGGCCGAGGTGGAGGCGATGCTGTACGCGCACCCGGCGATCCAGGAAGCCTGCGTCATCGGCGCGCGCGACAGCTACCGCGGGGAGACCGTGAAAGCATTAATCGTCCTCAAGAAAAACGCGCAGGGCACTACGGCGAAGGAAATCATCGACTGGGCGCACGAAAAGATGGCAGCCTTCAAGGTGCCGCGGGTGATCGAGTTCGTCGACGAGCTGCCGCGCACCGCCACCGGCAAGGTGTTCTGGCGTAAATTGCAGGAAGAGGAAAATCGAAAGGTGTCATGAGATATCTTGTATTGGCTTTGGCTCTGGTTGCATCCCCCGCTCTTGCGCAGGTCGAGATCGAAAAGCCCTGGGCGCGCGCCACGGCGCCCGGCGCCAAGGTGGCCGCGGGCTACATGGTCATCCGCAACAAGGCGGCTTCAGCCGAACGGCTGGTCGGCGTCGCATCGGCCGCGGCGGCGCGCGTCGAGACGCACGTCACGGTGAGGGACGGCGACATCATGCGCATGCGCGAGGTGAAGGGCTACGACATTCCCGCGGGGGGCAGCTTCGAGCTCAAGCCGGGCGGCCCCCACCTCATGTTCGTGGACATCAAGCAGCCGTTCAGGGAAGGCGACCGCATTCCCGTCACGCTCGAGTTCGAGAAGGCCGGCGAAGTGCGCGTGGACTTCCCGGTCGCGCGGCTGACCGGCCAGCGCCACGGGCACTAGAAGAGCTGCCGGCCCAGCCACCACATCAGGCCGGCCATGAAGGCCGAGCACGGGATGGTGAGCACCCAGGCCCAGACGATGGTGCCGGCGATGCCCCAGCGCACCGCCGAGACGTTCTGCGCCGCGCCGACCCCGACGATGGCG
>DASUUN010000437.1:0-18690 GCA_036374055.1 Burkholderiales bacterium
CATGACGAGGTGCGACGGATGCGGACACTGCGTCGACATCTGTCCCTCGGACATCATGCACATCGACGAGACGTATCGCCGCGCCTACAACATCGAGCCCAACATGTGCTGGGAGTGCTACTCCTGCGTGAAGGCCTGCCCGCAGCATGCGATCGATGTGCGCGGCTATGCCGACTTTGCCCCGCTGGGCCACAGCGTCCGCGTCGACCGCGACGAGCAGAAAGGCACGATCGCCTGGAGGATCAAGTTCAGGAACGGCACGGAAAAGAACTTCCTGTCGCCCATCACCACCAAGCCCTGGGGGACGGCGATCCCCAAGCTCGCGGAGGTTCCCGGGCCGAGCAAGGAGATGCGCGACAGCCAACTTCTGTACAACGAGCCGAAATGGATCCGCATGGATGACGGCGGCTTGCATACGCTCGAGGCCGCCGGCCTGAAGATGAAGAAAGGCGTGTACTACTGATGGCCTACAAGACGATCGTCGAAGATGGCATCGACATCCTGGTCGTCGGTGCAGGCCTGGGCGGCACCGGTGCCGCCTGGGAAGCGAGATTCTGGGGTCACGACAAGAAGATCGTCATCGCCGAGAAGGCCAATATCGATCGCTCGGGCGCAGTCGCCCAGGGGCTGTACGCCATCAACTGCTACATGGGCACCCGCTGGGGCGAGAACAAGCCCGAGGACCATGTCCGCTACGCGCGCATCGACCTGATGGGGCTGGTGCGGGAAGACCTGCTGTTCGACATGGCCCGCCACGTCGACTCCACGGTGCATCAGTTCGAGGAGTGGGGCCTGCCCATCATGAAGGACCCGAAGACCGGGCGCTATCTGCGCGAAGGGCGCTGGCAGATCATGATTCACGGCGAGTCCTACAAGCCCATCGTCGCCGAGGCCGCCAAGAAATCCGCGGACAAGGTCTTCAACCGCATCTGCGTCACCCACCTGCTGATGGACGACAGCAGGCAGAACCGGGTGGCGGGTGCCGTCGGCTTCAACGTGCGCACGGGGAACTACCACGTCTTCAAGGCGAAGACCGTGATCTGCGGCGCGGGCGGCGCCTCCAACATCTTCAAGCCGCGTTCCGTGGGCGAAGGCTCCGGCCGCACCTGGTATGCGCCCTGGTCGTCCGCGTCCGCCTACGGGCTCATGATCAACGCCGGCGCCAAGATGACGCAGATGGAGAACCGCATCGTGCTGGCGCGCTTCAAGGACGGCTACGGCCCGGTCGGCGCCTACTTCCTGCACCTGAAGACCTATACGCAGAATTGCCTTGGCGAGGAATACGAATCGAAGTGGTTCCCCGCTCTGCAGCAGATGGTCGGAAAGGAGTATCTGGATCCGGAAGCGTCGCACCTGACGCACCGGCCGATCCCGACCTGCCTGCGCAACCACTGCATCATCCAGGAAGTGAATGCGGGCCGCGGTCCCATCCACATGGTGACCATGCGCGCCTTCCAGGATCCTCATCTGGAAGAGGTCGGCTGGGAAAACTTCCTCGGCATGACCGTCGGCCAGGCGGTGCTGTGGGCCGCCACCGACGTGGATCCCAAGAACGAGAATCCCGAGCTGACCACGTCCGAGCCCTACGTCATGGGCTCCCACGCGACCTGCTCGGGCGCGTGGTGCTCGGGTCCCGAGGACGTTTCCCCTCCCGAGTATTTCTGGGGCTATAACCGCATGACGACGATCGAAGGCCTGTTCGGCGCCGGCGACGCAGTCGGCGGCACGCCGCACGCCTTCTCATCGGGGTCGTTCACCGAAGGCCGCCTCGCCGCGAAGGCCGCCTGCAAGTACATCGACGACGGAAAGGCCGAAGGCATTGTCGTGTCCGACGAGCAGATCGAGCGCCGCAAGAAAGAGATCTACAAGCCCCTCGAGCATTACAGGACCTACCGCAACGCGATCGTGGCGGGCAATGTCAACCCGCACTACATCAATCCCCAGCAGGGCCTGGACCGACTGCAGAAGCTGATGGACGAGTATTGCGGCGGGGTGACCGTCAACTACATGACCAACGAGAAGCTCCTGCATATCGGCCTCAAGAAGCTCAGGATCATGGAGGAAGACCTCGAGAGCCTGGCCGCCAAGGACATTCACGAGTTGCTGCGCGCGTGGGAATTGAAGCACCGCCACCGCGCCGCGGAGTGCGTCACGCAGCACACGCTGTTTCGCAAGGAGACCCGCTGGCCGGGCTACTACTACCGGGGCGACGCCATGAAGGTGGACGACGAGAACTGGCACGTGCTGACCGTCTCGCGCCGCGATCCGGAAACCGGCGAGTACACCATGGAGAAGGCGCCTTGCTATCACCTGGTTTCGGACAAGGAGTAGCCGCGCCCCCCGGGCGAAAGCTCGTGAATATCACTGAGAAGACGGACGAGGAGATTCTTGCCATCGCCGAACCGCTGTGGCGCGACCTCGTCAAATCTTCGAACGAAGGCAAGTACGGGGAATTCGCGAGGAACTTTTCCAGTTCCCTGGCGCTTGCCATGGATCAGGTGGTGGCGGGCCACCAGTTCGCGAACAGCGAGCTCGCGAGAAGCCTGTCCGAGGACTTCGACGCGCTCGGCGTCATCCGCCGGGGCGAGCATGTGACGGTTCTCTACCGGCAGCGCAGCACCAGGAAGCCAGGTGAATGGCTTGGCCGGCTCGTCCTCGGCTATGAAAACGGCAAGGTCAGGATCTTCGGTGCGTCCATTTTCTGAAACCATCCAGAACGGCAAGTTTGTCGAGCTCACCTACAAGGTGACCGACAGGAAGACGGGGCATGTCCTCACCAGGGTCGAATTCCCGCTGGGGTATGTTCACGGACACAATGAAATCCTGGCCCCTTCCGTCCACAAGGAGCTGGAGGGCAAGTCCGCTGGCGACGTCATCGAAGTGCCGATCGACGGCAACCGGATCTTCGGCCCCAGAGACGAGTCGCTGGTGTTTACCGATCGCATCGAGAACGTCCCCGAGGAGTATCGGCAGGTCGGCACCTCCATCCTCATGGAAAACGACAAGGGCCAGACCCGCAGCTTCCTCGTGACGCGGGTGACCGACGAGACGCTGACGGTCGATGGCAACAATCCGCTTTGCGGCAGAGAGGTCGTCTTTACGCTCGAGATACTGACCGTGCGCAACGCAACCGACGAAGAGACAAGAGCGGGCGGGGCGGTCGTTGCCGGCGCGGATATCGACCCGTCACTCCTGAGACCTGTTTCACCATAGGAAAGGCGACGTATGAGCGAGCAAAAACCGCCCCCCGCCAAAGTTCCTGACGGCCATGCGCGTTTCGTGACAACGCGCCAGAAGCCGGCAAACGAAAAGGGGTTTGTAGGTTACGAAACCGTCTGGGAACCGTTCCAGAAGGAAGCCGAATACAAGACACCGAAACAGCCGTAGGCTAGAGCCGGCGGGAATAGTGCCGCCCTCCCTGGTGTTCCTCCTGTAGCGCCTTACGAACGCTACTTTCACCACAGGAGAGGGTTATGACGAACATGAAACGGCGAGCCGCCGCGGTTCTGCTGTTGGCGGCTGTGGGTGGGTGGAACGGTGTTGCATGGGCGAACCATTTCACCGGGGCCTGCGCGAGCGAACTGAACGCGGTGGAAACCGCCATCCAGAACGGCGTTTTCCTGGGGAAGAGCGCTTCCACCGATCAGACCAATCTGCTCGCGAAACTGGAGGCGGCCGCGGCCAAAGTCGGGCTGAAGAAGTACGATGACGCCGTGGACAAGCTGCAGGACATCTCCGACAAGGCCACGGCACTCGCCAGTGCTCCGAAATCGAAGCTCGAGGACGCCAGCGGCATCAATGGGGCGGTCATCACCGCGATTGCCTGCGTAGGCGGCTTGTAGGTTCGGCTGGCTAGCCCTGCGGGCTCGCCTCCATCTTCTCGCAGTACTGCCGGAGGTTCTCCGCGATGTCGGGCGGGCAGACGCCGCACGCCCGGTTGCCGGGCACGGCGTGGTCGATGAATTTCGGGTAGGGCAGGTTCAGCTCGCGCATGATCTTCTCGAACATCGATAAGTCGCGGCCCCCGCCCAGGCGGGGGTTGCGGCTGCGCTCCTGGGCTATGGTGGACACGCGCCGCTGCTGGTAGTCGTGCGCGGGGTACACCAGCGTATCGTCGGGCAGCGCGAACAGCCGCTCGTGCACGCTGCGGTACAGCGTCGCCGCGTCGCCGTTCTGGAAGTCGGTGCGCCCGCAGCCGTCGATGAGCAGCGCATCGCCGGTAAGCACCCGGCCGTCGATCACGTACGCAAAGTGATCGTCGGTGTGGCCCGGCGTGAACACCGGCTGCAGGGCGATGCTGCCCAGGCGGAACTGCCGCCCGTCCTCGATGCGCACGTCGGCGCAGGGGGCGGCCGAAGGCGCGGGATAGGCGATGCGGCTGCCGGCCTCGCGCTTGAGCTGCAGCGCCGCGGTGATGTGGTCGGCGTGGACGTGCGTCTCCACGGTGAAGGCGAGCTTGAGGCCGAGCGCGCTCAGCGCCGCCAGGTCGCGCTCCCAGGCCGGCATCACCGGGTCGACCAGCAGCGCCTGTCCGGTCTCCTCGCAGCCGAGGAGGTAGGTGTAGGTGCTGGAGACGGGCTCGAAAAGCTGGCGAAAGATCAAGTCAGGAATAGAAGGCGCGCAGGACCTCGAGCACCTCCGGCCGGCTGAACTCCGGCGGTACCGGTGTACCTTCGGACAGCCACTTGCGCAGCTGGGTTCCCGATACCTGCAGGCGGTCCGCGTCGGCGTGCGGGCAGGTGCGCCCGGAGGCCATGCCGCCGCAACGGTAGCACCAGAAGGTCACGTCCATCTTGAGCGCACGGGTCTCGAGCGCATCGCGCGGGATCTCGTCGAAGATGCGGTGCGCGTCGAACGGTCCGTAGTAGCTGCCGACCCCGGCATGGTCGCGCCCCACGATGAGGTGGGAGCAACCGTAGTTCTGGCGGAACAGGGCGTGCAGCAGCGCCTCGCGCGGGCCGGCGTAGCGCATGTCGAGCGGGTAGCCCGCCTGCAGGACGGTCCCGGGACGGAAATAGTTGCTTACCAATACTGAAATCGCTTTCGTTCGCACTTCGGCCGGAATATCTCCCGGCTTGAGCGCGCCGAGCAGCGAGTGCACCAGCACGCCGTCGCAGGTCTCGATCGCCACCTTGGCGAGGTACTCGTGCGAGCGGTGCATGGGATTGCGCGTCTGGAAGGCGGCCACGCGCGACCAGCCCAGCCGCTCGAACTCGGCGCGCGTTTCGGCCGGCGTCATGAACAGCGCGCCGTACTTCGCCCTGAAGCCGCCGTCGGACAGCACCTTCACCGGCCCGGCGAGATTCACCGCCGGCTGCTCCATCACCATCTTCACCCCGGGATGCGCGGCGTCGGTGGTGCGGAACACCGAGGCGCACTCGTGCGCCTTGTCGACGGTGTATTTCTCCGTGACCCGCATGGTGGCGAGCGGCTCGCCGCCCTCCGGGTCGACCAGCGCGATGTCGCCGCCGACGCGCACGTCGACTTCCGTGGACAGCGTGATGGGAATCGGCCAGAACAGGCCCGCCGCGGTGCGGCACCCGTCGCACACCCCTTCCCAGTCGGCGCGCGTCATGAAGCCCTCGAGCGGCGTGAAGCCGCCGATGCCCAGCATGATAAGGTCGCCCTTCTCGCGCGAGCTGACCGGCACCGCGGGCAGCGTCCGGGCACGCGCCCGCTCGGCGGCGAGCGCCTCGCCGGTGAGCATGCGCGGCTTGAGCGGTCCTGCTCCGTGCGGCCGGACGAGCATAGCTATATATTCTGGGCATCAGTCGCTGCAGCGCGCAAAGGGTTCCATCGAATGCAGGGATAAGTACAATTGATCTATTGGCAGCCGGGGCCCCCTTATATTCCCGGTGTCCAGGAGGGATATCGCAGATGAATGATCGACGCAGAGGATTGCTGGGTGCGCTGGCCGCGGTGTTGGTCGGCGGCCTGCTCAAGCCGGTGATGGCGCTCGCCGCATGGAACAAGGACGCGTTCGCCGCGAAAAGCCCCGGCGACGCGCTGAAGAGCCTGGGCGCCGCCAGCACCGAGCCGAGCAAGGACATCGTGATCGAGGCGCCGCAGATCGCCGAGAACGGCGCGGTGGTGCCGATCGAGGTGACGAGCAACATCCCGGGCACCACCGCCATCGCCGTGGTGATCGAGAAGAACCCGTTCCCGCTCGCCGCGCGCTTCGACTTCAAGGACGGCGCGCTGCCGTTCGTGAAGCTCAACGCCAAGATGGGCGAGACCTCGGACGTGCGCGTGGTCGCCACCGCCGGCGGCAAGCACTACACGGCGACCCGGGAAATCAAGGTAACCATCGGCGGATGCGGAGGCTGACATGGCAGGACCGATGAAAATGAGGGCCACGCTCGCGGGCGGCAACACCGACGTGCGCGTGCTCATGACGCACCCGATGCAGACCGCGCAGCAGACCAAGGGCGCGCCGTACTTCATCCAGAACATCACCGTGAAGGTCAACGGCAAACCGGTGATCGAGGGCGAGATCAGCCAGGCGATCTCGCGCAACCCGGTGTTCTCGTTCCGCCTCAAGGGCGGCGCGAAGGGCGACAAGATCGAAGTAAGCTGGCTCGACAACAAGGGCGAGACCAACAAGACCGAGACCGCGGTCGCCTGACGGCGGCCCGCCCGGAAAGAAGGAGGAGGAGGATGATGCGCGCTATCACCTGCGGTGCCGTACTCGCCTTTGCAGTGGCGCCGGCATTCGCACAATCGCAGTTCGAGAAGTACCAGAAGATGACCGCCGAGGGCAGCCCAGTAGAACTGTTCGAGCTGGTCGGCGAGGACCTGTGGAAGAAGCCGCAGGGACCCAACAACGTATCGCTGGAGAAATGCGACCTGGGCAAGGGTCCGGGGGTGCTGAAGGGCGCGCATGCGGCCCTGCCGCGCTACTTCAAGGACGTCGATCAGGTGATGGACACGGAGTCCCGCCTGTTGCACTGCATGATGACGCTCCAGGGACGCAGCCGGGAAGAAGCGCTCAAGCGTCCTTTCGGCAACGCCGACAAGCCCTCCGAGATGGAGTATCTCTCGGCGTACGTCGCTGGCCATAGCCGCGGCTTCAAGCTGAGCCCCGGCAGCGCGCATCCCAAAGAGAAGGAATCGTACGAGCTGGGCAAGAAGCTGTTCTACGTGCGCACCGGGCTATGGGATTTCTCCTGCGCTTCCTGCCACGGCGAGGAAGGCAAGCGCATCCGCATGTCCGAGCTGCCGGTGCTGAGCTCGCCGAAGGCGGCGCGGCCGCTGATGGCCACCTGGCCCGCCTACCGGGTGTCCAACAGCACCTTCAAGACCATGCAGTGGCGCATCAACAACTGCTACCGCCAGATGCGCACGCCCGAGCCCGACTTCGGCTCGGAAACGGTCAACGCGGTGAACATGTACCTGACGACCACCGCCAAGGGCGCGACCTATCGCGGCCCGGGTACCAAGCGCTGAGGGGGATGGGATGACGACCAAGTGGATGCTGGGCGCCGGGCTCGCCGCGCTCGTGCTGTCGCCGCTGGCGATGGCGGAGCCGACCGACCGCGAGGTGCAGGAAATCATGAAGCGCGATTTCCACCCGAAAGGCCAGGCGAAGATGGACCGGCTCGAGCAGGACGCGGTGCAGCGCACCTGCACCGCCACCCGCGATAAGCCGCCCGCCGACCTCGCCAAGCGGCTGGAGGCGGATCAGATGAAGACCATCGTGTACCCCTCCGGCAGCCTCATGGGCAACTGGAAGGAAGGCGCGAAGATCGCCTGGAGCGGCCGCGGCATGCAATGGCACGAGGATCCCAAGCAGCCCTCGGGCGGGGGCTGCTACAACTGCCACGAGATTTCCCCCGCGCGCACCTCCGCCGGGACCATCGGGCCGAGCCTCACCGCCTTCGGCAAGAAGCGCGGCAACGGCCCCGATATGCAGAAGTACGTCTACGGCAAGATCTACAACGCCAAGGCGTACAACCTGTGCTCCAACATGCCGCGCTTCGGCACCACAGGCTCGCTCACCGAGCAGCAGATCAAGGACCTGACCGCCTACCTGCTCGACCCGAGCTCGCCGGTCAACCAGTAGCGCGGTAGTTGCAGCGCCGCGACTTTCTCCGCCTTCTGGCTCTCGCCTCCGCGGCGGGAGCCACGCTGCGCCCTAACCTGTCCGGGGCGCAGGCCGCCGCCGAGCTGTACGACCTGCCGGCCTTCGGCAACGTTTCGCTGCTGCACGTGACCGACGTGCACGCGCAGCTCCTGCCGGTCCACTTCCGCGAGCCCAGCGTCAACCTGGGCAACGGCGAGCCGCCTCATCTGGTCGGTTCTGCCTTTCTAAAAAAATACTCCATCGAGAATCAAAGCGCCTCGGCGCACGCCTTCACCTATCTGGACTTCGAAAAGCTGGCGCGGCGCTACGGCAAGGTGGGCGGCTACGCGCACCTCGCCACGCTGGTGAAGCGGCTGCGCGCCTCGCGGCCGCACGCGCTGCTGCTGGACGGCGGCGACAGCTGGCAGGGCTCGGCCACCGCGCTGTGGACGAAGGGCGCGGACATGATCGGCGCGCAGAAGCGCCTGGGCATCGACCTGATGACCGCGCACTGGGAGTTCACCTACGGCGCCGAGCGCGTGAAAGCGGCGGAGAAGGAGCTCGCGCCGATCGAGTTCCTGGCGCAGAACGTGAAGACCGCCGACTTCGAGGATCCGGTGTTCAAGCCGTACAGCCTGCGCAGCGTGAACGGCGTGGCGCTGGCGGTGATCGGCCAGGCGTTTCCGTATACGCCGATCGCCAACCCGCGCTACCTGGTGTCGGAGTGGACCTTCGGCATCCAGGAGCCGCGACTGCAGGCGGTCGTGGACGAAGTGCGCGCGAAAGGCGCGCAGGCGGTGGTGCTGCTCTCGCACAACGGCATGGACGTCGACCTCAAGCTCGCCTCGCGCGTGCGCGGCATCGACGCCATCCTCGGCGGGCATACGCACGACGGCGTGCCCGCCCCGGTGCTCGTCGGCAAGACCCTGGTCACCAACGCCGGCTCCAACGGCAAGTTCCTCGGCGTGCTCGACCTGCAGGTCTCGGGCGGCGGGATCAGCGGCTACCGCTACCGCCTGCTTCCGGTTTTTTCGAATTTGCTGAAACCGGACGAAGGAATGCATTCGTACGTGGAAGAGGTGCGCAGGCCCTACCGCGACAAGCTCCAGGAAAAGCTCGCGGTCACGCAAGGCCTGCTTTACCGGCGCGGCAACTTCAACGGCACCTGGGACCAGCTCATCCTGGACGCCATGCTGGCGGTGAAGGGCGCGGACATCGGCTTCTCACCCGGCTTCCGCTGGGGCACCACGCTGCTGCCCGGAGAGGCGATCACCTTCGAGCATGTGATGGACCAGACGGCCATCACCTACCCTTACTCGACGCTGAACGAGCTCACCGGGGAGCAGATCAAGACCATTCTGGAAGATGTCGCCGACAACCTGTTCAATCCGGATCCTTACCTGCAGCAGGGCGGCGACATGGTGCGCGTGGGCGGCATGAGCTACACCTGCGCTCCCCGCGCGCGCATCGGCGAGCGCATCTCCGACATGCGGATCGGCGACCAGCCGATCGAGGCAGGCAAGCGCTATAAGGTCGCCGGCTGGGCGCCGGTCGCCGAAGGCGCGCAGGGACAGCCGATCTGGGAAGTGCTCGAGGGCTACCTGCGCGATCGAAAGACCGTCCGCACCCTCACGCCCAATCTGCCCAAGCTCGTCGGCGTGGCGGGCAATCCCGGCCTCGCCTAGGCGCCCCCGCCTAACGTCCTCTAGCGATCGACTGCCGCGAGCGCGGCCAGGACGCGCTTATCGCGGTCGGCGCTGCCCGCCGCCGGCACGGCATCGAAATCGCCGCGCAGCGCCTTGATGGCGTAGCGCTCGCGCTCGATCTCGCGCGCCGTGCGCACGCCGCGGCGCCGGAAAATCGGGATCGGAGGGCACCAACCCTGGAGCGCATGCTGCGCGAAGAATGTCAGTACGACTGCCGGCAGCACGAGGAAGCGGCGGTCCACCGCGTACCCCAGCGCTACGCCCAACATCACGAGCGTGGAAGCATTCGCCTGCAGCACGCGCTCGACATCCCATTCATGGTCGATCTCGTCCAGCCGGGCGTCCAGCTCGACGGACTGGGCGCCCTCCAGCCGGGCGAGCTGCGCGGTGGTTCTCGTGCGGATTCGCTCGTTGATGTCCGGGCGAGTGGCGTGCTCGACGCGCCTGCTGGTCGCGGGCAAGATATTCATGGTTGTGTGCTCTTCATCCCGCGTGTGCTCTCCATGCCGGTGAAGTCGCCGCGCAATGCCTTCAGGGCATAGCGTTCGCGTGCTATTTCGCGGGCGGTGCGCAGGCCCAGGCGCCGGAACACCGGCAAGAGCGGATACCAACCCGCCATGGCGTGCAGGAACACCGCCGCACCAATCGCCGCCGGGGTGGCCAGGAAACCCGGGCGAACGAATGCACCCAGGGCCAGGCCAACCAGCCCCATCGCCGACGCCTCGAGCTCGATAGCGCGGTCCGTGTCCCATTCGCGGTCCAGCTCGGTGAGGCGCTGGGCGATGCCATCCGCGCCCCCGTCGGCATACTCATGCAGCCGCGCCACCGTCTCTCGGTCGATTCGTTGCAGGACCGAAGCGGCGGTATGCCGCCGGTCGCGATCGGTCTCCAGGCTACTCATGGTTCCTCCGTCGGGCCGCCATCAACAACGCAAAGGCAATAAACAGGCCAGGGGGCCTATCCCAAAATCACCCGCGAGCCTGCGCGTGCGCGGACAGCGCCTTCAGATCCAGCAGCGTGACGCGCTCGCGCTCGAGGCGCACCCAGCCGCGTTCCTCGAAGCCGCGCAGCAGGCGGCTGACGATCTCGCGCACGCTGCCGAGCTCGTCGGCGAGGCTCTGGTGCGTGGCCTGCACCACCGGCCCGCGGCGGATGAGCAGCTGCGCGAGGCGCGCGTCGAGCCTCTGGAACGCCACCGCCTCGACCAGCTCCATTACCTCGCCCAGGCGCTCGCCGTACATGCCGAACACGAAGCGGCGAAACGGCTCGGACTGCATCAGCAGCTTCTGGAACAGCGGCGGCGGGATGCGCAGCAGCAGCACGTCGGTCTCGGCCACGCCGCTCGCCGAGTAGCTCGAGTTGCCGAGCAGGCAGCCGCCGGAAAGGATGCACCCCTCGCCCGGCCCCACCCGGTAGAGCAGGATGCCGCGGCCGCTCGGCGCGGCCTTGGTCACGCGGATGTCGCCCTCCAGCACCAGCGGGAAGCCGCCGCAGGGCTGGCGCTCGTCGAACAGCACCGTGCCCGCCGGCGCGCGGACTTCCTGCGCGCCCGCGACCAGCTCGTCGAGCAGCGCGGCCGGCAGACCGGAGAACAGCGGAAAGCGCCCGACCAGGCGCTGGCGCAGATCGGCGCTCATGGCAGGAGCTTTGCGATCCCGGCCAGCCAGGCGGCGCGCGCCGCCGGCTTGCCTTCCACCATGCCGATGAGCGTGGTGCGCACCGGGCTCACGCCGCAGAACTCCAGCACGTTGCGCTTCAGGTTCCTCACGCTGTGCGCGCGGTAATAGATGCGGTAGAAAAACGCCGGCATGCCCATGGTGACGATGATGCGCGCGCTGCGGCCCTTGAGGAGCTTCTTCGGCAGCCTGCCCGGCTGCGTTTCGCCGAACGCGAACCCCGGGCGCAGCACCTGCTCGAAAAACCCCTTCAGCAGCGCCGGCATGTCGCCCAGCCAGAGCGGGAAGACGATCAGGTAGTGGTCTGCCCACTTCAGAATGCCCTGCGCTTCCAGGATCGAAGCGGGCGTCGCGCCTTCCTGCCAGTCTGCCGCTCTGCGCAGCAGCGGGAACTCGAGCTTGGCCACCTCGATGGTCTGCACGTCGTGCCCGGCCGCCTTGGCGGCGTCCGCGTAAGCGGCAGCGAGCGCATGGCCGAAATGCCCGCCGGCCGGGTCCGGATTGCCCTGGAGGATCGCGATTTTCACAAGGCGACCTCCTGTCCCGCCTCGGGAACCTGGGCGTTCCAGTGCAGCCTTTCCTGGATCGCGTCGCGCAGGGCGTGCGCCGCGAGCGGCTCGCCGTGCACCACCCAGGCCTGGCGCGGCGGCCGGCGGAACCGGCCGAGCCAACCGAGCAGCGCCGTCTGGTCGGCGTGCGCGGACAGGCCGCCGATGGTGAACACTCGCGCTTTCACCGGGTACTCCTCGCCGAACAGGCGCACGCTCTGCGCGCCGTCGACGATGCGCCGGCCGAGCGTGCCGGCGGCCTGGAAGCCGACGAACACGAGGGCGCACTCCGGGCGCGAGATGTTGTAGCGCAGGTGGTGCTTGATGCGCCCGCCCTCGCACATGCCGCTCGCCGAGACGATCACCGCGCCGGCGCGCACCGCGTTGATCTTCATCGAGTCGGCGACGTCCTCGGTGAAATGGATGCGCGGGCCGCCCTGGGTGTCGATCTTCCAGTCGGCGTGCCGCGCGGTGATCCGGGTCGCCGCCAGCGCCATGGGCGAATCGACGTACAGGTCGTGGATCGGCACCCGCCCCTGGCGGCACAGATCCGAGATGAGGTGGATGACTTCCTGCGTGCGCCCCACGGCGAAGGACGGGATTACCACGTTGCCCTTGCGGCTGCGCAGGGTGTCGTTCAGGGCGTAGGCGAGCTCGTCCAGGGTCTGCGCGAGGCTCTTGTGCTCGCGGTTACCGTAGGTGGACTCGACCAGCAGCACGTCGGCCTCGGCGACCGGCGTGGCGTCGCGCATGATCGGCCGGCCGGGCTGGCCGAGATCGCCCGAGAAAACGAGTGTCTTGTTCTTCACATGCACTTCGATGATGGCCGAACCCAGTATGTGCCCGGCATCGCGGAAGCGGCAGCGCACCGAGGCGTGCGGGCGCAGCTCGGTGTCGTAGTCCACGGCGACGAAGTGCGCGAGGCTCGCCCGCGCCTCGCGCTGGGTGTAGAGCGGCGTGCCGCCCTCCCATTCAGCTTCCTTTTCCTGCAGGTAACCGCTGTCGGGCAGCATGACTTCCGCGAGGTCGCAGGTCGCGGCGGTGGCGTAGACCGCGCCGCGGAAGCCCTGCGCCGCGAGGCGCGGGATCAGGCCGCTGTGGTCGATATGCGCGTGGGTGAGGAGCACGAAAGCGACGTCGCGCGGCTCGAAGGCGAAGCCGCGGTTCTTCGCGTCGGCGCCCGCGCCCTGGAACATGCCGCAATCGACGAGGAAGCGCACCTCGCCGGTGTCGACCTCGAAGCACGAGCCGGTGACTTCCCCGGCGGCGCCGTGGAACGCGAGCCGCATCCGGTCAGGGGAGCTTGTAGAAGTCGCGGTTGAGGTAGGCGACGAGGTCGTCGATCTCCTGCCGGGTGAACTTCGGGTTGTAGGAGTTCGCCCAGCGCACCGTTTCCTTCTTCAGCGCGGCGAGCGTCTTGATCGTCGCCCCGGGCACGTACACCTCGGTGCCGTGGCACTGCAGGCAGGAGCGGTGCAGCCTTTCGCCGTTTGCCGCGTCGCCGGCGGCGAACGCCAGCGCCGGCGAGGCGAGCAAGGCGGCGGCGAGGCGCCTCATCGGCGCACGTTGCCGAGCGGCTCCGCGATCTGCACGCCGCGCGCCTTGGCGCGCTCGCGGATGCGCTCGCGGTGCTGCGCCCGGATCCTGCTTTGCGCCTGGTCGCTCCGCGCGCCGGCGAGCTGCGCGCGGTAGTCGTCGAGCTCCTGCTCGCTCATGAGCTCGGCCCCGTAGATGAGCTCCCGGCGCGAGCCGGGAGGAAGGCCGAAGCGGTAGTGCGACTCGTTGAGGTAGGCGACCACCTCCTCGAGCTCGTCGAGGGTGAAGTTGTGCCTGGTCTGCGAGGCCCAGCGCGCCACGGTGTCGCGCAAGTCCGCCAGGTCCTTGACGTCTGACTTGATGCGCTGGTGCACGCGCTCGTAGTGGCAGGTGCCGCAATGCGTCTCATACAGCAGGCGGCCGCGGCCGCTGTCCTGGGCGGCGGCGGCCAGCGGCAGGAGCAGCAGGATCAGGCTAGCAAACCGCATCGGGGTCCTCGCGCTTGGGGCAGCCCAAAGGCCTTTCGACCGGCTGGAGCGGGCAGCGGTTCACTTCGTCGGCGCGCCGCTGCAGGAAGCAGGTGAAGGCGCTGGAGCCGGCGCCCAGCGCCCAGAAGAAAAAGAAGCCGAGCGTGTAGCCGCCCATGCGGCTGATGAAGCCGAGCTCGTCCGGGTCGAGCGCGGTGAAGAACAGGATGGTGGCCAGGCCGCCCGTGACGAACGACGGCCAGAGGATCCAGATCGCCCTTTTCACGATGCCTCCTTCACGATGCGCCAGGTGGCGCGCGGGTCTTCGATCACGATGCGCCAGCGTCCCGGCGCGAGCGGCGGCAGCTCCGCGGCGTAGCGCCCGCCGCCCTCGCGGGCGAGGCGCAGCCGCTGGTCGAGCCCGGCGCGCGTGGCGTGCGCGAGGTGCACGAACAGCGCCTCGGGCTGGGCGCCCTTCAGGATGATGCTGAGCGATTCGCCCTCGATCTTCATGTCGGCGGAAATGCCCAGGCGCGCCGCGGCGTCCTCGCGGGCGAGCACCTTGTTGATGGCAAGGCCCTGCTTGTAATAGTCCTCGACCACCAGGCCGTCGGCCGAGGCGAAGGCGATCCAGATGGTCGCCGCGCCGGCCACCAGCACGGCGGCGGGTCCGGAGATGATGAGCCAGGGCCAGAGCTGGCGGTACCAGGGCGGGTTCATCGCACGATGAAGACCGAGTCCTCGGTCACCGCCACGCCTTCCACCCCGAGCGCGCGCACCCGGAACTCGATCGGGTGGGTGCCGACCTGCGCCGGCTCGGCGCGTACCTTGACCGGGACCATGCGGCTCGCGGCGGCAGGCACCCCGACGACGGGCTCGCCCGAGAGCTGGATGCCCGGCAGCCCGGAGACGCTGATCTCGAAGGCGCGCGCCTCCTCGGTGGTGTTCATGATCTGCAGGCGATAGACGTTCTCGATCAGGCCGCCCTCGACCTCGCGCGCGATGGCGGCGCGGTCGCGGATCACGTCGACCTTGAGTGGCACGCGCAGGTACAGCGACGCCGCGGCGGCGACCGCGATGAGGAAAAGAATGAATCCGTAAACCAGAACCCGGGGACGCAGCACGCGGGTCGGCCTGCCCTCCATCGCATGCGTGGTGGAGTAGCGGATCAGCTTCTGCGGCCGGCCGAGCTTGTGCATCACCTGGTTGCAGCCGTCGATGCACGCGGCGCAGCCGATGCACTCGTACTGCAGGCCGTCGCGGATGTCGATGCCGGTCGGGCACACCTGCACGCAGATGCCGCAGTCCACGCAGTCGCCCTTGGCCTCGCCCTTGCCCCGGGGCTCGCCGCGCTTCTGGTCGTACGTGATGATCAGCGTGTCCTTGTCGAACATCGCGCTCTGGAAGCGCGCGTACGGGCACATGTACTTGCACACCTGCTCGCGCATCCAGCCGGCGTTGCCGTAGGTGGCGAAGCCGTAGAACAGCACCCAGAACGCCTCCCACGGCCCGGGCTGGAACGACAGCAGCTCGCGGATGGGCGTGAAGTAGCCGACGAAGGTGAACCCGGTCCACAGGGATAGGGCAATCCAGACGGCGTGTTTCACGCCTTTCAGAAAAAGCTTCTTCGGGGAAGCCCGCTGTTTGTCGAGCTTCATGCGGGCGTTGCGGTCGCCCTCGATCATGCGCTCGATCCACATGAAGATCTCGGTGTAGACCGTCTGCGGGCAGGCGTAGCCGCACCACAGGCGCCCGGCCACCGCGGTGAACAGGAACAGCGACAGCGCCGACAGGATCAGCAGGACGGTGAGGTAGATGATGTCCTGCGGCCAGAACACCAGGCCGAAGATGTAGAACTTGCGGTGCGCGATGTCGAACAGCACCGCCTGGCGCTCGTTCCAGACCAGCCAGGGGCCGCCGTAGAAGACGAGCTGCGTCAGCCACACCAGCGTCCAGCGCCAAGCCGCGAACCCGCCGTGCACCGCCCGCGGGTAGACCTTCTTGCGGACCTCGTAGAGCGAGAGCTCGGAGAGGTTGAGGTCGTTCTTCACGGCGCCGACGGCCGCGACAGCGACAGCACGTAGGCCGTGAGCAGGTGGATCTTCGCCTCGTCGAGCAGGTCCTTGTGCGCCGGCATCTGGTTGGTGCGGCCGCGCGTGATGGTCTCGACGATGGCGTTCTCCGCCGAGCCGTGCAACCAGGTCTTGTCGGACAGGTCGGGGGCGCCCAGCAGCGGGTTGCCCTTGCCCTCGGCGCCGTGGCAGGCGGCGCAGGTCGACTTGAACACCGGCTCGCCGCGCGCCTTGCGCAGCGAATCGTGGGTGCGGCCCGAGAGCGACAGCACGTAGTGCGCCACGTCCTTAACGCCCTGCTCGCCCAGCGCGCCGCCGAACGGCGGCATGGTGCCGGTGCGCCCCTCGGCGATGGTGGTGCGGATCGCCCCGGCATCGCCGCCCCACAGCCAGTCGCGGTCGGTGAGGTTGGGAAAGCCGCGCGAGCCGCCGCCGTCGGAGGCGTGGCACTGGGCGCAGTTGTTCAGGAAAAGCTTCTCGCCTACCGCGAGCGCCGCGGGCGTCTTCGACAGCGCCACCACGTCGGTGCCGGCGAATTTCTCGTAGAGCGGGCCGTAGCGCTTCGCGGCGGCGGCCTGCTCGCGCTCGAGCTGCCCGACCTGCGACCAGCCGAGCGTGCCTTGCCAGCTGCCCAGGCCGGGATACAGGACCAGATAGATCAGGGCAAAAACGATCGTGAGGTAGAACAGCCAGCTCCACCAGCGCGGCAGCGGGTTGTTGTACTCGGCGAGGTCCTCGTCCCAGACGTGGCCGGTGGTCGGGGCCGAGCCAGGCGCCTTGCGGATGCTCTGCGATTTCAGGAACACGCCGCACGCGACGATCGACACCACCGCCACCACGGCGATGAACACGTCCCAGAAGCCGCTGGTGAACAGGCTCATGCATCCTCTCCAAGTTCGCCTTTCGCTTCCCAGCGTCCCTTGCGGGAAGGCGCGTACGCCCACCACACGATCCCGAGGTACGCCACGACTGCAGAAACCGTCACGGCTTCCCTGATCAGGTTGATGTCCATTAGCGGGTCCTCTTCACTGCGGTGCCCAGTCCCTGCAGGTAGGCGATCAGCGCGTCGGCCTCGCTCTTCCCCTGCAGCTCTTTCCTGGAATTGCGGATCTCGTCCTCCGTGTACGGCACCCCCAGCCGGCTGAGCGCGCGCATCTTCGCCTCGATGTCGGCGGCATTCGCCGGCGTGCGCTCGAGCCACGGGTAGCCGGGCATGTTGGATTCGGGTACCACGTCGCGCGGGTTGTTGAGGTGGATGCGGTGCCAGTCGTCGGAGTAGCGCCCGCCCACCCGGTGCAGGTCCGGGCCGGTGCGCTTGGAGCCCCACTGGAACGGGCGGTCGTAGACGAACTCGCCGGCCACCGAGAACGGCCCGTAGCGCTCCACCTCGGCGCGGAACGGACGCACCATCTGCGAATGGCAGTTGTAGCAGCCTTCGCGCACGTAAATGTCGCGCCCGGTGAGCTGCAGCGGGGCATAGGGCTTCAGCCCCGCCACCGGCTCGGTGACCGACTTCTGGAAGGACAGGGGGACGATTTCCACGATGCCGCCTACGGCGACCACCAGGATGACTAGGATGATGAGGAGCGCCTGGTTGCGCTCGATGAGGTCGTGGCTGAGTTTCATGCGTGGGCGACGGCCGGGATCGCGGCCTCGGCGGGTTTGGATTCGGCAACGGTGCGGAACACGTTCCAGGCCATGATCAGCATGCCGGAGAGGAACAACAGCCCGCCCAGCAGGCGAATGGCGTAGAAGGGATAGGTGGCCTTCACGCTCTCTACGAACGTGTAGGTGAGCGTGCCGTCCTCGCTCACCGCGCGCCACATGAGGCCCTGCATCACGCCGGCGATCCACATTGCCGCGATGTAGAGCACGATGCCGATGGTGGCGATCCAGAAGTGCAGGCTGATCGCGCGCACGCTGTGCATCTCGATGCGGCCGAACAGGCGCGGGATCAGGTAGTACATCGAGCCCATGGTGATCAGGCCCACCCAGCCGAGCGCGCCGCTATGCACGTGGCCGACGGTCCAGTCGGTGTAGTGCGACAGCGCGTTCACCGTCTTGATCGACATCATCGGCCCCTCGAAGGTCGACATGCCGTAGAACGACAGCGAGACGATGAGGAACTTGAGGATCGGGTCCTCGCGCAGCTTATGCCACGCGCCCGACAAGGTCATGATGCCGTTGATCATGCCGCCCCAGGACGGCGCCAGCAGGATCAGCGAGAACACCATGCCGAGCGACTGCGTCCACTCGGGCAGCGCGGTGTAGTGCAGGTGGTGCGGGCCGGCCCACATGTAGGTGAAGATCAGCGCCCAGAAGTGGACCACCGACAGGCGGTACGAGTAGATCGGGCGCCCGGCCTGCTTCGGGATGAAGTAGTACATCATGCCGAGGAAGCCCGCGGTGAGGAAGAAGCCCACCGCGTTGTGACCGTACCACCACTGCACCATCGCGTCCTGCGCCCCGGCGTAGGCCGAGTACGATTTCCAGAAGGTCGCGGGCATCGCCGCGCTGTTGACGATGTGCAGCAGCGCGATAGTGAGGATGTAGGCGCCGAAGAACCAGTTGGCAACGTAGATGTGCGGCACCTTCCGCTTCCACAGGGTGCCGAAGAACACGA
>DASUUN010000438.1:0-8722 GCA_036374055.1 Burkholderiales bacterium
GCGTCGACCAGCTCGCCGGCGTGCTCGGCGCTTTGCTGCACGTCGAAGCGCTCGACGAAGCGCGCGCCGATGCCCTGCACCAGGGTCTTCGCGATGAAGTTGTCCTTCAGCTCGCGCTTGGCGACGAAGGCGTAGCGGCGCCATTCGAGCGCGGCGAGCAGCACGGCGCCGTCGAGGTAGCTGGTGTGGTTGGCGGCGATGACGTACGGCCCGGTGTCGGGCAGGTTCTCCAGCCCGCGCACCCGCACGGGGATGCGGCAGACGCGGAAGAAGAAGCGCATGCAGGCGCGGGCCACGGTCCATGTCGGGCGGCCGGGGGCGACCACCGCCGTCAGGAATACGAGGATCACGGAAAGCCCGAAGATCACCCAGGCCGCGCCCGCGAAGAGCAGGCCGCGCACCGCGCGCCAGGTGCGCCGCAGCTGCGGGCCGACGCCGGCGAGCCCCAGCCGCACGAGCTGCCACCACACGGCCTGCGATTTCACGGCGCTCGGACCGCGCTCGTAATACTCGCGCGCGGCGACGCGGCGGATCTTGCCGCTGGAGGTCTTGGGCACCGTGTGCGGCGGAGCAAGCACGATGTCGTCGACCGGCGCGCCGATTAGGCCCACGGCGAGGTCGTTGATGCGGTGGCGCAGGTCCTCGTCGAGCGCGGTATCGGGCTGGCGCGTCTCGGCGAGCACCACCACGCGCTCGGTGCCGCTCGCGCGGTCCAGGCTGCCGAACACCGCGACGCAGCCGCGCCGGATGCGCGGCAGGTCGCCCACCGCCTCTTCCAGCTCGTAGGGACTGATGTTGCGCCCGCCGCGGATGATGATGTCCTTCTCCCGGCCGGTGAGGTAGAGCATGCCTTCGGACAGGTAGGCGCGGTCGCCGGTGTTCACCCAGTCGCCCGAGAAAAGCCCCTTGGTCGCCTCAGGGTTGCGGTAATAGCCGGTGGTGGCGGAGGGTCCGCGGAACTGCAGATGGCCTTCGTGCCGGTCGGGCAGCTCCAGGCCCGCGGCGTCGACCACGCGCATGTCGTGATCGGGCAGCACGCGGCCGCAGCCCACCACCCTGAGCGGCGCCGGGTCGTCGGGCCGCGCCGGCACCGCCTGGCCGGTGCGCGCGAACTTGTCGCGATCGATGACGTCGATCTCGCGCGGGCCGCCGGGCGGCGTGAAGGCGAGCCCGACCGAGGCCTCGGCGAGGCCGTACACCGGCGAGATCGAGCCGCGGCGCACGCCGTGCTTCTCGAAGCGCTCCTCGAACGCGGCCATAGTCTCGGGGCTCACGGGCTCGGCGCCGTTGTAGAGGAAGCGCCAGGACGACAGATCCAGCCCCTCGATCTCGGGGTCGGGGATGCGGCGCAGGCAAAGCTCGTAGGAGAAGTTCGGTCCGCCCGAAATGGTGCCGCGATGGCGGTGGATGGCGCGCAGCCAGCTCGACGGGCGCGACAGGAACGCGAGCGGCGACATCAGAACCACCGGAAAGCCGTGGTACATGGTGGCGAAGCAGCCGCCGATCAGGCCCATGTCGTGGTAGAGCGGCAGCCAGCTGACGTACACGTCCTCCTGCGTGGCGCGCGCCGCCTTGCCCATCGCGCGCACGTTGGCGAGCAGGTTGGCGTGCGTGAGCACCACGCCCTTCGGGTTGCCGGTGCTGCCCGAGGTGTACTGCAGGAAGCCGATGTGGCCGCCGCGCCCGCGCACCGGCGCGAAGCCCTTCGCGTCGCCGACGAAATCCTCGGGCACCATCACCGCGCGCAGCGACTCCACCTGCGCGCGCAGCAGCCAGGCGAGCGCCTTCGCCTCCGGGATGGTGACCATGAGGCTGGCGCCGGCGCTCTTCAGCACGCCGACGTGCCGCGTCATGTGGTCTTCTATGGTGGCGAGGCGCGCCGGCGGGTACAGCGGCACCGGGATGCCGCCGGCGAGCAGCACGCCGTAGAAGCAGAACAGGTATTCCTTGGAGGTGGGCAGCATGATCGCCACCGTCTGCCCCGGGCCGACGCCCTGGTCGGCGAGCGTCGCCGCGTACACCGCCGCGCCGTGCCACAGGTCGCGGTAGGTGAGCGGGATTTCCTTCTGGTCCTCGTACAGGAAAACGCTCAGGCGCTCGGGCTGGCGCTCGACGTGGTACTCGAGCGCCTCGACCAGCGTCTGCGCCTGCTCGGGCGGGCGCACGCCTTCGGCCTGCACCAGGCTCGCGACGCTGCGGTCGGCCGCCTGCGGCGCGTGGCCCGCGGCGGCGAGCAGGAAGCGCAGCAGGTCGCGCGGCGTCTCGCTGGAGGCGAGCGCCTGCTCGGGCAGGCTGGTCGCGAACTCGCGCTCCAGGCGCAGCACGAGCTCCACGCGCGCCAGGCTGTCCAGCCCGAGGTCGCGCTCGAGCGAGCTGTCGAGGGCGACGTACGCTTCCACGTTGGGCCGCGCCTCGCGCGCTACCGCGGCCACGACGCCCAGGAGGCGATTCGCCTCTATGTCCTTCGGTAGTGCGGCCATCGAGGTAAGCGGCGAGTGTACACTCGACCCGCCATGCAGTTCCTGGAACGCCTGGACGACGAGGCGCGCGAGCTCCTGCTCGCAGTCGCGCGTCCCGTTTCATTCGCGAAAGGGGCGCGCCTGGTGCGCCACGGCGAGGTGGCGCGCGGCGCCTACGTGCTCGCCAGCGGCTCCGCGGAAGCCAGCGTCATGCTTCCCGGCGGCGAGAAGCTTGCGGTCGCCACGCTGAGCGCCGGCGCCATGTTCGGCGAGACTTCGCTCCTCGAGCGCAGCACCTGCACCGCGACCGTGAGCGCGAGTGAGAAGGTGGAGGGCTGGTTCATCGAGCGCGACGACTTCCGCGCGCTCGTCGCGCAGCGCGTCCCGGCCGCGCTGCGCGTGCAGCACGCGGTGACGCTGGTGCTCTCGGCCAAGGTGCGCGCACTCAACGCCAAGGTCCTGGAAGTTCCCGCCCCCGAGGACAAGCCGAGGAAATCGGGGTCAGAGCCCGATTCCGATCCGTTGAAGAACGTGAAGCGGCAGAAGCGCGCCTCGTTCGACTTCGCCCCCTTCCTGCCGCTGCTGCCGGTGTTCGAGGGCTTCGATGCGGCCGAGATCCACCAGTTCCTGGAGGCTTCCCGGGTGCTGGAGCTGCCGGCCGGGCACGGCGTGTTCGCCGCCGGCGTGCCCTCCGAAGCGTGCTTCGTGGTGCTGCGCGGCGCGGTCGAGATCCGCGCGCGCCACGCGCGGCGCGAGCGCCGCATGGCGGTGCTCGGCCCGGGACAGCTTCTCGGCTACATGAGCGCGCTCGAGCGCGGGGTGCACGGCTCGGATGCCAGCGTGCGCGAGGAGGCGATCCTGCTGGAGATCCCGCGCGACGCCTTCGACGCGCTGTATTACGGCACGAGCCCCGCCTCGAGCAGGCTGCACCGCGTGATCCAGCGCAGCCTGCTGTCCTCGCTGGCGCAGACCAACCGCCATCTCATGCGCCTCATCAGCCTCGCGCGGCTGCGCGGCGCCGACCGGGAAGGCGAAGCGCTGGAGAAGGCCCTCGGCGGCCAGATCGTCGCTAGTCCAGATCGCGGAGCGTGATCACCGGGCGGTCCTTGCGCAGCGTCACGTGGAGCATCGAGTACTCGGGCACCTCCACCCAGGCGTTGGTGTCGCGCGTGAGCGGCTCGGAGGCGATCAGCACCGAGGTGGCGTTCTCGCTGCCGCCGGTCATCTTCCATTCGCCGTCGTGCAGGCCGTAGCCGCGGCCCGCGGTGTACCAGAGCGAGTAGTAGGTGAGGTGCCCGGCCACGAACTCCGCGGGATCCGGCGGGTAGCAGCCGAAGTCGAAGCAGTAGCGCGCCGCGGCGAGCTGCGTGCCGTCGGTGAGGAACAGGTTGACCGGCGAGGCGATGCGGATGCCGAGCTCGGCTCGCGCTTTCCGGATCACTTCCAGGGCGCCCGCGACGGCGTCGTGCAGCTCGCCAGCGCTCGGTCGAGCGCCTGGATTCCTGAGTTGCGAGACGACCAGTGCGTAGATCCACTCGCTGTCGGTGGTGCCGCGGATCTGGCGCGCGAACGCGGGCTTCACGTGCCGCGCGAGCACCGGCTTCATCTCGGCAAAGCGAGCGAGGTCGCCGTTGTGGGCGAGTGCGAGCGGCACCCCGGCGAACTGGAACGGGTGGACGTTCTGCGCCGCGATCTCCACGCGCGTGTCGTACGGCACGCCGCGCACGTGGGCGAGCACGCAGGCGGCGGCGATCTTTTCCGCCAGGCCCTTCAGGTTGCGGTCGAACACCGGGAGCGCGTCGGAGGCGTACGAGAACGGCACCTCCGGCTCGCGCGAGGCCGGGTCCCAGGCGCGCATGCCGAAGCCCGCGAGGTTCAGCAGGTGCAGCATCTTGGGCATGTAGCTCTGCCGCACCAGCGCCGAGTCGGGCTGGAACAGCAGGTTGTCGAGCAGCACCGGCTCGCCCAGGTAGAGCAGCGCGCGGCACATGGCGGCTACTTCTGCTGCTCTTCCAGCCGGTCGGTGGCCGGCGGCGGCGTGCGCGACAGCGCCGCGATCTCGGCGCGCAGCGCGGGTGTCATCTCCACTTTCACCGAGTCGAGCGAGGCCTGCAGCTGCTCGAGGCTGCGCGCGCCGATGATCGGTGCGGTCACCGCCGGGTGCGCGCCCACCCAGGCGACCGCCACGCTCATGGGATGCAGGCCGCGCTGCCTGCACAAGGCGGCGAACTTCACCGCCACCTCGTGCATCCAGGCTTCGCCGTAGCGGTTCGTATACATCTTGTTCGCCACGATGCGTCCCTGAGCGCCGGTGTCGGCGTACTTCCCCGACAGCAGCCCGCCGCCCCCCGGGCTGTAGGGAATCACGCCCAGGCCGTTGGCCTGCGCCATGGGCAGGATCTCCACCTCGGCCTGGCGCTTCACCAGGTTGTACATCGGCTGGATCACCTGCAAAGGCGCCCAGCCGCGCCGCTCCTGGAGGTCGAGCGCCTGCTGCGTCTGCCAGGCGGCATGGTTGGACAGGGCCGGGTAGACCACCTTGCCGGCGCGCACCAGGTCCTCGAAGGCGCGCAGCGTTTCCTCCAGGGGCGTATGCCGGTCGATCTGGTGCAGGAACAGCACGTCGACGCGGTCGGTCTGCAGGCGCTTCAGGCTCGCCTCCACCGCGCGCGCGACGTGGCGGCGCGAGCCGCCGCGCGCGTTGCGGTCCTTGCCGACCGGCGTGAAGCACTTGGTGGCCACCACCAGGTCCTCGCGCTCGCCGCGCATCAGCTCGCCGAGGATCTCCTCGGAGCGCCCCTCGTTGTAGTTGTTCGCGGTGTCGAAGAAATTGATGCCGGCGTCGCGGCAGGCGCGGTACATCGCCGCCGAGGCGGCCTTGTCGGCATCCCCGCCGAACGACATGGTGCCGAAGCAAAGGCGGGAGACCTGCACGCCGGTGCGGCCAAGAAGGCGATCGTCCATGCGGGGAAGTCTACTTGACCGCAGTCAAGCATCCCACTCTGGCGCGGGGCCGATAATAGGGGCTCCCATGAAGACCAAAGTCCGTCCGACCCCCAAGGGCAGGACCGTCGACCCGCAGGCGCGGGAGGAAGTGCGGGCCCTGCTCGGCGAGGCCTCGCGGCAGCGCGACCTGCTGATCGAGCACCTGCACCGCATCAACGACCGGTACGGGTACCTGCCGGCCCGGCACCTGGCTGCGCTCGCCGAGGAGATGCGCCTGCCGCTGGCCGAGGTGTACGAGGTCGCGACCTTCTACCACCATTTCGAAGTGGTGCGCGAAGGCGAGGTACCGCCGCCCGCGCTTACCGTGCGCGTGTGCGACTCGATCGCCTGCGAGCTCGCCGGCGCGGGGGAGCTCCTGAAGCAGCTTTCTCTCGGCAAGGGCGTGCGCGTGGTGCCCGCCCCCTGCGTGGGCCGCTGCGAGGTCGCCCCCTGCGTCGTCGTGGGACAGAACCCCATCGGCAACGCCACAGTGGAGGCGGTGACCGGAGCGGTTTTCGAAAAGCGCATTACCGACACCCCCGGGAAGTACATCGACTACGCGGCGTACCGCAAGGCGGGCGGCTACCGGCTCATCGCCGACTGCCTCGCCGGCAAGCGCACGCGCGAAGACCTTACGAGGCTCATGGAGGACTCCGGGCTGCGCGGGCTGGGCGGCGCGGGCTTTCCGGCGGGCCGCAAGTGGCGCCTGGTGGCGGCCGAGCCGGCGCCGCGCGTGATGGCGGTGAACATCGACGAGGGCGAGCCCGGCACCTTCAAGGATCGCTGGTACCTGGAGCGCGACCCGCACCGCTTCCTCGAAGGCATGCTGGTCGCCGCGTGGTGCGCGGGGGTGGGCGAAATCTGGATCTATCTGCGGGACGAGTACGCGGGCTGCCGCGCGATCCTCGAGAAAGAGCTCGAAAAACTGGAAACGGAAAAACCCTGTGCCCTTCCCCCGATCCACCTGCGGCGCGGGGCGGGCGCGTATATCTGCGGCGAGGAGTCGGCGATGATCGAGTCGATCGAGGGCAAGCGCGGCATGCCGCGCCTGCGCCCGCCGTACGTCGCGCAGGTAGGCCTGTTCGGCCGGCCGACGCTCGAGCACAACATGGAGACCGTGTACTGGGTGCGCGAGATCGTGGAGAAGGGCGCGGCCTGGTTCGCCGCGCAGGGGCGTAACGGCCGCAAGGGCCTGCGCTCGTTCTCGGTGTCGGGGCGGGTGAAAAAGCCGGGGGTGCATCTCGCCCCCGCCGGGATCACGCTGCTCGATCTGGTGCACGAATATTGCGGGGGGATGCTGGACGGCCATGAGCTCTATGCCTACCTGCCCGGCGGCGCCTCGGGCGGCATCCTGCCGGCCGCCAAGGCCGACATCCCGCTCGATTTCGACACGCTGCAGCCGCACGGCTGCTTCATCGGGTCGGCAGCAGTCGTGGTCTTATCCAACAAGGATAAAGCCAGTGCCGCGGCGGTGAACCTGATGAAGTTCTTCCACGACGAGTCCTGCGGCAAGTGCACGCCCTGCCGCGTGGGCACCGGCAAGGCGGTGCAGCTCATGGAGCAGCAAAGCTGGAACCAGCCGCTGCTGCAGGAGCTCTCACAGGCGATGATGGATGCGTCGATCTGCGGCCTGGGCCAGGCGGCCCCGAACCCGGCCCTGAGCGTCATGAAGTATTTTCCCCACGAGGTGTCCTGATGGAGCGGGTGACCAGGCAGCAGCTCGCGATGATGCCGATCGAGTTCAAGCTGAACGGCAGGACCGTGGTCGGCCGCCCCGACGAGCCGATCATCACCACCGCGCAGAAGCACGGCGTCGAGATCCCGCACCTGTGCCACGGCGGCAACCAGCGCTCCGACGGCAACTGCCGCTCGTGCGTGGTCGAGATCAAGGGCGAGCGCGTGCTCGCGCCCTCCTGCTGCCGCTATCCGGTCGCCGGCATGGAGGTCACCACCGACTCGCCGCGCGCGCTCGCCTCGCAGAAGATGGTGCTCGAGCTGCTGCTCTCCGACATGACGGAGAAGAGCTATACGCGCGACAATAAGGTGGCGTACTGGGCCGAGCGCCTCGGGGTCGGAAGTCCCAGGTTTGAATCGAGAAAGCAGCCCAGGGCGGACCTGTCCCATCCCGCCATTGCCGTGAACCTGGACGCCTGCATCCAGTGCACGCGCTGCGTGCGCGCCTGCCGCGAGGTGCAGGTGAACGACGTCATCGGCTACGCCTACCGCGGCGAGCGCTCGCTGCCGGTGTTCGACTTCGACGACCCGATGGGCGAGTCCACCTGCGTGGCCTGCGGCGAGTGCGTGCAGGCCTGCCCGACCGGCGCGCTGATGCCGGCGCGCAACGCCGGCCTGCAGGAGATCGACGCCAGGGTCGACTCGGTGTGCCCGTTCTGCGGCGTGGGCTGCCTGCTTACCTACCACGTCGGGAAGAACGTCATCCAGTTCGTCACCGGCAAGGACGGCCCGGCCAACCGCAACCGCCTGTGCGTAAAGGGCCGCTACGGCTTCGACTACGTGCAGCACCCGCAGCGCCTGACCAAGCCCCTCATCCGGCGCGAGGGGGTGGCGAAGTCGGCCGATTTCGTCGTCGACCCGGGCAACTGGTCGGCCGTGTTCCGGGAGGCCTCGTGGGAAGAGGCGCTCGCCCTTGCGGCCGACGGGTTGAAAACCATAAGAGATCAGGATCGCTACGCGCTGGCCGGGTTCGGCTCGGCGAAGGGCTCCAACGAGGAGGCGTACCTGTTCCAGAAGCTGGTGCGCACCGGCTTCGGCACCAACAACGTCGACCATTGCACGCGCCTTTGCCACGCCTCCTCGGTGGCGGCGCTGCTGGAGGGGGTCGGCTCGGGCGCGGTGTCCAACCAGGTGAACGACGTGCTGCAGGCCGAGGTGGTGTTCGTGATCGGCGCCAACCCGACCTCCAACCACCCGGTGGCGGCGACCTGGATGAAGAACGCCGCCAAGGCGGGCGCCAAGCTCATCGTCGCCGACCCGCGCCGCGGCGACCTCGCGCGGCATGCGACGCATTACCTGCAGTTCAAGCCGGACACCGACGTCGCGCTGCTCAACGCGATGATCCATACGATCATCGACGAGAACCTGGTGAACCGGGATTTCGTCAAGGACCGCACCAGCGGCTACGAGGCCCTGAAGGAAAACGCGAAGGACTACTCGCCCGAGGCGATGGCGCCCGTGTGCGGCATCCCCGCCGGGACGATCCGTGAAGTGGCGCGCCTGTTCGCCACCTCCAAGGGCTCGATGATCCTGTGGGGCATGGG
>DASUUN010000439.1:0-6475 GCA_036374055.1 Burkholderiales bacterium
GCCGGCCACCTCGCCCGGCGTGTGCTCGAGCACCTCGGCGCCGAAGCCCTTGCGGTCGCAGTACCTGAGGTACATGCGCTCCAGCATCGCGGCCCAGTCCTGCGCCTCGGTGCCGCCCGAGCCGGCCTGGATGTCGACGAAACAGTTGTTGGGGTCGAGCGGGTTGGAGAACATGCGGCGGAACTCCAGGCCCGCCACCTCCTTTTCCAGCTTCTCCAGGTCGGAGGCGACGCCGAGCACGGTGGCGTCGTCGCCCTCGGCGCGCGCCAGCTCGAACAGCTCCTGGGCGTCGGCCAGCCCGCCGCCCACGCGGCCGAGCGTGCCGACCACCCCTTCGAGGAGCTTCTTCTCCTTGCCCAGCTCCTGCGCGCGCTGCGGGTCGCTCCAGACCTGCGAGTCGCTGAGGAGCTGCTCTACCTGCGCCAGGCGCTGCCGTTTGCCAGCGAGGTCAAAGATACCTCCGCAGCTCGGCCGACCGGTGGTGCAGGTCGGCGAGCGAAGAGGCGATCTGGTTGATGCGTTCGGCTTCCATTACGGGCTTTCGATCCGGTCGCCCCAGTAGCGCACTTCCTGGCGGAAGCGCAGCTCCGCGTCCAGGCGGTCCAGGGGCATGACGAGGTTGCGGCTGGGGATGGAGACGAAGGCCTTCTTCAGGCCCTCGCGCACCGTGGAGAGGTAGAAGTACACCTGGTCGTCCGGGCGCTGCACCATGAAGAGAATAAAATCGCGTCTGTCGTCCGCGGAAATCTGCGCGATGCGCAGCACTTCCTCGGTCCTGAACCCGCGCTGGCGGGCCTCCAGCATGTCCTCGCTCTGCTGCCGCGGAATGCCCATGGTGTCGGCGACGTCGGCGCCGACGAAGCCTTCCTTGCCGTTCTGCTTGAGCCAGCCCGCGATGCTGCGCAGGCTGCCGGTCTCGGCGCTGGTCAGCTGCTCCAGCGCCGGGGTCGGCGCAGCGGCCTGCGCGAGGCCGGCGTACAGCGAAACCGCGAGGACGATACAACGCCGCAGCATGCGGCCTCCCTTGATGCTTTATTGGCCGCTAGTTTACCGCCATCAAACGCGCTTCGCGGCGTAATCCTCTGCGATTTTGTCGTCAAAGAACGTCGTCGGATTCGGCGCCGCCATGAAGCGCCGGTAGACCTCCGGGTAGACGCCCGAGTACTGGAACACCTGCCCGTTCGACATCTCCACCTCGAGCGTGCGGCTCTTCTCGTCGTAGCCGACCGAGCGCAGCTTCGAGGAGTTGACGCGCTTTCTCTCCATCAGCCGGCCTCCACGCGCACCAGGTCCCCGGATCTGACGGCAGACAGTTCTCGAAAATCTTCCAGCCTGCCGATCACGTTGCACGGGCTGGCGAGCCTGGGCCGCTCGTCGGTCGAGATCGGCGTGCGGCCGAAGGGCAGGGCGATGGCGTTGCCCTCGGTCCAGAAGCACGCCATGCCCCGCTCCACTACCTGGCGCGCCTCCTTCTCGAGCGGCACGCTGACGGGGGTGCTGAAGTAGACCTCCTCGCCCCACGTTTGCGCACGCGCCTCGAACGGCAGGGCTTCGAGCAGTGCCCGCGTCGTCGGCGTATCGAGAAGCTCTATATCGAACCTCGCTTCCCGGATCGTAACGGCCAGCTTCATCCGCCCAGCGTAGCGCTCCAGGGCTGGCGGCTGCGCCCGTGCACCACTTCGCCTTCGATGCTCTTGCCCCTGACCTGGCCGGTGAACTCGCCGCGCCGCCCCGAAAGCCGGAAGCTGATCTTGTCGCCGCGCAGCTTGAACTCCTCGAGCGGCACCTCCTTGCCGTCCAGGCGCGCGCTGCCGGACACGCGCGTGAGCTGCTGGCTGAGCTGCAGGGTGGCGGGCCGGCGGCTCACTGCCGGCGGCATCTTCGCGCTCCAGCGGCCGCCGACCCTCGCCGGCACCACGTAGAGATAGATCAGCGTGGTGGTGACGCCGCTGATCTGCACCTTGTCCTCGAGGTCCATCTGCACGTACTTCTCGGGGATCCAGCCGGTGAGCGGGTAGTCGTGCGACACGATGCGCGTGCCCGGCCGCAGCTCGGCGAGGAACTTGTCCTTGAGCAGATTCACCGTGTCGGGCAGCAGGTACATGGTGATCACCGTGGCCTGCGATACGTCGGTCTTGAACAGGTCCTGCTTCAGGAACCGGACGCGGTCGGCGATGCCTTGCTTCTGCGCCGCCTCGTTGGCCTGCTTCACCAGGTGGTCCTTGATCTCAACGCCGAAGCCGCGAGCGCCGAACACCTTGGCCGCCGTCAGCACGATGCGCCCGTCGCCCGAGCCCAGGTCGATGAGGAAGTCGTCCGGCCCGACGTCGGCGTAGCGCAGCATGTCCGCCACCACGCTCTGCGGCGAGGGCACGTAGGGCCCGGCGTCCTTGGTCGGTTGCAGGTCTTCCGCGCCGGCCGCAAGCGGGACGAAGCACAGGAGGAAAAAACCGAAAACCCGGATCATTCGAAATGCTCCACGGTGAGCTGGACGTTTTTCAGGCCGTTGAACTCGTTCACCGCCAGGCGGTAGGCGGCCCGCACCTTGCCGGGCAGCGGCTCCAGCGCACCGAAGCGCATCGCCTCGTAGCGCCGGCCGTCCTTCAGCAGCCGCAGCTTCAGGTGGCGCTCGCCGACCACGCGCTGGCTCTCCACGGCAAAATTATCGCAGAACACCGGCTGCGGAAATCCCTGTCCCCAGATCTCGCCGTCGAGCATGCGCGCGACCTCCAGCGTGCAGTGCGCGTGCTCGAGCGCGCCGTCGGTCTCCACCGTGCGCAGCCGCGCCTCCGGCGGCAGCAGCTCGTCGACCGCGGCGTCGAAGGCCTCGGCGAAGCGGGCATAGTCGGCCTCGGCGATGGTCAGGCCGGCCGCCATGGCGTGTCCGCCGAAGCGCGCGATCAGCCCCGGCGCGCGCTTGGACACGAGGTCCAGGCAGTCGCGCAGGTGCAGTCCCGGGATCGAGCGGCCCGAGCCGCGCAATACCGGGCGGGCGCCTTCCTCGCCGCGGGCGAAGCAGATCACGGGGCGATGCGCGCGGTCTTTCAGCCGCGAGGCGAGGATCCCGACCACGCCCTGGTGCCAGCCGGGGTCGAAGAACGTCGCATTTCCCGAAGGGAGATTTTTCAGGAGCTCCAATGCCTGCTGCAGCATCCCTGCTTCGATGCTGCGGCGCTCGGCGTTGAGCCGGTCGAGCTGCTGCGCGAGATTGGCGGCGCGCGCCTCGTCGTCGGCGATCAGGCATTCGATGCCGACGCTCATGTCGGCGAGGCGGCCGGCGGCGTTGAGGCGCGGCCCGGCGACGAAGCCCAGGTCGAAGCTGGAGGCCTCGTCGAGCCGCCGTCCGGCCGCGAGTAGCAGCGCCATGACGCCCGGCTGGCCGCGCCCGGCGCGCAGGCGCTTGATCCCCTGCGCCACCAGGTTGCGGTTGTTCGCGTCGAGCGGCACCACGTCGGCGACCGTGCCGAGCGCCACCAGGTCCGTCAGAGCGCCCAGGTTGGGCTCATGAAGGAAATGTTTTCGTTTTCTTAGCTCCGCTCGCAGCGCCAGCATGACGTAAAACATGACCCCGACGCCGGCGAGCGCCTTCGAAGGAAACCCGCAGCCGGGCTGGTTCGGGTTGACGATGCACGCGGCGGCGGGCAGCTCGGGGCCGGGCAGGTGGTGATCGGTGATCAGCGTGGCGATGCCCAGCGCATTGGCACGCGCCACGCCTTCGACGCTCGCGATGCCGTTGTCGACGGTGATGACGAGGTCCGGCTTCCTTTGCGCGGCGAGCTCCACCAGCTCGGGCGACAGGCCGTAGCCAAGCTTGAAACGGTCGGGCACCAGGTAGTCGACCGTGGCGCCGAACATACGCAGGGCGCGCACGCCCACCGCGCACGCGGTGGCGCCGTCGGCGTCGTAGTCGGCGACGATCAGCAGGCGCTTGTTCTGCACGATGGCGTCCGCCAGGAGCGCCGCGGCCTCGCCGGCATTCTTCAGGAGCTGGGGCGGCAGCAGGCTCGAGCTCTCGTACGCGAGCTCGAGCGCCGAGCGGATGCGCCGCGCCGCGTAGATGCGCGCGAGCACCGGGTGCACGCCGGCTTCCATCAGCGCGCGGCGGTCGGCTTCGGCGTAGGCGCGCTCGACGATCTTCATGCGTAGCGCTCCAGCGGCCGGCGCCGGCGCCAGAAGCGCCGCAGGTCGCCGCGGACGGTCTCGAACGAGGCCGCCGCGTCCGGCACCTGCACCGTCAGCATCCCGATGCGGCCGGCGCGCAGCGCCGCGAGCAGCGGCGCGAACCAGCGCTTCTCCAGCAGGTCGATGCATTCCCGGTATTCCGCGTCCTGCCCGAGCGCGAGCGGCGCGCGCAGTGCGTCCAGCACGACAAGGTGGCGGCCCTGGGGCGCGGCACCCGCGAGCCACTCTTCCGCGGAGGGCGGCAGAGCGCGCGGCTGGGCGCCGGCGGCCTTCGCCAGGCCGAGCGGCAGCGGGTCGCCGGCGCTGACCGACTGCCAGCGCCCCTTCAGGTCCTGCGGCGCGTGCCCCGCGCCCCACAACCACAGGCTGTTGACCGGCGGCTCGCCGTGCGCCTCGCGCGCCTGGTTGACCGGATGCGAGTGCAGCAGCATCTGCGCTTCGTTCAGCAGCCGGCTCCAGCGCTTGCCGGCCTCACCGCCGATGCGCGCCGTCAGGTCGACGTCGCGCCCGGCGCATTCGAGCGCGCAGGGCGCCTCCAGCGCCAGGTCCTCCTCGAGGCGCGCGCACCAGTGGCGCGGGTCGATCACGTGCAGCGTCAGCAGGCCGGCGAAGTGGCGGTTCAGCGTTTCGGCGAGCGCATCGGCCTCCTCGCCCGAGAGGGCGAAGGCGGCGTCCGGCACCACGATCAGCCGGTCGCGCGCCAGCCTGAGGTGCACCGGGTCGGCGCGCACCCAGCACGCGCTCCCCGGGTCGTGGCTCGCGGCGAGCAGGGTAAGCGCCCCCGCCGCAAGCGAGCGGCCCTCGAGCCCGAACGCCTGCTGCAGCCAGGCCTCCAGCGTGCTCGACTGCGCGGTGGCGGCGCGCCCGCGCGCGAGCAGCAGCTCGAGCGCCGGCGCGCGCGCGTCGGTCGCGCCCGCAAACAGGCCGGGAACCGCTAGCTCGCAGTGCATGCCGCGAGGGGCATGGTGCGCACGCCCTTCTTGCCGAGGTGGCGGGAGAGGATCTTGTAGTGCTCGTAATCGAAGCGCGGCCGGCGGGCGCCCTCCAGCAGCTCGGCAAGCTCGCCGTCCGAGCTTGCCGTGCCGAGGTAGCACCAGCGGTCCACGACGTGCACTTCGGTCGCCTCACGCTCGCGGTCGCGCTCGACGATGCCCAGGGGCCCGGCGTGGGGCCATTCGGCCGCCTTCAGCCGCGCCAGCGCCGCCGCGACCCGGCCGTGGTGGACATGGATGTTTTCCCGTCCCGCACATGCGCCTTTGCACTTCCCGAGCTGGAAGCGAAAACACCCGTTGGCACGCGCTGGGCCATCGAACCCCAAGGACTGCAAACAGAAACCATGCTCGTCGGCGAGCGCGCGCAGGGCGTTCAGCGCGTCGCGCCTGGAGCGGAACAGGCCATAGACATACGGCAGCGTCTCGGCGTCGATCTCGTCGGGCTGCGCGAGGCGCAGCCGCTTCATGTCGAACACGAAGCCGCACAGCGACGCGGGCCGGCGCAGCTGGCGGTTATAGGGGGGCTGCAGCTGCTTCACCAGTCGCACCTCGCGCAAAGCCGCGCCGAGCTCGCCCACGGTGCGCTGCCAGTCGATGCCGCGCACCTCGGCGGCCCAGTGAAAGCGCGACGTGAAGTGCTGCAGGACGCGCGTGCGCAGGCTGCGGCTCATGCCGACGTAGAGCGGCGCGCCGCCCTCGCCGCGGAACACGTACACGCCCGGCGCCTCCGGGATCGCCTCGACCTGCGCGCGGTCGACGTGCGGCGGCAGCGTGGGCTGCCTGGCCACCTGACGCGCGGCGACCGACAGCACTTCGTCCCCGTGCTCGCGCGCGGCGATGCGCAGGAACTGCCACACGGCGTCGGCGTCGCCGAGCGCGCGGTGGCGCGCCTTGCAGTCGATGCCGTGGCGCGCGATCAGGCTGTCGAGGTTGTGGCTGGCTTGCCCGGCGTACAGGCGCCGCGACAGGCGCACGGTGCACAGCGTGCGCGCCATGAACCTGAGGCCGGCGCGCTCGAACTCGCGGCGCAGGAAGCCGTAGTCGAAGCGCGCGTTGTGGGCGACGAACACGCGCCCCGCCAGGCGCTCGTACAGCTCGGCCGCGAGCTCGGCGAAGCTCGGCGCGCCCGCCACCATCTCGTTGGTGATGCCGGTCAGCGCCTGGATGGGCGCCGGGATGGCCGCGCCGGGATTCACCAGCGTCGACCATTCGCCGCTCACCTCGAAGCCGTCGACCTCGATGACGCCGATCTCGGTGATGCGGTCCCAGCCCGGCTGCCCGCCGGTCGTCTCCAGGTCTAC
>DASUUN010000440.1:0-20551 GCA_036374055.1 Burkholderiales bacterium
ATCCTGGGCGTGCACTGCATCGGCAGCCTGGCGAGCGAGCTGATCGCCGAAGCCGTGGTGGCGATGGAGTTCGGCGCCTCCTCGGAGGACATCGCGCGCATCTGCCATGCCCACCCGTCGATGTCCGAGGTGATGCGCGAAGCGGCGCTCGCCGTGGACAAGCGCTCGCTGAATGGATAGCTGAGCGGATGAGGCTGCTTTTCCTGCTCGCTTTCCTCGCGGGCTGCTCCACGTCTGCGCACTACTACCCGACGCTGCAGCAGCAGATCATCTCGCTGCGCAGCGGGGACCTGGAGGCCGCCGGCGTGGCCTTCATCACCCCCTCGACCGTGACCGGGCAGGAGCAGGAGAAGGAGGGCGTGGCGCTGACCTTCGCCGACGTCATGAAGGAGCAGCGCCCTGCGCTGAAGGTTGTCACCCTGGCCGAGACCCTCGGCGCAGTGAACCGGGCCGGCCTGGCCGACGACTATCGGAACATGTACCAGCACTACCGCGCCACCGGCCTGTTTCCGGCCGGCGTGCTGCGGCAGATAGGCCGGGCGGCCGGCGCGCGCTACCTCGCGCAGCTCAAGCTGCAGGGCTTTTCGCAGGGCTCGAAGAACCGCTTCGGTCTGCTGGGCCTGCGTCTGGTGGAGACGCAGTACGCGGACGTGCGGCTGTTCGTGCAGATCTGGGACAGTCGCGATGGCTCGATCGCCTGGGAGGCGATGCAGGAGCTGCGCATTTCCCTCGACAGCACGCGCGACGAGCCGGTGATGCTGCGCAACCTTCTGGAGCGCAGCGCGCGCGATCTCGTCGCCCGCCTTCCGTGACGCTGGATGTCGTTTCGCTCTACCAGCAGCACCTGGACAAGCGCGGGTTTCTCGCCGACCCGTCGCAGCGGCGCGCGGTCGAGCGGCTGCAGCGGCTCTACGAGGAGTGGAGCGCCTACAAGGCGCGGCGCAACAGCGCGCTGAAGCGCCTGATCGTCAAGCCGCCGCTGCCCAAGGGGGTGTACCTGTGGGGCGCGGTGGGCCGCGGCAAGAGCTTCCTGATGGACAGCTTCTACCTGGCGGTGCCGCTGGTGCGCAAGCGCCGGGTGCACTTCCACCACTTCATGCGCGAGATCCATCGCGAGCTGAACGAGCTCAAGGGCAGCGAGGACCCGATCGCCCAGGTGGCGCAGCGTACGTCCCGCCGTTATCGTCTGGTGTGCTTCGACGAGTTCCACGTCTCGGACATCGCCGACGCCATGATCCTCGGGCGCTTCCTCGAGCAGGTGATCGAGCGCGGGGTGGTGTTCTGCATGACCAGCAACTACCCGCCCGACGGCCTGTACCCGAACGGCCTGCAGCGCGAGCGCTTCCAGCCGGCCATCGAGCTGATCAAGCAGAAGCTCGACGTCCTTCAGGTAGACAACGGCACCGATTACCGTCGGCTGAAGATGGAGCGTCTCAAGGTTTACCACACCGGGCCCCACGCCGATGCCCAGCTGGAGAAAGTCTTCCAGGATCTGAAGGACGTGGAAGAAGAGAAACACCCTCTGGACGTGGAGGGCCGCACCATCGCTTACCGCAAGCGCGCCGGCGGCCTGGTGTGGTTCGATTTCAACGTGCTGTGCGGCGGGCCGCGCTCGTACGCCGACTACGTGGACCTGGCGCGGCGCTTCCACACCGTCATGCTCTCGGGCGTGCCGCGCATGTCGCCGAAGAACGCCGACGCGGCGCGGCGCTTCACCTGGCTGGTGGACGTGTTCTACGACGACCGGGTCAACCTGGTGGTGGCGGCAGCAGCCGAGCCCGAGCAGCTGTTCACCGAGGGCGAGCACAGCGCGGAGTTCCAGCGCACCGTCAGCCGGCTGCACGAGATGCAGTCGGTCCAGTATCTGCAAACCGAGCGCGCGCGGCGCTAGAACCGCCGCGCCGGTAGTGCAAGAATACGCCCGGGCACACGCGAGGAACCCATGGAACGCTTCAAGGCCTACCGGCTCACCGAAACGCCCGAGAAGAAGATCCGGGCGGAATTCGTCGACACGACGCTGGACGACCTCGACCCGGGCGACGTGGTGGTGCGGGTGGCGTACTCCAGCGTCAATTACAAGGACGCGCTCGCCGCCACCGGCAAGGGCAAGATCCTGCGCCGGCCCTCGTGCATCGGCGGCATCGATTTCGCCGGCACCGTCGTATCCTCGACCGATCCGCGCTTCGCCAAAGGGGACGCCGTGCTGACCGCCAGCGGCGAGCACGTCGGCGTGTCGAACGACGGCGGCTACGCGAAGTACGCGCGGGTGAAGGGCGACTGGATCGCCAAGGTGCCGCCCGGGCTGTCGCTGTGGGAGGCCATGGCGTTCGGCACCGCGGGCTACACCGCGGGCATCGCCGTGGTGCGCATGGAGCACAACGGGCTGGAGCCGGCGAACGGTCCGGTGATCGTCGACGGCGCGACCGGCGGCGTCGGCTCGGTGGCCATTGCGGCGCTGGCGAAGCTCGGCTACCACGTCGTCGCATTGACCGGCAAGGAGAGCGAGTCGGACTGGCTGAAGAAGCTCGGCGCCAAGGAGATCCTGCTGCGGCAGAACCTCAACCTGGAGAAGATCAAGCCGCTCGACAAGGCGACTTGGGCCGGCGCGGTCGACAACCTGGGCGGCCCGGTGCTCGCCTGGATGGCGAGCACGATGAAGGACAACGGCGTCATCGCCTCCATCGGCCTCGCGGCGAGCGCCCAGCTCAACACCTGGGTCATGCCTTTCATCCTGCGCGGCGTGAGCCTGCTCGGCATCAATTCCGGCGACTCCTCCAACCACATCCGGGACGCGGTGTGGGCGCGGCTGGCGACCGACCTCAAGCCGCCGCTGCTGAAGGAGATGGCGCGCACCATTCCGCTGAGCGAGCTGCCGTCGGTGTTCGACGACTTCATCAACGCCAAGGTGTCGCGCCGCATCGTCGTGGACGTGAACGAGGAATAGGCTCTCATGGGCGCCTACAAGGACTTTCACCGCAGATCGCTCGAGGACCGCGACGGGTTCTGGCGCGAAGAGGCCGAGCTGGTGCACTGGCAGCGGCCTTTCGAGAAAGTGCTCGACTACTCGCGCCCGCCGTTCGCGCGCTGGTTCGTCGGCGGGCAGACCAACCTGTGCCACAACGCCATCGACCGGCACCTCGCGTCGCGGGGGGACCAGGCGGCCCTGGTCTGGATCTCGACCGAAGTCGACCAGAAGAAGACCTATACCTACCGGGAATTATTCAGTGAAGTAAACCGGGTGGCTGCCATGATGCAGTCCCTGGGCGTGAAGCAGGGCGACCGCGTCATCATCTACATGCCGATGGTGCCGGAGGCGGCGTTCGCGATCCTCGCCTGCGCGCGCATCGGCGCGGTGCACTCGGTGGTGTTCGGCGGCTTCGCCGCGGCGAGCCTCGCCGCGCGCATCGACGACGCAAGGCCGGCGCTCATGATCACCGCCGACGGCGGCAGCCGCATGGGCAAGGTGGTCACGTACAAGTCCCTGGTGGACGAGTCGCTCAAGCTCGCCAAGCATCCGCCGCCGAAGGTGCTGATCTTCAGGCGCGGGCTCGACAAAGGCATGGCGATCGTCCCGCAGCGCGACGTGGAATGGGATGAACTGAAAAAGCAGCACCCGGATCCTTCCGTTCCCTGCGCGTGGCTCGAGTCCAATACGCCGTCGTACATCCTGTACACCTCGGGCACCACCGGCCGGCCGAAAGGCGTGCAGCGCGACGTCGGCGGCTACGCGGTGGCGCTCGCCTCGTCGATGAAGCGCATCTTCTGCGGCGAGGCGGGCGAGACCATGTTCACCACCTCCGACATCGGCTGGGTGGTGGGCCACTCCTACATCATCTACGCGCCGCTCATCGCGGGCATGACCACCATCCTGTACGAGGGCGTGCCGATCCGGCCCGATGCCGGCGTGTGGTGGAAAATCGTGCAGGACTACAAGGTGGCGGTGATGTTCTCGGCGCCGACCGCGGTGCGCGTGCTGAAGAAGCAGGACCCGGCGTACCTCAAGAAATACGACCTGTCGTCGCTCAAGCATCTGTTCCTCGCCGGCGAGCCGCTCGACGAGCCCACCCACGTGTGGATCAGCGAGTCGCTCGGCCGGCCGGTGATCGACCACTACTGGCAGACCGAGACCGGCTGGCCGCTGCTGTCGGCGGTGCCGGGGGTGGAGCAGACCCGGCTCAAGATGGGCTCGCCGAGCTTCCCGGTCTACGGCTACGACGTGCGCCTGCTGCACGAGGGCACCGGGCAGCCGGTGCCCGACGGCGAGAAGGGCGTGGTGACCATCGCGCCGCCGCTGCCGCCGGGCTGCATGTCGACCGTGTGGGGCGACGACGCGCGCTTCGTCGACACCTACTTCAAGGGCTTCAAGGGCCAGCTGATGTACTCGACGTTCGACTGGGGCATCCGCGACCAGGACGGCTACTACTTCATCCTCGGGCGCACCGACGATGTCATCAACGTGGCCGGCCACCGGCTCGGCACGCGCGAGATCGAGGAAGCCGTCAGCATGCATCCCAACATCGCCGAATGCGCGGTGGTCGGGGTGGCCGATCCCCTCAAGGGGCAGATGCCGCTCGCCTTTGCCGTGCTGAAGGACCCCTCGAAGAGCACTTCACCCCAGGAAGTCATGGAAACCGTCGACCGGCAGCTGGGCGCGATCGCGCGGCCGAAGGCCGTGCATTTCGTCACCCTGCTGCCCAAGACACGCTCCGGAAAGACGCTGCGCCGGTCCATCCAGGCCCTTGCCGAAGGCCGCGATCCGGGCGATCTCACCACCATCGAGGACCCCGGCGCCCTCGAGCAGATCAAGCAGGCACTGCGCTGATGAAGACAAGACCCATGCTCACCCTCGAGGACTGCAAGAAGATCTCCGCGGCCTCCGAGGCGGAAGCGAAGAAGAACAACTGGAACGTATGCATCGCGATCCTCGACGACGGCGGGCACCTGCTGCACCTGGTGCGCATGGACGGCGCCACGCCGGCCAACTCGCGCATCGCCGTCGGGAAGGGGCGCACCGCGGCCGAGTCGCGCCGCTCGACCGCGATGTGGGAGGAGCGCATCAAGGCCGGGCGCCACGCCATGCTGGGCATGCCCGGCATCACGCCGGTGCAAGGGGGGCTGCCGATCGTGGTGGACGGCGTGTGCGTCGGCGGGGTCGGCGTGTCCGGGGTACAGTCGCACGAGGACGAGCAGATCGCCAAGGCGGGCATCGATACCCTGAAGTAATGAAGGTCCTGATCGCCGGCGGCGGGCTGGGCGGCCTCACCGCCGCACTGGCGCTGCTGCGCTCGGGCTGCGACGTCGAAGTCTACGAGCAGGCTGCGGAGCTGCGCGAGGTCGGCGCCGGGCTGCAGCTGAGCGCCAACGGCACCCGCGTGTTCTACGCGCTGGGCGTCGGCGAGGCGCTGAAGGCGCTTTCCTGCGAGGCGCAGGGCAAGGAAATCCGCATCTGGAACACCGGCGAGACCTGGAAGCTGTTCGACCTGGGAAGGGTCTCGGTCGAGCGCTACGGCTACCCGTACCTCACGGTCTACCGGCCGGACGCTCTCAACGTGCTCGCCGATGCCGTGCGGCGCGCGAAGCCTGATGCGATTCATCTTGGAAGCCGGTGCACCGGCTTCACGCAGGACGCCTCCTCCGTGTCACTTCGACTGGAAGACAAGACCGTGTCCGGCGATGTGCTGATCGGTGCGGACGGCGTGCATTCGCGCATCCGGCAGGGGCTGTTCGGCGAGGACCGGCCGCAGTTCACGGGCATCATCGCGTGGCGCGGCATCGTGCCGATGGACAACCTGCCGGCCCGCATGGCGCGCATGGTGGGCACCAACTGGGTGGGCCCGGGCGGACACGTGGTCCATTACCCGCTGCGCGAGGGCCGGCTGATGAACTTCGTCGGCGCGCTGGAGCGCTCGGACTGGCAGGTGGAGTCCTGGAGCGCGCGCGGCACCCCCGAGGAGCTGGCCGCCGACTTCCGCGGCTGGCACGAGGACGTGCATGCGCTGATCCGCAACATTCCCGTGCCGTACAAGTGGGCCCTGATGGTGCGCCCGCCGATGGAGCGCTGGAGCGTGGGGCGCGTGAGCCTGCTCGGCGACGCCTGCCACTCCATGGTGCCGTTCCTCGCGCAAGGCGCGGTCATGGCGATCGAGGACGGATACATTCTCGCGAGATGCCTCAGCGAGCTCGACGGGGATATGCCCGCGAGACTCCTGCGCTACGAAGGCGCAAGGCGCGAGCGCACGCGCCGCGCGGTGGAAGGCTCGGCGAGCAACATCCAGCGCTTCCACAACCCGGCGCTCGCCGATCCGGCGAAGGGCAGGGAGTACGTCGACCGCGAGTGGGCGGGGCAGCGGGTGGCCGAGCGGTACGAGTGGCTGTTCCGCTACGACGCGACAACCGTCCCGGTTTGAGAACCTATATCGGCCGGCCGCTGCCGCGGCTCGAGGACGAGCGTCTGCTCACCGGTCGCGGCCGGTTCGCCGACGACCTGCAACTCGAGCGCCAGGCCTGGTGCGTCTTCGTGCGCTCGCCGCATGCGCATGCCCGCATCCGCTCGATCACGGGCGGGGACGGCGCGCTCGCGGTGCTCACGGGCGCCGACTACTTCGCCGACGGCCTGCAGCCGATCGACCATGTCCCGAACCCGCTGGACGCGCACGACGTGCGCAGCAAGTCGTTCCGCGATCCGGTGGAGCGCCCGCACTGGCCGCTCGCCCGCGACGAGGCGCGCCATGTCGGCGAGCCGGTCGCGGCGGTGATCGCGGAGTCCGCGCAGGCGGCGCGCGACGCGGCCGAGCGCGTCGCAGTGGATTACGAGCCGCTGCCGCTTTCGCGCAACCTGTGCCTGGACGCAGCCTTCGGCAACCAGGAGGCCGTGCGGGCGGCCTTTGCTCGGGCCGCGGCGGTGGTGCGGCTGGGATTTCACCACCAGCGCGTGGCCAACGCGCAGATGGAGCCGCGCTCGGCGCTCGCCGACCGGAATACCCTGTTCACCGGCAGTCAGGGCGTATCCCGCCTGCAGCAGGGACTGGAGAAGATATTCGGCGGCGGACCGATACGCGTGGTGACCGGGGACGTCGGCGGAGCTTTCGGCCCGCGCTCGTATCTTTACCCGGAGCAGGTCGTGGTGCTGTGGGCGGCGCGGCGCCTTGGCCGCCCGGTCAGGTGGACCAGCGAGCGCAGCGAGGCTTTCCTGTCCGACTTCCAGGGACGCGACAGCCTCATCCAGGCGGCCCTCGCGCTGAACGCGGAGGGCAGGATCCTGGGCTACGAAGCGCACGTCGAGGGCGACCTCGGCGCGCACACCGTGTCGTTCGTGCCGCTGGCGAACTTCCGCAACATCCTGACCACCGTCTACGACGTGCCGGCGGTGCACGTGGCGCTGTACGGCTCGACTTCCAACACCGTGCCCACCTCCCCGTACCGGGGCGCCGGCCGGCCCGAGGCGCACCATGCCATCGAGCGCCTGCTGGATGTTGCCGCGCGCCGCCTGTCGCTCGATCCGGCCGAGATCCGCCGCCGCAACCTGGTGCGCCGCGAGCAGCTGCCCTACCGTACCCCCATGGGCCTTACCTTCGAGGCGGGCGATTTCGCGCAGTACATGGAGCGCGCCTTGAGCATCGCGAGGTACGACCAATTCGAGGCCCGGCGTGCCCGGTCCCGGGCCAAGGGGCTCCTGCGAGGCATCGGCATCGCGAATTACGTCGAGTCGCCGGTCGGCGCGCCGAAGGAGCGCGTCGAGCTCACCGTCAGCGCCGCCGGCGTGGAGCTGATCGCCGGCACGCAGTCGAGCGGCCAGGGCCACGAAACCACGTTCGCGCAGGTCCTCGCCGAGCGGCTGGGCATTCCCCCGGAGCGAATTCGCCTGCGCACCGGCGACACGCAGTTCGTGAGCGCGGGCGGCGGGACGCATTCCGACCGCTCGATGCGCCTCGCCGGGACCCTGATCGTGCGCGGCGCCGCGCGGATCATCGAGCAGGCGCGGCAGGCCGCGGCGGGCGCGCTCGAAGTCGAGGCGACGGACCTGGTCTACGAGGACGGAACGTTCCGCATCGCCGGCACGGACCGCGGCATCCCGCTGCTCGAGCTGGCGAAGGCGGGCCCGCTGCATGCAGTGGAAGAGATCGACGGCCGGCTTCCGGCCTACCCTGCCGGCGCAGCGGTGTGCGAGGTGGAGGTGGACCCGGAGACCGGCAGCGTGGCCGTGGTGCGCTATGCCACGGTCGACGACGTCGGGCAGGCGGTCAATCCGATGATCGTCGACGGCCAGACCCACGGCGGCATTGCGCAGGGGATCGGGCAGGCGCTCGCCGAAGCCGTGGGGTACGACGGCTCGGGCCAGCTGCTTACCGGGTCCTACCTGGACTACGGCCTGCCGCGCGCGAGCGATCTTCCGCGCTTCGCCTGCGAGCTCGCCGAAGACCCGGCGCGCGGCAACCCGCTGCGCATCAAGGGCGGCGGCGAGGGTGGGATCGTTCCCGCGACCGCCGCCGTGATCAACGCATTGTGCAGCGCACTCGACGTCGACAACGTGCCGATGCCGGCCACCGCGCAGGCGGTCTGGAGGATAATCTGCGGCACAAGGAGGGAGGACCCATGAACACCATCGTCACGACTGGCTACAACCCCATGCTGCCGCTGCTGGGCCGGCTGCTGATCGCCGCGATTTTCCTGGTGGCGGGCATCCGCAAGATTCTCATCTGGGAAGGGCAGGTGGGGTACTTCACGCGCCTGGGCTTTCCCGCGCCGGAGTTCTTCACCGTGCTGGCGATCGTCATCGAGATCGGCGGCGCCCTGCTGCTGATCGCCGGCTGGCGCACGCGCTGGGTCGCCTGGCTGCTGATCGCCTTCGTGGTCATCGCCACCGGCATGGCGCACCGGTTCTGGGAGTTCGACGCCGCGCAGCAGGCCAACCAGCTGAACCACTTCCTGAAAAACGTCGCGATCGTCGGCGGGCTGCTGTTCGTCGCCGCGTTCGGGCCGGGAAGGTCCTCGGTGGACAAGAGTTGACGCGGCACGCAGCGCAGCGAGCAGATCAAGCTCTGATCGAGGCGCTCGAGCGGTCCCACCTGCATCCGCTGTGGGACCGCTACAAGCGCATCACGCCGGTCGCGCCGAGCGCGAAGGACGCGCCGATGCATTGGCGCTGGCGCGACCTCGAGCCGTTCACCGAGCGCGCGGCCAGGGAAGTGGGCATCGAGGACGTGGAGCGCCGCGCGCTGATCCTCGCCAACCCCGCGTTCGGCGGCGAGACGGTCACCACCCAGAACCTGATCGGCGCCTTCACCGTGCTCGAGCCCGGCGACAAGGCCGTGCCCCACCGGCATAGCGCCGCCGCGATCCGCTTCGCCACGCGCGCCGAGGGCGCGGTCACCATCGTCAACGGCCGCCGCTGCGAGATGCACGAGGGCGACCTGGTGCTTACGCCGCCGATGTGCTGGCACGGCCATATCAACGAGGGCCGGCGCCGCACGGTGTGGTTCGACGCCGCCAACATGCCGGCGATCTGCAGCCTGGACGCGAGCTTCTTCGAGCCTGGCACGCGCCAGGACGAGCGCTTCTGGGAAGTGAGCGACCAGGGCGCCTCGGAATACCGCTACCCCGGCGAGCAGATGCGCCGCGAGCTGGCGGCCGCGCCGGCCGGCGCCGACGGCGCGCACACGGTGCGCTATATGCGGAATGGCGGCTCGGTGATGCCGACCCTCGATCTGTTTCTTGCAAGGATCGAAAACCCGACCCGGAAGAAGCGGGGCACCTACAACGCCATCTGCCTCGTGGTGTCCGGCGAGGGCCGCTCGACGATAGGCGGGCGCACCCTCGACTGGTCGCAGCACGACGTGTTCACGATCCCGCACTGGACCTGGGCGAGCCACGAGGCCGCGGGGGCGGGCGCCGAGCTGTTCGTGGTCACCGACCGCGCCATCTACGAGCGGCTCGAGCTGCTGCGCGAAGAGCTCGAATGATCGGCGCGGCGCTGCGCCGCGTCGAGGACCGGCGTTTTCTCCTCGGCCAGGGGCGCTTCGTCGACGACCTGCCCTTCCCGGGGGCGCTGCACTGCGCCTTCGTGCGCTCGCCGCACCCGCACGCGCGGATCCTGTCCATCGAGCTGCCCGAAGGTGTCCAGGGCTTTACCGGCAAGGATTTGGAAGGCGTGGGCCCGATGCGCGCCGGCTGGGCGCTGCCGGGCATGGTCGAGCCCCCGCGCTTCGCGCTCGCGCGCGGCACCGTGCGCCATGTCGGCGAGCCCGTGGCCGCTGTCTTCGCCGCCACGCGCGAGCTCGCGGAGGACGCCGCGGAGCGCGTCGCGGTCGCGTACGAGGCCCTGCCCGCGATTCGCGACGAGGTCTGCTTCCGCTGGGAGCGCGGCGACGCCGCTGCCGTGGCGTCTGCATTCTCGAAGGCGAAGCACCGCGCCAGCGTGGATCTGGTGAACAATCGCCTGTGCGGCGCGGCCATCGAGCCGCGCGGCATCGTGGCGACGCCCGATACGCTGTATTGCGGCACGCAGGCACCGCACCATATCCGTCACCACGTGTGCGCCGAGCTCGGCCTGCCGGAGAACGCGCTGCGCGTGGTGTCGCCCGACATGGGCGGGGGCTTCGGCTACAAGGGCAAGCACTACCCGGAGGAAACGCTGCTGGTATGGGCGGCGCGCCGGCTGGGACGCCCGGTGAAATGGATCGCGGGGCGGCGGGAGTCGTTCGTCTCCGATACGCAGGGCCGCGATCACGTTACGCGCGCGCAGCTCGCGCTGGATGCCGATGGCCGCTTTCTCGCGCTGAAAGTCTGCACCCGGGCGGACCTGGGCGCGTACGTCTCGACCTTCGGCGCGGCGATTCCCGGTCCGATCTACAGCGCCCTGCTGGCGGGCGTCTACCGCACGCCTGCGGTGCACGTCGAGGTCACGGGCGTGTTCAGCAATACCCTGCCCACGGACGCCTACCGCGGCGCCGGCCGGCCGGAAGCCTGCTACGTGCTCGAGCGGCTTGCCGACGCGGCGGCGCGCGAGCTCGGGGTGGACCGCGCCGAGATCCGGCGGCGCAATTTCATCCCGAGCTCGGCCATGCCGTACAAGACGCCCATCGGGCCGACCTACGATTGCGGAGACTTCCCCGGGGTCTTCCAGCGCGCCCTGCAGGCTGGGGACTACGAGGGGTTTCCGAAAAGAAAATGCGCTTCGAAGAAGCTGCGCGGCATCGGCATCGCCTGCTACGTGGAGTCCTCGGGCGTGGCGCCGTCGCGGCTGGCCGGCATGCTCGGCGCCAAGGGCGGCTTCTACGAAGCGGCGCAGGTGCGGGTGGCGCCCGATGGCAGCGTTACGGCGTACCTGGGCACGCACAACCACGGCCAGGGCCACGAGACCACGTTCGCGCAGATTCTTTCCCACAGAATCGGTTTACCGGTTGAGAGAATCCGCATCGTGGAAGGGGATACTGCCGCCGTGCCCGCCGGCACCGGCACCTTCGGCTCCCGCTCCATCGCCGTCGGCGGCTCCGCGCTTTCGAAGGCGATCGACAAGGTGGTGGAGAAGGGCAAGCGCATCGCGGGCCATCTGCTCGAGGCCGCTGCCGCCGACGTCGAGTTTTCCCAGGGCGTGTTTCGCATCGCGGGCACGGACAGAAGGGTCTCCTTCGCGGAGGTGGCGGCAGCCGCCTACGCCCCGCACCGCTACCCGCTCGAGATCCTCGAGCCCGGCCTGGACGAAAGCGCCTTCTACGACCCGGCCAACTTCGCCTTCTCCAACGGCGCGCACGTGTGCGAGGTGGAAGTGGATCCGCAGACCGGCGCGGCGGAAATCGTCGCCTACGTCGCGGTGGACGACGTCGGCACCGTGATCAATCCGATGATCGTCGAGGGCCAGATCCACGGCGCGCTGGCGCAGGGCATCGGGCAGGCGCTCGCCGAGCGCACCGTGTACGACGAGGGCCAGCTGCTGTCGGCTTCGCTCATGGACTACGCCTTGCCCCGGGCCTCGGATGTGCCCTTCTTCCATTCGCAGACCGACGAAAGCCAGCCGTGCACCCACAACCCGCTCGGCGCCAAGGGCTGCGGGGAGTCGGGGGCGATCGGCGCGCCCGCGGCGCTGGTGAGCGCGCTGCTCGATGCGCTCGCGCCCCTCGGCGTCACGGATCTCGAAATGCCGGCTACGCCCTACCGCGTATGGCGCGCCATAATGCGCAAATGATCAACCCGGCGAAGCTGGCCAGCCTGTACCGAAGGCAATTCGAGCTGTCTCAGGTAAAGAAGGGCGAGACGCTGTGCGCGGTGAGCGATCTCGCCACGCGGCGCGAGTACCTCCAGGCGGCCTTTGCCGCCGCCGACGAGCTCGGCGCGGACATCTACGAGCTGTGCGTAAACTCGCTGCCTTCCTGGACCAAGGTCGGGGTGCCGACCATCGGCCAGTGCAAGGGCACGCTCGATGCGGTGCGCGCCGCGGACCTGGTCGTCATCTTCCACGTTCCCCTGTTCACGAAGTGGCTGAAGCAGGTGCTCGACGGCGGCACGCGCGTGCTGATGATCATCGATGGGCCCGACGAGCTCGAGCAGCTCATGTCCCCGCCCGGCCTGAAGGAGGCCTGCAAGTACGCGGAAGGTCTTTACAGGAAAACGAAGGTCGTGAAGGTCACCAGCGACGCCGGGACCGACCTCACCTACACCTGCGGCGAATACCCGGTGATGACGCAGTGGGGCTATGCCGACGAGCGCGGGCACTTCGACCATTGGGGCGGCGGGCACATCCACACCTTCCCGAACGAGGGCAGCGCGCACGGCACCGTGGTGTTCCAGCCGGGGGACATCGTGATCCTGCCGTACTGCCGCTACGTCGCCGACCCGGTGAAGCTCGAGATCCGCGAAGGCCATATCGTGGGCATCGAAGGCGGCCTGGACGCGAAGCTGATCCGCGACTGGCTGGAGGACGGCAAGAGCGCGGCCGCGGACCGCGAGCCGTACGCGGTGTCGCACCTGGGCTGGGGCATGAACCCGCAGGCGCTGTGGTACGGCATCGCCTTGCACGGCGACGCGCCCGAGCGCCACCGCGCCGCGGCGCGCACCTTTCCGGGCAATTTCCTTTTTTCCACCGGGCCGAACACGCAGGGCGGGGGCAAGCGCAGCACGCGCGGGCACTACGACGTGCCGATGCGCGACTGCACGGTGGCGCTGGACGACAAGGTGGTGATCCAGGGCGGCCGCGTCGTCGACGAGAAGATGAAGGTCCAACGGGTACAACGCTGAGGAGACAAGGGTTATGAAAGGAATCTTTTTCCTGGTCGCGCTGGCGCTGGCCTTGCCGGCGCATGCTGCCGACAAGATCAAGATCGGCTTCATCAGCACGCTGTCGGGGCCGAATGCGGCCATCGGCATCGACATCCGCGACGCGTTCAACCTGGCGATCAAGCTGAACGGCGGCAGGCTCGGCGGCCTGCCGGCCGAGGTGCTGGTGAGCGACGACCAGCTCAAGCCGGAGAACGCCAAGCAGATCGCCGAGCGCTACCTGCGGCTGGAGAAGGTCGACTTCATCACCGGCCCGGTGTTCTCCAACGTCGTGGTGGCGATCGCGCCGGACGTGCTCGCGGCCAAGACCTTCTTCATCGCGCCGAACGCCGGCCCGGCGCTGTATTCGGGCGCGCAGTGCAACCCGTTCTTCTTCGTCTCCTCCTGGCCGAGCGAGGCCTACAGCGAGGCGGCGGGCCAGTACGTCACCTCCAAGGGCATCAAGAACGTGCTGTTCCTCGCGCCCAACTACGTCGGCGGGCACGACGCGGCCAACGGCTTCAAGCGCTACTACAAGGGCAAGCTGGTGGAGGAGATGTACACCAAGCTCGGCCAGCTCGACTACGCCGCGGAGCTGTCGCAGATCCGCGCGGCGAAGCCCGAGGCGCTGTACGTGTTCCTGCCCGGCGGCATGGGCGTCAACTTCATCAAGCAGTTCGTCGCCGCCGGGATGTCGAAGGACATGCAGCTCATCGTGCCGCTGTGGGGCTCGGACCAGGACATCATCCGCGCCGTGGGCGACCCGATGCTGGGCCTGTTCAGCATCGGCCACTGGTCGCTCGACATGGCCAACGCCGCCAACAAGAAGTTCGTCGCCGAGTTCCAGAAGGCCTACAACCGCCTGCCGACGGGCTATGCGTCGACCGGCTACGACACCGCGCTGCTCATCGACGCCGCGGTGCGCAAGGTGAAGGGAAAGGTCGAGGACAAGGAGGCGCTGCGCGCCGCCATCAAGGCGGCCGAGTTCCAGAGCGTGCGCGGCTCCTTCAGATTCGGACCCAACCATTTCCCGATTCAGGACTACTACCTGCAGCTCGTCGGCAAGGATGCTTCCGGCCGCATCGTCCACAAGACGATCGGCACGGTCCTCGAGGACCGCGCCGACGCCTATGGACAGAACTGCAAGATGAAGTGAGCTACAGGCCGGACAGCCCGGCCTTGGCGCACTGCTCGTCCTGGTCGCCGGTGACGCCGCTCACCCCGACCGCGCCGGTGACCTTGCCGCCGACGAAGATCGACACGCCGCCGGGAGAGGCGAAGACGCCGGGCAGGGTGGCCGTCGCCGGAGCCTTGTTGATCACTTCCATGAACACGCGCGTCGGGCGCCGATAGGTGGCCGCGGCCCGGGCCTTGCCGATCGCGATGTCGTTACTGGCGTACTGCGTGTCCTCCATGCGCTCGAAGTACACGAGGTACCCGTGCGGATCGACTACCGCGACGGCGACGTTCCAGCCGTTCTTCTGGCATTCGGCGATGGTGCCGGCCGCGATCTTCTTCGCGGTCGCTAGGTTGACCGACGGGCCGTAGCCGGGCCGCCGGTCCTGCGCCGCAGCAACGGTGGCGAATGCTGCGAGAGACAAACCGAGCGCGATCCTGGTAATCGACATCTCATCCTCCTCGGGTGGTGGGTGAAGTCTGGGGCAGGGCGACGATACGCTTGTCGACCAGCGCCTGGATATCCTGGGGAGAACAGCCCAGGCCGGCCAGCAATTCCCGCGCATGCTGTCCCACCTCCGGCGGGTCGGTACGCTTGCCGAGCCGCCGGCCGTCCAGTTCCACCGGCAGCGCCGGGACGTGCAGGGCCTTGCCGCCGGCCCGGGTCTCGAGCAGGCCGCCGGAGGCCTTGAGGTGCGGGTCGTCCAGCAGGTCCCAGGGCTTGGCGATCGGCGCGAAAGGCAGGCCGATGGCCTCGAGCTTCGCCGCGAGACCCTGCTGCGTTTCCGTCTTGAAGACTTCGGCAAGCCGCGGCAGCAGCCAGGCCCGCTCCTTTACCCGCGATCCGTTGCTCTTCAGCCTCGCGTCGCTTTCCAGCTCGTGGAGGCCGAAGGCGCGGCAGAAGGCGACCCACTGCGTATCCGTGACCACGCCGACGAACAGGCGCCCGCCGCCGGCGGTCTCGAATATGTCGTACACGCCCCAGGCCGGGCGCTTCACCGACATCGGCGGCGGCGCTTCGCCGGTCAGCTCGAACTGCGCCATGTGCTGCGCGACCAGATAAGCGGTGGTCTCGAACAGTGCGCTGGTGACGCGCTTGCCGCGCCCGGTCGACTCGCGCTCGCGCAGCGCGGCGAGGATCGCGACCGCGGCGAAGGTGCCGCCGAGGATGTCGACGACCGAAGCGCCGGCGCGCAGCGGCCGCTCGGGCAGCCCCGTCATGTACGCAAGGCCGCCCATCATCTGGGTCACCTCGTCGAGCGCCGGGCGGTGATCGTAGGGGCCTTTGAGGAAGCCCTTGAGCGAGCAGTAGATCAGCCGCGGATTGCGGCCATTCAAGTCATCAAACCCGAACCCCAGTTTGTCCAGCGCGCCCGGCCGGAAATTCTCCGTGAGCACATCCGCCGTCCCGAGGAGCTTCAACACGAGCTCGCGCCCTTCGGCCTGCTGCAAGTCGACCGCCAGGCTCTTCTTGTTGCGGTTGAACACCGGGAAGAACCCCGAGCCCGCGCCTTCCAGGCGACGCGTGTTGTCGCCTTGCAGCGGCTCGACCTTAATGACTTCCGCGCCGAGGTCGGCGAGCACCAGCCCGCAGGAAGGGCCCATGACCATGTGCGCGAACTCGACGACCCGCACGCCCTCAAGCGGCAGCACGGAATCCTTTGGGAAGCCCGGCGAGCGGGGTATGGCCGTAGATCGGTTCCTCGGGGATCGCCTTTGCAAGGTGCTCTCTCGTTTTGAAAAGCGCCTCCAGATCGATGCCCGTAGCGACTCCCATGCTCTCGAACATGAACACCAGGTCCTCGGTGATCACGTTGCCGCTCGCGCCGGGCGCGAAGGGGCAGCCGCCCAGGCCGCCCATGGAGCTGTCGAAATGCCGCACGCCTTCCTCGTACGCGGCGAGCGCGTTGGCGAGGCCCAGCCCGCGCGTATTGTGCAGGTGGGCGGCTTCCAGCTTTTCGCCGATTTCGTTCTTAACTTTCCTGAAGACGCGGCGGATCTGGGCCGGATTCGCATAGCCCACGGTATCGGCGAGCGCCACGCAGTCGCAGAATTCAGCCAGCGCGGCGGCGATGCGCACCACGTCGTCCTCCTGCACCACGCCCTGCATCGTGCAGCCGAACGCGGTGGACACGGCGCCTTCGATCTCCACGCCCGGGTGCGGGTATTGCGCGCACCTGCGCACCTCTTCGACCATCTGCTCGGGCGTCATGCGCACGTTCGACTCGCTGTGCAGCCTGCTCGCCGAGACCGGGAAGGTGACCTTGTGCGCGCCGGCCTCGAGCGCGCGCTGGAAGCCCTTCAGGTTCGGCGCGAGCGCCACGACCTTCAAACCGGGAATCGAAATCGAATGCCTGACCAGCTCCGCGGTGTCGGCCATGGCCGGGATCAGCTTGGGCGGCACGAACGACCCGACTTCGATCTCGCGCAGGCCCGCGGCCGCCAGGGCGGAGATCCAGGCTTTCTTCGCCTCGGTGGGCATGAGGTGCTTCGCGTTCTGCAGCCCGTCGCGCGGGCCGACTTCGCAGATATGGACGTCAGGCATGGAAGGATTCTAGCGTCAACGCCAATCGTCGAGCGCGTACGAGGCAGCGCCGTCATAGATCTCGACCCGCGGGCGGTGCATGCGCACGCCGTGGAATTCGCTGCGGAAGCCGGCGTCGAGCAGCAGGCGGTAGGCGCGGTGCCGCGCGGTGTTCACGCCGGCAACCACGCGCCGGGCGCCCGCCTGCCGCGCGCGGTCGGCGCAGGCATCGAGCAAGCTCGCCAGCGAGCCCTCCGAAGACGCCTGGGCGAACTTGACGAACAGCGCTTCCGAGCCGCCCTCGCTTCGGGCGCCGTAGTGGCAGACGGCGAACGCCTCCAGCCGGTCGCCGTCATACAGGAGCAGCGTGTCCCCCAGGCGCTGGTCGACCACGGCCTGGATCTCGCTGCCCAGATCCAGGCCCGGGAATGCGCCGTCGCAGAGCGCCGCGGCGTCCCGCAGGACGCGCTCGCGCGAACGGGAGGTGCGGGCGAGGGATTCATAGTCGGGCGCCGGCGCGCCGCCCGGGTCCCGCGCCATGACGAGCGTCAGGCTGCGCGGCCAGAAGCCGAATGCCTGGTAGAGCCGCAGATGGCGCGGGCTGGACGGATTGGTGAACAGCCCCGCGGCTTTGCAGCCCCAGGCGTCGATCTGCGCGACCGTGCGCGCCACCACCTGCCGGGCGATTCCCCGGTTCCAGTGATCGGGAAGCACGCAGATGGGGCCGACGACGCCGAGCGAGCCCCAGCGGCTGGCGATGCCGAATGCGACCAGGCGCCCGTCGGCCTCGGCGGCGGTGCAGCCGTCCGGGTACATCCCGAAACGGTGGCGCACCATGCCGGCGTCGCCGCGGAACTTCAGGGGCTCGGGCAGGCCGAACTCGGTGCCGAAGGCGAGGCGCATCAGGCGGTCGGCTTCGTCCACATCGCCCGGCTGCATCGGCCTCAGCCGCATGTTTCCTACGCGGCGGTCACGGGCAGCTTGAGTTCGATGATCTTCTTCGACCACTCGGCGGGGCCGGTGCTGTGCACCGAGGTGCCGCTCGCATCCACCGCCACCGTGACCGGCATGTCCTCGACCTCGAACTCGTAGATCGCCTCCATGCCGAGGTCCTCGAAGGCGAGCACGCGCGACTTGCGGATCGCCTTGGCGACGAGGTAGGCCGCGCCGCCCACGGCCATGAGGTACGCCGCCCTGTGCCTGCGGATGGACTCGACCGCCGCCGGCCCGCGCTCGGCCTTGCCGATCATCGCGAGCAGGCCGGTCCTGCCGAGCATGGTGTCGGTGAACTTGTCCATGCGCGTCGCGGTGGTGGGACCCGCGGGGCCCACCACTTCGTCGCGCACCGGGTCGACCGGGCCGACGTAGTAGATGACGCGGTTGGTGAAGTCGACCGGCAGCTTCTCGCCCTTGTCCAGCATGTCCTGGATGCGCTTGTGGGCCGCGTCGCGTCCGGTGAGCAGCTTGCCCGATAGCAGCAGCCGTTCGCCCGGCTTCCACGATACGACTTCTTCCCTCGTCAACCGATCGAGATTGATTTTTTTCGATCGAGCATCCGGCGTCCACGTGACCGCGGGCCAGTCGGAGAGCTTCGGCGCCACGAACTCGGCGGGCCCGGAGCCGTCCAGCACGAAGTGCGCGTGCCGGGTGGCCGCGCAGTTCGGGATCATCGCCACCGGCAGGTTGGCGGCGTGCGTCGGGTAGGTGAGGATCTTGACGTCGAGCACGGTCGACAAGCCGCCCAGGCCCTGCGCGCCGATGCCCAGGGCATTGACCTTGTCGTAGAGCTCGATGCGCAGCTCCTCGGCCTTGTCCTTCGGCCCGCGCGCCTTGAGCTCGGCCATGTCGATCGGCTGCATCAGGGCTTCCTTCGCCATCAGCATCGCCTTCTCGGCGGTGCCGCCGATGCCGATGCCCAGCATCCCCGGCGGGCACCAGCCCGCGCCCATGGTGGGCACGGTCTTCAGCACCCAGTCGACGATGGAATCGGAAGGGTTGAGCATGGCGAATTTCGACTTTGCCTCCGAGCCGCCGCCCTTGGCGGCGACGTCGACCGCGAGCTTGTCGCCGGGCACCATCTGCACGTGGATCACCGCCGGGGTGTTGTCCCGCGTGTTCTTCCTGTCGAACCCCGCCAGCACCGAAGCGCGCAGCTTGTTGTCCGGGTCGTTGTAGGCGCGGCGCACGCCCTCGTTGATGGCTTCCTCGAAATCCGGAAAATCGAGCCGCACTTCCATGCCGAGCTTCACGAACACGTTGACGATGCCGGTGTCCTGGCAGATCGGGCGGTGCCCCTCGGCGCACATGCGCGAGTTGGTGAGGATCTGGGCGATCGCGTCTTTCGCCGCGCCCGACTCCTCGCGCTCGTAGGCACGCGCGAGCGCGCGGATGTAGTCCGCGGGGTGGTAGTACGAGATGAACTGCAGCGCGTCGGCGACGCTCTGGATCAGGTCGGATTTCTTGATGGTGCTCATACGTGCTCGCCGTGCTTCGAGGTTGCCGTCGGCATGATGCGGTCGCTCGCCGCGATGGCCATCGCCGAGAGCAGGAAGGTGATATGGATGCCGGTCTGCGCGATGATGGTCTTCTCGTCGTAGGCCGCGGCGTTGATGAAGGTCTTCAGCAGGTGGATCGACGAGATGCCGATGATCGCCGTGGCAAGCTTCACCTTGAGCACCGAGGCGTTGACGTGCGACAGCCATTCGGGCTGGTCGGGGTGGCTCTCCAGGCCCAGGCGCGAGACGAAGGTCTCGTAGCCGCCGACGATCACCATGATGAGCAGGTTGGAGATCATCACCACGTCGATCAGCCCGAGCACCACCAGCATGATGACCGTCTCGGTGAGCTTGCTCGGGCGCTCGACGCCTTCGACGGTGACCGCGTCGATCACGTGCTCGAGCGCGTTGCCGTTGCCGAAGGCCGCAAGCAGCAGGTAGTAGAGCTCCTGCCAGAACAGCCAGACGTAGACCGCCTGCGCGAGGATCAGCCCCAGGTACAGCGGCAGCTGCAGCCAGCGACTGGCGAAGATCAGATTGGGGAGCGGCCGCAGCGCGCGGGCTTCGCTGGGGTTTTTCATCTGGCGGGTCTTCAAAAAACCGGGAGCAGACTCTAGCATACGGGTTCTAAAGGAGGCGGCATGGCATCCAACATCGAAACGGTGCTCCAGGAGACGCGGGTCTTCCCGCCGTCGCCCGAGATGGTCCGGCAGGCGAACGTCCCCGGCATGGAGGCGTACCGCAAGCTGTGCGCCGAGGCGGAGCAGGATTTCGAGGGCTTCTGGGGGCGCCTCGCGCGCGAGACGCTGCTCTGGTCCAAGCCCTTCTCCAAGGTGCTGGACGAATCCAGGGCGCCGTTCTTCCGCTGGTTCTACGACGGCGAGCTGAATGCCTCCTACAACTGCCTCGACCGGCACCTCAAGACCCAGCCCGACAAGGTGGCGATCATCTTCGAGGCGGATGACGGCAAGGTCACCAAGATCACCTACCGGGAGCTGTACCGGGAAGTGTGCCGGATGGCGAACGCGCTCAAGGCGCACGGCGTCAAGACCGGCGACCGGGTGCTGATCTACATGCCCATGTCGATCCAGGTGGTGGTGGCGATGCA
>DASUUN010000441.1:0-4937 GCA_036374055.1 Burkholderiales bacterium
GGAGAAGGCGATCGCCTACTCGAAGAGCGTGTACGAAGTGGCCACCGGCGCCAACGCCGAGCTCTCCAAGGTGGCCGAGCGCCGGGTAGCCGAATGGAACGAAAACTTCGTCACCCTGCTCGACAAGGTGTCGAAGAACGCGCCTGCCGGCTCGGACGTGGCGGTCGCCGCGGTGAAGTCGATGCTCGCCGCCGCCAACTCGGCGTACGACAACCTGAACAAGGTCGCCAAGCAGGCGACCGAGATCGCCGAAGCCAATGTCGCTGCGGCGACGGAGACGGCAAGGGGCCTGAGCAAGCCAAAAAAAGCCGCGTAAGCCGCAAACCCGGCCGACGCGATTCCAAAGCCCGCCGCTAGGCGGGCTTTGTTTTTGGCGCATCCGAAAACGGAAACCCGGCCACGCGCACCGCCTCGCGCAGCGCCGCGGCGGCGGCCGTGACTTGACCCGGGTCGCCGCGAACGCCCAGCTCGACGTGGCGCCGACTGCCGTCACTTCCCATGGAAGGCAGGCTGAACACCTTCACCGCGGGGTAGCGCGCGCCTACCGCTTCCATCGCGGCGATCAGCTGGCTCTCGCCCGCCTCGAACACCAGGATGGAATCCTCGCTCCAGCGGTCGCGCCCGAAGAGGTGCCGGTAGCGCGTGTCGAGCAGCCATTCGGTCATCGGCCAGGCCATCTGCGGAAAGCCAGGCATGAAATGGTGCTCATGCAGGCTGAAGCCGGGGATCCGGTTCACCGGGTTGGGGATGATGGCCGCGCCTTCGGGAAACACCCCCATCTCGAGCCGCTGAGGGCTCGCTTCGCCGCCGAAGCGCGCGCGGATCTCGTCCTCGGCCTGCGGATGGAGGCGCAGGCCGACGCCGGCGGCGGCCGCGGCGCATTGCCGTGTGTGGTCATCGGGCGTTGCGCCGATGCCGCCGTAGCAGAACACGACTTCGCGCGAGGCGAAACTGAGCCGCAGCGCCCGCGTCAGGCGCGGCGGCTCGTCGCCCAGATAGTGGGCCCATGAAAGACGAAGCCCCCGCTTGGCGAGGGCTTCGATGAGGAAGGAAAGATGCTTGTCCTGGCGCTTGCCTACGAGGATCTCGTCCCCGATGACGAAGGCGCCGAACAATCACGCCGCCTTTTTCGCCCACTGCTGCAGGTCTTCCAGGCCGCCGACGTGCCGGCCGTTGATGAAGACCTGCGGCACCGTGCCGCGCCCGGTGATCGCGCCCACCACGCGCGAGCGGTCGCTGTGGTCGAGCTTCACCTCGGCGTAGCCGTAGCCGAGCTCCTTCAGCAGCGCCTTCGCCTTGGCGCAATAGCCGCAGCCTTCACGCGTCAGGATCGCCACCTGGTCGGGCTTCTTCGCTTTCGGGTTGATGTAGTTCAGCATGGTATCGGCATCCGATACCTCGAACGGGTCGCCCGGCCTCTCCGGCTCGATGAACATCTTCTGGATCACGCCGTCCTTGACCAGCATCGAATAGCGCCACGACCGGTCGCCGAAACCCAGCTCGCGCTTGTCGACCAGCATGCCCATCTTCTCTGTGAACTCGCCGTTGCCGTCCGGCAGCAGGGTTACGTTGCCGCATTCCTGAGTGCGGCCCCATTCGTCCATGACGAACGCGTCGTTGACCGAGACGCACACGATCCGGTCCACGCCGTTGGCGAAGAAGGCGGGCGCCAGCTCGTTGTAGCGCGGCACGTGGGTCGAGGAGCAGGTCGGCGTGAACGCGCCCGGGAGCGAGAACACCACCACGGTCTTGCCCTTGAAAATGTCGTCGGAGCTGAGCGGCTTCCACTCGCCGGACTCGGTGCGGGTGCGAAACGTCGCCTGCGGAACTTTCTGCCCTTCACGGTTGGGAAACACAGCGACTCCTTCCAAGAGAGAATGGACCGAGTCTAGGGGGCCGTGTTCCCGCCGGCCAATTCTTTGTGGGCATGGCGCTCATAGGGCGCCTCAATAGCCCGCGCTCGCTCCAGAGCGCCGAGAAGGTAGCGGATGTACGCCAGCCCGAACACCACCGGCGCGAGCAGGCCGACCAGCGGCACGTAGGCGGCAAGCGCGAGCAGCAGCCCGAGCGCATACATGCCGTGGCGCCGCTGCCGGAAGATGCGCGCCATTTCCGTCGCGTCGGCGTGCTCCGCGAGCGCGTCGTAGCGCAGCAGCCGCTGGTTCACCCAGGCGAGGATCACCAGGGGAATGAGCGGCCAGAGCGGCGGCAGGATCCACAGCGGCAGGCTGACGATGAACATGCCGGCCATGCCGAGCAGGGCGACGACGCCGTTCCAGACGCTGCCGGCGGTGCCGCCGCCGCGCCGACGCTCCAGCGCGGGAAACGAGCGCGCGGCGACATGGTCGACCATCTTCTGCATGCCGAACACCCCCAGGATGAAAAGCGCGGTGACGTACACCAGCGGCACGAAAAGCAGGAAAAGCAGCACGTGCGCCGCGATGAGGGCGGCGTCGCCCAGGTCGAAGCGGATGAACGCGGCAGCAGGCTCCAGCCATTGCTGCAGCCGCTGCGCCAGCCATACCGCGAGGCGCGTCCAGAGCACCAGCGCCGCGATGCCCCACAGGGTCAGCGAGACGAGCATCGGCCATACCATCAGCCACAGCATTCGCGGATGCAGCAGGTTCGCGAGTCCGTAGAAAAGCGCGCCGGCGATGCTCATCGGCGCAGAGTGTCCCACAACTTGGCGAGGCGCTTGGGCGAAACCGGCACCGGCGTCTTCAGCTCCTGCGCGAACAGCGACACGCGCAGCTCCTCCAGCAGCCAGCCGAACTGGGCGAGCTCCGCGCTGTGGGATCCCATTCGGGCCTTCGACTGCAATTCCCTCCGATAGGGCTGCTCCAGCCCGGCAACCTCGGCCGCGAGGCGGGCGTCACGGCCCGGATCCGCGCGCAGCTTCTCCAGGCGCAGGGAGGCCGCCTTGAGGTAGCGCGGCAGGTGCTGAAGGCGCTCCCACGGCGTGCGCGCGAGCCAGCCCGGGGCGAGCAGCCGGGCGAGCTGCTGCCGGATGTCGGCCACCGGGCCGGGGAAGCCCTTTTCCATGAGACTCAGCTTCTTTGCGAGCGCCGCCTGCTCCGCCACGATGCCGCGCGCCGCGCGCGCGATCTCCTGCGCGATGAGATTGAAGCGGCTGCGACCCTCTTCCACGCGCCGCGCGAATTGCGCCTGCATCATGGGCAGCGACTCAGCAAGGAACGTGCGCTCGAGCGCCGCGACGACCACCTCCGCCTTCAGCGGCCCCAGCGCCATGTCCTTCGCCAGGTCTCTTTCCAGGTCGCGGATGCGGTCGCGAAACGCGATCGCGAGCAGCCGCCGCACGCCCGCCCGGTGCAGCTCGCGCGCCTTCTCGGGCGAATCGAATACCTGCAGCGTCACGCCGTCGCCTTCGTCCACCAGCGCGGGATAGCCGATCAGGGTGCGCCCGGCACGCTCGAGCTCCATCAACTCGCCCAGGTCGCCCATGGTCCACCCGGTATGCTTCTCCCCGCTCAGGCCCTCCTGCAGCACCGCCTCGGTGCCGGAGGAGAACTCGCGCTTGAGCTCGGCCAGGTTGCGGCCCATGCCGAGCTGGCGGCCATGGTCGTCCACCACGCGGAAGTTCATGTGCAGGTGCGGCGGCGCCGAGTCGGCGCGGAAGGCGTCGACCGGCACCTCCAGGTGCAGCTCGTTGCGGATGAAGCGCGCAAGGGCTGCTGCAAGGGGAACGTCCGCCGGCTTTTCACGATTCGAGAAATCCTCGGCGAAATCGTCCAGCGATCCGAGCTTGTGCCTCAGCCGCTGCGGCAGCGACTTGGCCATCGCGCGCACTTTCTCCTTGAGCAGCCCGGGCACCAGCCACTCGCTGCGCGCCGCGGGCACCTGGTTGAGCAGCGCGAGCGGCACGCTCAGGGTCACGCCGTCGCGCGGCGAGCCGGGCTCGAAATGGTATTCCAGCGCAAAGCGGCTCGGCCCGAGCTGCAGGATCGGCGGGAAGTTGTCGGTGGTGATGCCGGCTGCCTCGTGCCGCATCAGGTCCTCGCGCGACAGGAAAAGCAGCTTCGGACGCGCGCGCTCGGCGTCCACGCGCCAGCGCTCGAAGCCGGCGCCGTCGTGCACGCCTTCCGGAATGCGTGCCTCGTAGAAAGCGTGGATCAGCGCCTCGTCCACCAGGATGTCGGGGCGGCGCGACTTGTGCTCGAGGCGCTCGATGTCCGAGACCAGGCGGCGGTTGTGCGCGAAGAACGGCGCGCGCGTGTCGAAGTCGCCCTCCACCAGCGCCGACTGGATGAAGATGTCGCGCGCGAGCTTCGGATCGAGCGGCCCGAAGGGCACGCGGCGATCCGCGTATACCGGCAGCCCGTAGAGCGTGCCGCGCTCGAGCGCGACGACCTGCGCGCGGCTCTTCTCCCAGTGCGGGTCCTGTCGGTCGCGCTTGAGCAGGTGCGCGCCCAGGTCCTCCAGCCACTTCGGATCGATGCTCGCCACGCAGCGCGCGAAAAGGCGCGTGGTCTCGACCAGCTCGGCAGCCACGATCCACTTGCCCGGCTTCTTCGTCCACGAGCCCGGGTGCACCCAGACCTTGATGCCTCGCGCGCCGGTGTAGCTGCCCTCAGGCTCGTCGCGCATGCCCACGTTGCCGAGCAGCCCGGCGAGCAGCGCGCGGTGGATCTGGCGATATCCCTTCTGCGGATCGATCGACGACTGCGGCCACTTGAGCTCGCTTAGCGCCGCCCCGAGCTGCGCATGCACGTCGCGCCATTCGCGCATGCGCGGGTAGGAGAGGAAGTTGTCGCGGCACAGGCGGCGCAGGCCGGGCTCGTCCTGCAGCTTCCACAGCTTGAGGAAGGCGAGGAAGTCGGAGCGCTCGTCGGCGAACGCCGCATGGCGCTCGTCGGCGGCCGCCGCCCGCTCGAGCGGCCGCTCGCGCGGATCCTGCACCGAAAGCGCCGCGGCGATGA
>DASUUN010000442.1:0-26968 GCA_036374055.1 Burkholderiales bacterium
GGAGTCGGCCACCGAGACCGAGGCGAAGTCGAACGGCACGCCGCCCGCCTCGCGCACCGCGGCGCAGGCCTCGCGCGCGAACTCGCCGAGCAGCGCGTTGCACGGCGTCACGCGCCCGTCGGTGGAGGCCACGCCGACGAAGGGCTTGGCGAGGTCGGCGTCCGTCAGCCCCAGCGCGCGCAGGAACGCGCGATGCGGGGCCCGGTCGAGTCCCTCAACCGTGATGCGCGACGGCAGCTTCTTCGTACTCACGCACGATTTCCTGGATGCTCCCGCTGTGGGGAAAGCCGAGCTGCGCCGCGCGCGCCGAGCGCGTTGCCCTCGGCACCGCGTCCATGATCGCCTGGATCGCCGGGTCCGGGTCGAACCTCACTTTGCCGCGCGCCCGGTCCTTTACAGCATCCCACATCCCCCCGGCGGTGACCGGAATGCCGGTGAGCAGCACCGTTCGGCTCCTTGAAGACATCTCGATTCGAGAGGCCTGAAGCAGCGACAGGACTACCTTGCTGAGGGAAATGCAGGCCATGGTCGTGTTGGGCCGCACCGGGCACACATAGTCGCGGCCGGCGAGCGGCTCGCGAATGATCGCGCTCGCCCAGCCCGACACCGCCGTATTGGCGCCGCCGGGCCGCACCATGACGGTGGGCAGGCGCAGCGAGCGCCCGTCGACGTATCCGCGCCGCGAGTAATCGTCGATCAGGATCTCGCAGACCAGCTTCTGCGCCCCGTAGGAGATGCGCGGCGCGGGCGGCGTGGCATCGTCGATCTCGGCGACGCCGCCGTACACGGCGATCGAGGAGGCGAACACGAACTTCGGGCAGTGGCCGGCGAGCCGGCAGGCTTCGAGCAGGTCGCGCGTGGCGTCGAGGTTCACCTTGGTGCCGAGCTCGAAGTTCTGCTCAGCGCCGCCCGAAACGAGCGAAGCCAGGTGGAATACGACGCCGACCTCGGGTGTGATGAGCGAGCGGGCGAACTTCGGGTAGGCCAGGTTGCCGATCACCGCGGCCGGGGCGGCCTGGTCCGTCGAGATGACGTCTTCGGATCCCAGGGCGCGGACCAATGCAGAACCGATGTAGCCGGCCGCGCCGGTGACGAGTATGCTCACCGCCGGAATTCTAATGAGGAGGAGGACATGATTCGCGCTCTCGCAGCACTGGTTTTGCTGTCTTTCGGGGTTTCGGCCTGGTCGCAGAGCTACCCGTCGCGGCCGGTGAAGATCGTCGTGCCGTACGGCGTGGGCGGCCCCGCGGACATTTACGCGCGCTTCATCGCCGCGCGCATGCAGGACAGCCTCGGGCAGCCGGTCGTGGTGGAAGACCGGCCGGGCGCCGGCTCCATCGTCGGCACCGACTATGTCGCCAAGTCGGCGGCCGACGGCTACACCCTGCTCATGATGTCGAATACCCACACGGTCAATGAGACGCTCATCCCGAAGAAGCCCTTCGAGCTGATGCGCGACTTCGCGCCGATCACCGGAGTCAACTATTCGGACCTCATCATGGTGATCCACCCTTCGGTGCCGGCGAGCAGCGTGAAGGAGTTCATCGCGCTGGCCAAGTCCAAGCCCGGGGCGCTGAACTATGCCTCCTCGGGCAACGGCACGCCCTACCACATGGCGGGCGAGCTGTTCAAGGCCATGGCCGGCGTCGACATCGTGCACATCCCGCACAAGGGCAGCGACGGCGCGCGCAACAGCATTCTCGGCGGCCAGGTGCAGATGATGTTCGACGCGGTGCCGACGATGGCGGCCAACGCCCGCGCCGGGAAGGTGAAAGCGCTGGCCACCTCCGGAGCCAAGCGCTCGCCGGTGACGCCCGACGTGCCGACCGTGGCCGAAGCCGGCGTCCCGGGCTACGAGTCGGGCATCTGGCTCGGGTTGATGGCGCCGGCGGGCACGCCGCGCGCGGTTCTCGACCGGCTCAACGGCGAAGTGAACAGGATCATCAACGCGCCCGACGTCAAGCAAGCCTGGGCCAAGCAGGGCGCCTTCCCCATGGGCATGTCGATCGAGCAGTTCGACAAGTTCCTGCGCGAGGAAATCGTGAAGTGGGCGAAGGCGGTCAAGGCGTCCGGGGCGCGGGCGGATCGTTGAGCGAAGACCGCCTCGCGATCGCGCAGGTCGTCCACGACTGGGCGATCTGGCGCGACGCCGGCGACTGGGAGCGCTTTCGCACCGTCTGGCACGACGACGGCTGGATGTCGGCGACCTGGTTCCAGGGGCCGGCGTCGCAGTTCATCGAGGTGAGCCGCGCCGGCTTCGAAAAGGGCGTGAGCATCCTGCACTTCCTGGGCGGCTGGAGCATCGAGCTCGCCGGCGCGCGCGCCATCGCGCAGACCAAGATGACCATCAGCCAGCGCGGCAGCCTGGACGGCGTCGCCGTCGACGTCGTGTGCACCGGGCGCTTCTACGATTTCTTCGAGAAAAGAGCCGGGCGCTGGGCGATCGTGCGGCGCCAGCCGATCTACGAAAAGGACCGCCTGGACCCGCTGGATCCCGCCGCCCGCCTGCAGCTCGATGGCGCGCTGCTCGCGCGCTTTCCCGAGGGCTACCGGCACCTCGCCTACCTGCAGACGCGGCTGGGATTCCAGGTGAAGCCGGACATGCCGCAGCTGCGCGGGCCGGAAGTCGAGCGCCTCTATGCCCAGGGGCGTGCCTGGCTCGAAGGCGCTGACATAGGGGCCACCTGAACCCAGATAGTCCTAACGGCGCCAGGGCCCCGAAAGACACCGCAACAACCGCCCCGCACGATAAGCGGCTATGAGGCTGGGACCGCAGGTCGGGTACGGGCGCGTGCTGGTCCTGGGCGACTACCGCCAGACCGTTACGGTAGTGCGCTCGCTCGGCAGGGCGGGCTTCGAGGTCACCCTGGGAACCGGTGATGCGCGCAGCTCGAGCGGCCTGTCGCGCTACGTGTCCGACGTCTGGGTCTACGACAACGCCACCCCCCAGCGGTTCTGCAACAGCCTCGAGTCCTTCCTGCGCAACGAGCGGCCGGACTTCGTCTTTGCCGTCGGCGAATCGCAGTTGCGGCGGCTGATCGATGCCGCCCCGCGGCTCGAGCCGCTGTCGACCTGGGTAAATCCCGGATTCGCCACGGTGGCGCGCTGCTTCGACAACGGCGCCATGTACGAGCTCGCCCCGTCGCTGAACATTCCCATGGTGCCGTGGGCGCGCTTCACGAACGCCGAGGACTGGCGCAGGCGCGCCGACGCGATGGGCTACCCCGTGGTGGTGAAGCGCAAGGACTCGGCGGGGCAGGTGCTCGAGCGCAAAGCCCTCATCTTCCGCAGCGCCGCGCGCTTCGAGGCGTTCCTCGCCGAGCTGCCGCGGGACCCCGACCGCGGCTCGCTGCTGCTCCAGAGGTACGCCGCGGGCGTGCGCCATAACTGCCATGTCGCGGCCGCCGACGGGAGGCTGGTCGCGTACTTCCAGCAGAAGGTGCTGCGCACCGACGAGCCCGACGACACGGGCATCGGGGTGGCCGGCGTTTCGGTGGCGCCCTCGGCCGTGCTGCGCAGGCATTGCGAGGCCATGACCGACGCGCTGCGCTACACCGGCATCGGCTGCATCCAGTTCCTGGTGGAGGAGCGCTCCGGAAACGCGGCGTTCCTGGAGTTCAACGCGCGCATGGACAGCGCCGCGGCGCTGCCCTACCGCATGGGGCTGGACTACCCTCTTCTCGCAATGCAGCTCGCCGCCTACCGCAAGGCGCGCTCGATCGGCCGCAACGACGCGCGGCGCCTGCTGCCGCCGCCGGCGGCGCCCGGCTATCCCGAGGGGCGCGCCTACCACTGGCTGTACGGCGATCTCAAGACCTGCCTGGGCGAGCTGCGCGGCGGCAGGATCGGCATCGGCAGGGCCGCCGCATGGCTCGCCGACATGGCGCGCCGCTCGCTCGTCAGCGACCACCTGACCTTCGACTGGCGCGACCCGCTGCCTACGCTGCACATGTTCTGGCGCAAGTTCCTGGAGGCACCGCTGCGCCGGCGCCTGCCCGCGTTCCGGCCCGCGCCCCGCTGACCGCATGCTGCCGAAGCTGCGCACCGTCTGATGGACGCCGGCTGGCTGGTCGTCTTCGTGCTCGCCTTCGTCGCCGGGCTCGCGGGCCTGTTCCTGTTCGGCTGGCTGCGGCGCAAGGATCCGCCCCCGCCGGGGGTCAAGCCGTTGCCGGACGACGACGATGACTGGGGCCGGTAGTGCCGGCGACGACATGAAACGCTCAGTTCTGGTGAGCTAGCCGCCGCCCGCCAGCCGCGACAGCGCGGCCCGGCGCAGCGCCTCGCGGGCCGCTTCCCAGCCCTGCTCCTCCTCGATCGCCTGCATGTCCACGAACTCCGCCACCCCCAGGGCCTCGAGCGCAAGCGCAATGGCGCGGCGCGAGCCCGCGGACAGCGGCCGGTGCAGGACCCGGCAGCACACCACCGGCACGCCGCGCGCCGCCGGGCGCCCCGCGAGCGCGCCCAGGAAGTCGAACATGCGCGAGTCGTCGAAGCGCACGTTGCAGATAATCAGCTTTACGCCGCGCTCCACTTCGGCGAGCGCTTCACCCACCGACTGCGCAGCGACCAGCTCGGCCTGCTCGCCGAGCACCTCGCGCACCGCGGCGATCCCCTGCCGGGTCCCGGCGATGAGGACGCGAGGCCTCGGTTCCATGGCATAAACCTACGCCGGATTTTGCTTACCGGTAAAGCAGCGCCGGTTCTCTTTCCGTCCGCCAGGCGGCTTCATCCCGGCCGGCGAGCGCCTCCAGGTCGCCCGCAGCCGCGGCCGGGTCCTCCACCCACTCGCGCAGCAGGCTGCCGCCATTGATGACGTCGACCGGCAGGCGCCGGTCGTACTCATAGGGGAAGTCGCGCCACAGCTCGTAGTCCGGCCGCAGCCGGCGCAGCGCCTTGAACGCGAGCGCCATGAGCCGCCAGGGGCGGAAGGCGGCGTGGCGGTAGCCCGGCTCGTCGACGTGGATCTGCACGCCGGCGCACAGCTTGCCGGCATGCTTGTGGAAAGTCGGCTCGAACCAGCATGCGCGCAGCCGGCAGCCCTGCATCCATTCCGGGGCGAAGGCCTGCATTTCGCCGAGCAGCCGCCCCGGCTCCAGGTCCGGCGCGCCGAACAGCTCCAGCGGCCGGGTCGTGCCGCGGCCTTCCGAAAGGGTCGTGCCTTCCAGCATCACGGTGCCCGCGTAGCAGCGCGCCATCCACAGGTTCGCCGCGTTCGGGCTCGGATTCACCCAGGCGCGCTCGCCGAGCGGCCAGCCGAAGCCCGGCGCGGCGTCCGGCATCCAGCCTTGCATGGGGACCACATCGCATTTCAAGTCGAGATTCAACTTGGAAACAAACCAGCGCGCGAGCTCACCCATCGTCAGGCCATGCCGCATCGGCAGGGGCCCCGCGCCGACGAAGCTCTCCCAGCCGGGGCGCAGCGTCAGCCCTTCGACCGGCCGCCCGGCGGGATTCGGGCGGTCGAGCACCCAGACTTCCTTGCCGTGCGCGGCGGCGGCCTCGAGCACGTACCGCAAGGTGGTGATGAAGGTGTAGACGCGGCAGCCGAGGTCCTGCAGGTCCACCAGCAGCACATCGAAGGCTTGCATCATCGCCGCGGTCGGCCGCCGCACCTCGCCGTACAGGCTGAACACCGGAATGCGATGCGCCGGGTCGACGAAATCCGCCGACTCCACCATGTTGTCCTGCTTGTCGCCGCGCAGGCCATGCTGGGGGCCGAAGGCCGCCGTGAGGCGCACGCCGTCGAGCGCGGCGAGCGCGTCAAGCGAGTGCGCGAGCTCGCGCGTCACCGAGGCCGGATGCGCGAGCAGCGCGACGCGGCGCCCCTTCAGCCGCTGCTGCAGCCCCGCGTCCTCGAGCAGGCGGTCGATGCCGAACTTCACGCAAGCTCCAGCATGAACGCGTCGCGATGGTGGAAATCCGGCTTGCCGGACGCATGGCGCAGCGCCCAGTACGACATCGTCCCGTCGCGCTCTTCGATCACCGCTGCCAGGCCTAGCAAGAGATTTTCTCCCGGCAAATCGAGCGCAGCGTTCAGCTCGAGCATTCCGGGAAGGGCGCGCACGGCGATGGCGGGATCCGGTGCATCGAGCGGCCCGCCCTGCCGGTAATCGGTGAACGCATACGCGGCCCAGTCGCCCGACGGGGAGAAATTGAACTCATGGTACGCCGGGCTGCCGGGGCGGGCGATGAACGCCTCGCAGCAGGTGTGCTGCCAGAGGGGACGCAAACCCGGCGGCGGCAAGCGCAGCGCTTCGAGCTCGCCTTCGATCACATAACGGAAAAGCGCCCTGCCGCCGTCGCGCTTCACGTCGACCTCGATCCGGCGCACCGCATGGCTCGGGCTTTCCGGATGGCGGCGGAGGGCGATCAATCCAGCTTTGCCGCAAGGTCGATGAAATCCTGCGCGGCGACATCGACGCAGGCCGGGTCGGCGGCGAGGTCCGTGGTCTGGCCAGGACCGTGCTCCCGGGGCCGCGGCACGAAGGCGGTGGCCAGGCCCTGGGCCTTGGCGGCCTTCAGGTCGCCGTTGTGCGCCGCGACCATCATCACTTGGGCGGGCGGCAGGTCGAGCTGGCGGCACGAGGCGAGGTAAGCCTCCGGCATCGGCTTGTAGGCGCGCGCCGTTTCCGCGCCGAGGATGCAGTCCCAGGGCAGGCCGGCGCGCCTGGCCAGGTTGACCATCAGCGCGATGTTGCCGTTTGAGCAGGGAGCGATGATGCGCTTGCGCTTGAGCCGCGTCAGGCCTTCGACCACATCCGGCCAGGGATCCAGCCGGTGCCACGCGCGGTTCATGTAATCGACGTCCGCGTCGGACAGCCCACCGACGCGATAGCGCTCGAGCAGCGCGAGCAGGCTTTCCCGGTGCAGCGCGTCGAGGACGGTCCACGCGCGGCGTCCCGCGCGTACTTCCTCCATGGAAGGCTGGTAGAGCTTGCGCCACTCGACGGCGAACTCCACCCAGTCGACGGCCGGCAGGCTTCGCTGCCGGGCAAACGCGGCGAGATCGCGGCTGACGCTCGTGCGCCAGTCGACCACCGTGCCGAAGACGTCGAACAGGCAGGCGCGGATGTCCACGGCCGCCCGGGGATGCCTACTTGCCGCCCGCCCGGTAGGCCCGCCCGCGCTTCTTGCCGCGCGAGACCGCCCCTTTGCGCGACACCGAGCCGTAGTTGTTGCTGTTGTCGGCCATCTCCTTCGCGCGCAGGCGCTGGCCCTTCTCGGCCTCCGTCTCGCGGGCGAGCGCCGCCCCGTATTTGCGTTTCATGCTGGCTCCGGAAAAAGGCGTGACGATAGCAGATTGCGGGGGCTCAGCCCCACAGGATCCACCACGCGGCGGCGAAGGCGAAAGGCAGCCCGAGCGCGAACGTGCCGATCGCGCGCATGCGGTTCTGCTCGCCGGGGTCGACCGCCACCTTGCGGTGAAGGCGCGCCGCGCGATCGCGCGCCGCCTTCTTGATCAGCAGGTACTCGGCCGCCACCAGGAGCACGCCGAGACCGAGGCCGACCAAGCCACCTTCGAGCCAGATGGGCATGGGCTGTTAGCCTAACGTATCCAGAAATAGCTGCAAGGCCGCGCCGGCGAAGCGGTGCATGTTGGCCAGCCGGTCGCTGCTGCCGGTACGCAGGGTCAGGGCGCGCTCGCCCGCGCCCGAGACCGCGAGGCAGGCGTGGCCGGCCGGGTCGCCGTACCGGTTGCCGCCCGGACCGGCGGCGCCGGTTTCGCCGATGCCCCAGCTCGCCGCCATGCGCTCGCGGATGAAGCGCGCGCGCACCAGCGCGTTTCCCTCCGTGGCCGAGCGAAACCCGCCGAGCAGCTTCTCGTCGAAGCCGCGCAGCGCGTGCCAGCCCTGCTTCGTATAGATGACGGTGCCGCCCAGGCACCATGCCGAGGCCCCCGGCACCGCGAGCAGCGCGGCGGTGATCAGCCCGCCCGCCGAGGACTCGGCGACTGCCACCGTTTCCTTTCGCGCGAGCAGCACCGCCGCGACGCGCTCCGCCTGGACCACGAGCTCACGCATGCTCCTCCCCCTTTCGCCATCGGAAAGCCGGCCAGAGCAGGCCGAGCGTCACGACGGCTGCCGCCATGATGAGCGAAATATCGGGCGCGGACGGAGCCGCCTTGCCTTGCGCTTCGAGCGCGCTCAGCACGCCCGTGACGCCGAGAAAATTGTGGAATACGGCGGTGCCGAGGAGATCCCGGCTGACCAGCCAGAAAGCGCTGGTGGCGAGCCCGATTGCGCTGAGGAAAGCCACCATCCGCACTTCGTTGAACGGCGGACTGTGGGCGAAGTGATACAGCCCGAAAAGCACAGCCGCGGCCGCTCCCGAAGCGAAGATTGCATTCCTTCCCTTGAGGGAAAGCCGCAGCGTCCCGCCGACGAGCGCCCAGCAGACCACGATCTCGGCTGCCGTGACCACCCAGACCTGGGCGAAGGCGTTGAGCAGCACGATCGGCGCGACCGGCTGCGGATGGCCCAGGCGAAACAGGCCGTAGCCGATCAGCGCGCCCGCGGCGAGGCCGGTCCACCGGCGCGGCGGGCTGAGCCCGTAGTCGCCTGGCGTGCCCCACCCGGCGCGCAGGTGCCTGCGGATCAGCCAGAAGGATAAAAGCATACCGATGCCGAAGTTCGCGATCGACGCGTACGCGAGCCGCAAACCCGTGGCCTCGGGGCGCAGCAGCGTGCGCGGCAAGCCCTCGAGCAGCCACGTGGCCGCCACCCAGAGGAGGTAGACGGCCAGGGCATTCCTAAAGGAGCTCAATGCCGAATCGGCGCAGCAGGACTGCGAACAGCGCGAAGCACGCCACCGTAAGCAGCACGCAGGCGAGCAGCGCCGGCCAGAACCCCAGCCGCGGCAGCAATGGCGGAAAGGCGAGAAACATCGGCAGCGTGGGAATCACGTACCAGAAGGTGTACCAGGCGTGGCTGGCCAGCTTTTCCTGCGGCTGGCGCTCGAGGTGCAGCCAGATCAGCGCGAGCACGGTGACCAGCGGCAGCGCCGCGATGAACCCGCCCAGCCGGTCGCTGCGCTTGGCCGCTTCCGAGACCAGGACGACGATCGCCGCGGTCGCGGCGTACTTCGCTATGAGCCAGGCCATGGATGCTCCGAGGCAAAGGGAGACGGAAGTCTTGCACGCGCCGCTTGCATTTCCGTCGGGCCGATAGCATGATGCTCGAAACTAAGAAGAAGGGATCGGTACCCTCTGAAAAGAATGAACACAACGCTGGTGCTGAATCCCAAGGGCGGGTCGGGCAAGACGACCATCACGCTCAATCTGGCGAGCTATTTCGCTTCCCTCAACGTTCCGACCACGGTGATGGACTTCGACCCGCAGGGGTCGAGCCTCAACTGGCTGCGGCTGCGCCCGCCGCACGCGAACCGGATCCACGGCGCCAATGCCGCCCGCCAGAAGGGCACCAAGCTGCGCAGCATGGCGATGTACGTGCCGCCGGAGACGCAGCAGCTCATCATCGACGCGCCCGCCGGCGCCTCCGGCACCCTGCTCCAGGAAATGCTCGACCGGGCGCATTGTGCGATCGTGCCGGTGCCGCCCTCGGCGATCGACCTGCACGCGACGGCGAACTTCATCCGGGAGGTGCTGCAGAGCGCGAGGATGCAGGCGCGCAACCTGCCCGTGGCCATCGTCGCGAACAAGGTGCGCCGCTCGATGCCGCGCTACCAGCCGCTCGACTGGTTCCTCGAGTCGCTCGAGCTCACGCTGACCGCGCGCCTGATCGATTCGGACGTCTACCTGAAGGCCGTGGAAGCCGGCTTCGGCATCTTCGAGATGTCGCCGTCGGTGGCCGCGGCCGAGTGCCAGCAGTTCATGCCAATCGCCGAATGGGTGGAAAGCCAGGGGAGTTCGCGGCACGCGCCGCGGCCCGAGGACAACGTCTACGCCCTGTCGCGCAGCGCTCAGCGCTGAGCGACCAGCTCCCTGCGAATCTCGCGCAGCTTCGCCTTGACGCGGCGGGCGTTGTCGGCGCCCATGCGCATCATGATCTTCTGCCCGGAGGAGCGCTTCTGCAGATCCTCGTCGGCGAACTCGTACAGCACCTTGGGCTGGACCAGTTCCGGCGGCGCGGCAAGCTCCGGCGCGGCGAGCAGGTTGTCGATGGCTTCCACCAGGCGGTCGTTGAAGTTGCGCTTCGGGAAGCCGAGCTCGGCGTAGGCCTGCTGGAACAGCGGGTACGCCTCGATGTAGCGCTGCACCAGCGCGCGCGTGTCGAGCGATTCGAGCACCCGCACGTACGGCGCGTAGCGGGCCGTATTCTTCGCCTCCGGGGTAAAGCGGCCGGGCACCGGCTCGAGCGGCATGACCCGCGTCGGCGCGGTTTCGCGCGGCAGGTTGTCGACCGTGGCCACGACGTTGCGGATGAGCTGCGTCGGCCGCACCATGGCCTCGAAGGCCTTGCGCCCCACCAGCGCGCTTGCGGACTCGCGCATCATCGGGTCGCTGTTCTCCAGCGTCGGCAGCGGCTTGGCGGGACTTTCCTCCGCCGCGGCGGGGACCGGGTAGCGGACCACAGGCTCTTCTTCGTCCTTGGGCGCCTCGGCGCGCGGCTCGGGCACCGCTATGGGCTCGGGCTGCTGCGACAGGAGCGGCCTGTCCTGCTGCCAGAAGTAGTAGCCGGCGCCCGCGCCGAGCAGCACGATCATCAATACCCACAGCCACCACGGGCTGGACGACGGCTCGGGCCGCCTTACATACGGGTTGTCGTCACGCGCCGACCACTGCTCCATGCCCGGAAGTATGCACCAAGGCCCTTAAGGGTGGCTTAAGACCTTCGCCTGGCCCGTCCGAACTACCTGCGTGGCGGCCTGCCGTACCGGCGTCCGCGTCGAGCTTGAAGCGCTCCACCACCCGGACCAGCTCCCGCGCCTGCTCGAGCAGCGCCCGGGTCGCGGCGCTGGTTTCCTCGACCAGCCCGGCGTTGCGCTGCGTGCCCGCTTCCATGCCGGCGAGCGCATGGCCGATCTGCTCGATGCCCGCGTGCTGCTCCTGCGAAGCGCGCGAGATGTCGGCGACGAAGCTGGACACCTCCTCGGCCATGGCGAGGATGCCGGTGATGGCGAGCCCGGCCTCGTAGGCGAGCTTCGCGCCGACGGCGGCCTTCTCTACCCCGTCGCTGATCATGGTCTTGATTTCCCTGGCGGCGGTCGCCGAGCGCTGCGCGAGCGCGCGCACTTCGGAGGCCACCACCGCGAAGCCGCGCCCCTGCTCGCCGGCGCGCGCCGCCTCCACCGCGGCGTTCAACGCCAGCAGGTTGGTCTGGAAAGCGATGCCGTCGATCACGCCGACGATCTCCGCCATGCGCTTGGACTGCGCGCGGATCTCCTCCATCGTCTGCACCACGCGCTCGACGATGCGGTTGCCGTTTTCCGCCGCCTGGGCGGCGTTGGAGGCGAGCGTGCTCGCCGAGGCCGCGTTGTCGGCGTTCTGCTTCACGGTGCCGGTCATCTCCTCGACGCCCGTCGCGACTTCCTCGATCGAGGAGGCCTGCTGCTCGGTGCGCTGCGAGAGCTCGCCGTTGCCGCGCGCGATCTCCTCGGAGGCGCCGCTCACCACCCGCGCGCCGTCGCGGAGGATCGATGCGATCGCGTGTCGGCGCTCGCGCGATCCCTGCAGCGCCGCGAAGGCGGCGAGGAGCTGCCTGATGTCCCGCGCAAGCCAGAAGACCGCTGCGCCGCTGATGCCGGCGGCGCCCGCCAGCACGCCGAGGATCAGCGGCCGCCCGCCGAGGAGCGCGACCGCGCCCAGCAAGACCGGCATGACGAGCAGCGTGCCCACGCAGAAGGCGAGACGGGTACGAACCCGGGATTCGGCCATCGCATCATCGTACGCATGCTTCGCGGCTCAACGGTGGCGCAAACGCCTGATTTAATGTCTTTTGACAGTATGGCTACGGGGCCTTGAGCTGCGCTTCGAGCTCGCGCCGCCGCTCGGCGAAGGCGGCGAGCGACTGCTCCAGCGCCGCGAGCGCTTCGCCGGCCTTCCCGGGCGGCGCATCGCGGTACGCGTTCAGCTTCGCCGCCACGTCCTCCAGCTGCTTTTGCAGCTCGCCGAAGCGCGGCCGCAGCTCGGTCTCGCGGGGCGCGGGCAGGGTGCGGATGCGCGCCTCGTCCTCCGCGAGCTGCTGGCGCAGGAGCGCAAGGCGCCGCTCGACCAGGTCCTTCAGCTCGGCGCGCTGCGCCTGGATCTTCTCCTGCAGGGCCTTGCTTTGCCCCTCCGTGGCCTGGATCGAGGCGCGCGCCTTCTCGATGTCCTCGCGCGCCGCCTCGAGCGACTTGGACGCCTGCTGCGCCGGCGGCGCCTTGTCACCGTCGCAGGCCGCGAGCATCAGCGCCGCGGCCATGCAGGCGCACGCTCTCATCATCCGGCCACTTTAGGCCGGCGCCGGCACCGGGCGCCATGTGCTGAACGGCGCACGCGTCACCTGGAAAGCGCGATGCGCACACGCTCGCCGAGACAGAAGCGGTTGCCCGCCGCCTCGTGGTCCCAGCGCTCCACCGTGCACGCGCCTTGCCCGGTGCGCACCACGTTCACCGAGTTCGCCTCTGCCCCGGGGCGCACGCGGTGCGAGAGCGCCGTCCCCGCCTGCACCACCCACAGCGGGCGCGCGAGGCCGGGCAGCCGCTCGCTCATCGGGCGGAAGAACGGCAGGTGGATGTGGCCGCCCATCACCAGGTCCGCGCCCGCGGCCGCCCAGGCCCGCGCCGCCGCGGCGTGACCGCGCAGCAGATTGCCTTCGTCGCTGCCGGCGGGAACATGCATCGGGTGATGCGTCACGACGATGCGCAGCTTCTGCGGCGGGCAGGCGCGCAGGCGCTGCGCGACGCGCTCGATCTGGCGCCCGGACACTTCGCCGTGCTTGTGCCGGCGCGCGCGCGTGGTATTGACGCAGAGGACGAGCAGGTCGTGCGCCTCGTACGAGGGCTCGAGGTCGCCGCCGAACGCCCGGGCGTAAGCCCCGTAAGGATCGAGCAGCCGCGCCGCGATATTGAAAAGCGGCACGTCATGGTTGCCCGGTATGGCGAGCGTGGCGGGCGCCGCCATGCGCTCCACAAGCCGGCGCGCGGCGGCAAACTCGGCGCGCCGCGCACGCTGGGTGATATCGCCGGAGAGCACCACGAGGTCGGGACGCTGCGCGGCGGCCAGATCGAGCAGCGCCTGCACGACCGGCGCGCGCTCGGTGCCGAAGTGCGTGTCCGAAACCTGCAGCAGCAGGCTCATGCGGTGCCGCCGGGGCGCAGCAGCCGCAGCCGCCTGGGCGCCACGCGAAACAGCAGCGGCAGCTTCAGTCGAAGGCTCTCGCCGTCAATCGCCACCTTCACGAACAACGCACGGCGGCGCGGGCGCAGCGGCGCCACCTCCATCTCGTGGAAGGCGAAAGCCTCCACCCCGGCGGCCTGGCCCAGCCGTCCGACCGCGCCGTACAGGAGGATGTCCAGCAACCCCCACGCGCCGGTCGGGCGCACGCGAATGGCGGCGAGCTGACCGGCTTCGACGGCCTGCGCTTCCCGGATGCCCAGGCGCGCAAGCTGCAACGGATTGTTGCCGACGAACAGCGTCGAAATGCGCTGCACCTGCATCTCGCCGCGCGCGGTGAGGCGCACCACGAGCTTCGGATGCGCGCGCACGAGCAGCGTCCAGAGCGCGGCCAGCAGCGCTACCCAGCGCGTACGCCCGTACTGCTGCTTGAACGCCTCGCGGTCTTCCAGCAGCCGCGGATAGAAGCCGAGGCTCGCGTTCACCAGGAAAACGTGCCCGTTGACGAGACCCACCTGCACCGGGTGCTCCGTACCTTCGCTCAGCGCCGCGGCGGCCGCGGCCGTCTCGAGCGGGATGCCGTTCTCGCGGGCGAAATAGTTGAACGTGCCGAGCGGCACCACGCCGAAGGGCACATCCGCGTCGAGCGCCGCGTGCGCCACGCTGTTCAGCGTGCCGTCGCCGCCCGCGGCCGCCAGGATTCCGCCGCAGCCGGCCGCCAACCCTGCCGCCCGCGCCGCGACCGCCGCAACGTCGCGCCCGCGCGCGACCTTGAACACTTCATACCGCCGCCCGGCCGCCTGCAGCGCGCCCTCGATCTCCTGCAGCGCCTTCGCCCGGTCGCGCCGGCCCGATCCGGTGTTGAGCACAAGGAAGACCGCGGCCATCGGCACCTGAGACTACAAAGGAGAGTCAAACGGGAAATACGGCGGATACATGGCCCGGTCAGCATCGCAGCTCCCAACTGGAGACGGCCATGCATCAGGCAGCACCGTTCGTGCGGCAGTCGGGCGAAGGACCGGCGGTCCTTTGCCTGCATTCGAGCGCCGGCTCGTCGGCGCAGTGGGTACCGCTGATGGATCGGCTCAGCGCCGGCTACCGGGTGATCGCGCCGGACCTGCACGCGCACGGCAGGAACACCTGGCCGGGCGGCGGCGGCAATGCGCTCGAGGAGGACATGCGCCTGGTCGAGGCGATCGCGGGCGACGCGCCCGCCCACGTGGTCGGCCATTCCTACGGCGGCGCGCTCGCCCTGCGCTACGCCACGCGGCGGCCGGAGCGCGTGCTCAGCCTGGTGCTGTACGAGCCGGCGGTATGGCACCTCGCCGCGAGCGGCCTCGCGGACAGCGCCACGCGCGAAGTGCTCGACGTGGGGAGCCGCGTGAAGCGCCTGGTCGAGAGCGGCAACTGCCGGGAGGCGGCGCGCGGCTTCGTCGACTACTGGAATGGCGAGCACGGCTGGGATCGCCTGAGCGCGCCGCAGCAAAGCCGTGTCGAGGCGCAGATGCCGAGGATCATGGCGCATTTCGACGCCGTCTTCGCCGACCGCACGCCCCTCATCGCGTATGCGGGCCTGGAGATGCCGGCGCTGCTTCTGAGCGGCGGCGTGGGCCCGCGCTGCGGCCAGTACACGGCGCGGCTCCTGTCCATCACCATGCCGCGCACCGACGCCAGGCGCTTTCCCGCGCTCGGCCACATGGGGCCGGTCGTTTCCGCGGCGCCGGTGAACGAAGCCATCGCCGAGTTCATCGACCGGCTCTCCACGATGCGCAGCGCCCGGCGGCCCGCGGCGCGGCCGGCAGAGGCACCCGGGATCAGCTAACAACCACACGCGCTTGTCGCCGGTGCCGGCTTCCGCCCGGTTGTACTCGCCGGGATAGAGCTTCCGGTCGCCTATCCAGAGCTCGCCGTTGAGGCCCCTGGGCACGTCAAGACATGCATCCGTTCCGGGCTGCACAAGCTGCGGCAGCGAGCGACGTGCCGCGCCGGCCCCCCCCCACGACCTCGGCGGCGGCGTGCAGCAGCTTCACGGTGGTCACGTTCTGGATTTGTGCTTGATCGCATCCGGGCCATCGGCAACACTGTCCGTCCGCATAAACAAGCCAGAGGAGAACAGACATGCCACGATCGATCGTTGCAGCCTGCGCCGCGTTCACGATCGCCCTGAGCGTCGCCGGTGACGGCCGCGCGCAGAGCACCAGCTACCCGGACAAGCCGGTCAAGCTGCTGATCGGCTTCCCGCCGGGCGGGCTGCTCGACACGGTATCGCGCATCGTCGGCGAGCGGATGTCGGCGCTGCTCGGCCAGCCGTTCGTGGTGGAGGCGCGTCCCGGCGCCGGCGGCCTGATCGCCACCACCGCCCTCGCCAAGGCGGCACCCGATGGCTACACGCTGATGATGATCAACGACAACCATGCGCTGAATCCGTACATCCTCAAGCAGGTGCCGTACGACAGCGTCAAGGACTTCGCGCCGATCGGCTTCGTCGGCAGCACGCCACTCGTGTTCAACGCCTACCCGGGGCTGGGCCTGAAATCGATCAAGGACCTGGTGGCGATGGCGAAGGCGAAGAACGGCGCCCTCACCTACGGCTCGGTCGGTCCAGGCAGCCTGCCGCACCTCAGCACGGCGCTCTTCGCGCGCGCCGCGGGGATCAGCATGACCCACGTGCCCTACAAGGGCGGCGCCCCCGCCCTCACCGATCTGGTCGGCGGGCACATCAACGTCATGATGACCTCGCTCGTCGTCAGCAAGGGCCATATCGAGGCAGGCCGCCTCACGCCGCTGGCGGTGGCGTGGAAGCAGCGCCTGGATCCGATTCCCAACGTCCCCACCATGGCGGAAGGCGGCTATGCGTTCGACGCCGCCTACTGGTTCGGCCTGATGGCCCCGGCCGGCACTCCGCCGGCAGTCCTCGCGAAGCTCGAGAAGGCGCTCGCCGACACCGTCGCCCAGCCCGCGGTACGCACCCGCCTTGCCGAGATGGGCACCATCGTCACCCCGATGAACGCCAAGGAGTTCGGCGCGTTCATCCAGAGCGAGATGACGAAGTGGCGCGACGCAGTCAAGAGCGCGAACGTGAAGATCGAGTGAAGGCGCTCGCAGTGGCCGTGAAGGACAACACATCGGCATCTTCCCGTGTGCCGAACGAACGCCACAATGAAACTCGCGTCCATGTCTCGTCCCGCGGCTCAATGGGAGTAATCTTGGCCAAATGGAAAGGTGGCAACCCCAATGAACGTGTCGGCAGTGCGCTTTCTCTGCATGGTCGGCATCCCGTTCGCACTCGCCATCGCCGCCGGACAAGCGCACATCGCGTTTGCGGCGGGCGAAGCCGGGAAGATCGAGGTGCCGGAAGACGGAACCGCGGCTGAGCGCGCGAAGGCGCTCTGGAAGGCGAGCCGGCCCGTTATCCTGGCCGACGCCAAGGCGAATTATTCGGATGCCGAGTACATGAAGCGGCGCGGGCCGGTCTGGAACGCCTGGAGCAGGCTCCAGATGAGCACCGCGGGCGAGAGCAACGGGGTGGGCCGCCTGATCCCCGACGTCCTGGGGCTGCTGAACGACGTGTACGGCTGGACCGCGGACCCGCCCAAAACGCGGCAGGAGGGACGCGACCGAAAGCGCAAGTTCGTCGAAGAGAGGGTTGCCGAGATGGACAAGAGAGTGGCGGCGCTGAAGTAGGCTCGAACGGGAACTCGATCGAGGCCGCGGAGCTGTCTCGCACTGTCGAGTCCCCGTTGTCCCCCGCAGCGCCGCGAGCGCTGCCCGGCCGGTCGCAAGCACGACGTTCTGCGCCGCGATGTTCCCTTTGTCGCTGCGCACGCGCCAACCGCCCTGCCCTTCCAGCGGCTCGACGCGCTGCACCGTGACGCCAAAGCGCGGCTTGAGGTCGAAGCGCGCCGTGTAGGCGTTCAGATAGTCGATCACCTGCAACCGCGAGGGATACGTCGCCGCGCGCGTCGGGCCGCACGACGTGCGCGGCAGCTTCCTCCACTGCAACCGCCGCCACCACACGCTCGCGCTCATGGCGCTGCCGGAGACGCGCAAGCTGCATCACTTCAGCTCGAGGCGCGCTCCGTGGTCGACGTCCTGCGGGTGCATGACCGCGCCCGCACGCACGGAGTACCGCTCAGCCTCGGCCTCGGCCTCGGCCAGCACCCCGATCCCGATGGCACCGTGTCGTTCTTCGAGATCGGCGCGGGCGGACGCGAAATCGACCCGCGCGGCTGGCGAGAGCGGCACACCACCAGCAGCTGGGGCCACAAGCCGACGCTCGGCCTGCAGCTGCGCGCCGCGCTCGCGGTATGCTGCTCTCGCGTTTGGCCAGCGACAAGCCGGGAGCTTCCGCGTTGACATCCCGGTAACAATCGGGATACACGGCCGCAGTCGTACGGACACCAGCGGCGCCTTAATCTCCCGGCGGCAATATCAAGAAAAGGAGAGGCCGGGTGCAGCTGCAGGCGCGCAACGAGCCGCGGGGCGAGGAACCGCGGCCGGTTTCCATGGGTCCCCTCGTGGACCTGATCAACTCGCTCACCACGCGGGAGTTCTGCGCGGCGCTTCTGCGGCAGGTGAACGAATGGCTGCGCGCGGATCACTGTGCGCTGCTGCGCCTGACCGCCGGGCCGGCTGTCCAGGCGTTCGGGGCGCACGGCCTTGATCCGCAGGGCGTGCGCGATGCGCGCGCGCTCGTGGCCTACCTTGATCGCTACCACCGGGTCGACCCGATACGACTGCTGAGGGCTCCGGGAGTGGTCGTGCGCCGCGAGCGCGCCGCAGGGCTTGCCCATTCGGACTACCGGCGCGCCTGCTTCGACGACCCGGGCATAGTCGACCGCGTGTCGCTCGCGAAGGATGACGGGCGCGGCGGATGGGTGTTGCTCGACCTGCGGCGCCACCAGGCGTCGGGCCCATTCAGCGACGCCGACTGCGAGGCGCTGCAGCGCATGGCTCCGCTGCTCGTTGCCGTCTGCGTGCGCCACATCGAGCTGCTCCTGCATGCCGGCGCGGACATGGGCGCGTGGCGCGCGCGGCTCGCGGCCGCCTGCCCGGCGATGACCTCGCGCGAGCTAGACGTCGCCGCGCAGCTGCTGGCCGGGAGGACGCTACGCGAGTCAGCCGCGGCGCTCGGCGTCGCCTACTCCAGCGTGGTCACGTATTGCGAGCGCGCGTACTCGCGCCTCGGCGTCGCGAACCTGCGCGAGCTGCGCAGCCGCTTCACCACCGTCTCCCGCCCCCTTGCCGCCTGAGGACTGCCGATGAACTGGCTGCTCGCCCCGACCCTGAGACCGCTCGTGCTGCTTGCCGCCGCGGTGAGTCTGGTGCTGAACCTGGCGCTGCTCGCGCCGGCGCTCTACATGCTGCAGGTCTTCGACCGCGTCTTCGCGAGCCGTAGCACGGAGACGCTGGTCATGCTGAGCCTGCTCGCCGCGCTCGCGCTCGGGCTCGCGTATTTCATGGACACAGTGCGCGCCGGCGCGCTGGCGTGGGCAAGCCGCGCGCTCGACCGCCAGCTCTCGCCGGCGGCCCTTGGCAACGTGCTGCGCGAAGCCGCCGGCCCCGCAGGCCGCGCCGACAATGACGTGCTGCGCGACATCGCCGCGCTACGTTCGTTCCTGGGCGGCCAGGGCATCCACGCGCTTTTCGACGCGCCCTGGGTTCCCCTCTACGTCGCCGTCATCGCGCTGATGCACCCGCTGCTGGGTGTCACGGCGGCAATCGGCGCCGGCATGCTCGCCGCGACCGCGCTCATGACGGAGAGGCTGACCCACCACGCCGTGCGCGAGGTGGTCGCGCGCTCGCGCGCCGCTACGCAGCACGCGGAAGCGCTCGCCCGCAATGCTGAGGTCATCGTCGGCATGGGCATGACCGCGGCGGCGGTCTCAGCATGGCAGGCGGGACAACAGAAGCTGCTGCAGGCGCAGGCGCGCGTCGGCGGCACGACGGCCGGCCTGGGCGCATTGGCGCGCATCGCGCGCCAGGGCCTGCAGGTGGCGATGCTGGGCGTCGGCGCCTGGCTGGTGATCGGGCTCGATGCCTCGGAGGGCATCATGGTGGCCGCAACGATCCTCTTCGGGCGAGCCCTGCAGCCGCTGGAGCAGCTCATCGCCGGCTGGAAGGCCATGATCGGCGCGCGCAGCGCGTGGCAGCGGCTCGCGGGAAAGCCGGTTCCCCAAGCCGAGGGACCGCGCCTGGCACTGCCGGCGCCGAGCGGCCGCCTCGAAGTCGAGCAGTTGGTTTTCGCCCCGGTGGCAGCGCGTCCGCCCCTCATCAAGAAGGTACGCTTCGCGCTCGACGCGGGCGAGAGCCTCGGGATCATCGGACCGAGCGCTTCCGGCAAAACTACGCTGATTCGCCTGCTGCTCGGCATCTGGAAGCCGCAGGGCGGCGTCGTGCGGCTCGACGGCGCCGACATTGCGCAGTGGGACCGCGACGCGCTCGGCGCCCACGTCGGCTACCTGCCGCAGGATGTAGAGCTTTTCGCCGGCACGGTGGCCGAGAACATCGCCCGCCTCGGCGCGGTGGATTCGCGGAAGGTCGTGGACGCGGCCCGGCTCGCGCATGCCCACGACATGATCCTGCGGCTGCCGCAGGGCTACGAGACACAGATCGGCGACGCCGGCAACGTGCTGTCCGGCGGGCAGCGCCAGCGCATCGCCCTGGCGCGCGCGCTCTACGGCGATCCGCGCCTGGTGGTGCTGGACGAGCCCAACGCCAGCCTGGACGCGGAAGGCGAGCGCGCTTTGGCGGACGCGCTCGCGGAGCTCAAGACACGCGGTACCACCGTGGTGCTCGTGGGACATCGCCCCGCGATGATGTCGACGCTCGACAAGCTCGCCGTCCTCAACGAAGGGGCGCTCGAAGCCTTCGGACCGGCGAGCGCGGTGCTCGCCCGCCTGCGCGCCGTTGCGCATCAACCCATGCAGAAGGTGGCCGCTTCATGAAACCCGTGACTTCCCCTTCCTTCGCGTCGCTTCTCACCCAACAGGGCGGCCTCGACGAGGCCGGCCGCGCCGAGCTGCGCCGCCATGCCCGCCGCGCGCTCGTCCCGATCGCCGTAGTGGCCATCTTGGCGGGTGCGTGGTCGACGAGCGCGCCGCTCTCGGGCGCCGTGATCGCGCCGGCGCAGGTCAAGGTCGAGCTCAATCGCAAGACGGTGCAGCACCAGGAAGGCGGCATCGTGCGCGAGATCCTGGTGCGCGACGGCCAGAAGGTGCGCGCGGGCGATCCGCTCGTGGTCATCGGCGACGTGCGCAGCGATTCAACCTTGAAGCTCCTGCAGGACCAGCTTGAAGCGGAGCGCATCCGCGAGGCGCGGGCCGCTGCGGAAGCGGCGCTCGCTCCGCGTTTCTCGGCGCCGGCCGACTCGCGCGAAGGCGCTTTGTTTCTCGCGCGCCGGCGCATCCTTGACGAGCAGGTCGGCTCGCTGCAGGCGCAGATTCGCGAGGCCGAATCGCAGGCCGCCGCCCTGCAGGCGCAGATCGAGGCGGCCGAGACCTCCGCGCGCCTCTCCGCGGAGGAGCTGGAAATGAACGACCGGCTCGCGCGCCAGGGGTTCGTGCACCGCACGCGCATCCTCGGCCTGCAGCGCACCGAGGCGGACTACCGCGCGAAGGTGGGCGAGTACAGAAGCGAGCTCGCGGCCGCGCGCCAGCGCACCGCCGACCTGCGCGCGCGCATCGCGCAGGCGCGCAACCTCTACCAGAGCCAAGGGGCCGACGAGCTGCGCGATGCGTCCGCCAAGGTGCGCGACCTGGAGGAGCGCCTGCGCCCGTCGCAGGACCAGGTGGAGCGCCAGATCGCGCGCTCGCCGGTCGACGGCGAGGTCATGGCGATGCGCGTGTCCACGATTGGCGCGGTCATCGGCCCGCGCGAGCCGATTCTGGACGTGGTGCCCGGTCACGAGAAGCTGGTGGTCGAGGCGCGCATCCGTCCGCAGGACATCGACCACGTGCGCAAGGACGCGGATGCAGAGGTGCGCCTGGTGAACGCCTTTGATTCGCGCAGCCTGCCGCTGCTCCAGGCCAAGGTCGTGTTCGTCTCTGCCGACCGCGTGAAGGCGGCCGACAGCGCCGAGTCGTGGTTCGTCGCCACCGCGGAGCTCGATGCCGCCGGGATCGCCCGCCATGCCGGGCTGCGGCTGCAGGCCGGCATGCCGGCGGAGCTCTACGTGACGACGCGGGCGCGCACGCTTGTCGAATACCTCGCTCAGCCTTTGAACGTCTTCGCGAGCCGCGCGATGCGTGAGCCGTGAAGTTCGTCCCCACGGCGTGGGGACACGCAAGCGCGCGTGGCGCTTTACCCTTGAACATCAACCATAGACCTGCACAGGGAGCAGCAAATGATCAAGACCTGGGATGAATTCCTCAAGCGCCTCGCCGCCGGCGAGGAGATCAGCGGCGGCGACTTCTTCATTCAGGCAGTCACCGCCATTTTCACCCCGAACGCCGGCGTACTGACCGTGTTCGGCGATGCCGCCAACAACACCATCGAAGTGAGCCGCGACGCAGCCGGCAAGCTGCTCGTCAACGATGGCGCGGTCGCGGTCCGCGGCGGCAACCCGACGGTCGCCAATACGGCGCTCATCCAGGTCTTCGGCCAGGGTGGCAATGACACCATCGTGCTCGATGAATCGAGGGGCGCGCTACCGCGGGCGAACCTCTTCGGCGGCGCGGGCAACGACACGCTGATCGGCGGCTCAGGCGCGGACATGCTTTTTGGCCAGAGCGGCAACGACACGCTGCTGGGCAAGGGCGGCGTCGATTTGCTGTTCGGCGGCAGCGAGAACGACGTTCTCGTCGGGGGTGACGGCGACGACCAGATGTTCGGGGAGTCGGGCAACGACCGGATGGTGTGGAACCCGGGCGACGACTCCGACCTGATGGAAGGCGGCGAGGGCATCGACACGGCCGAGGTGAACGCGGGCAACGGCGCCGAGCAGTTCACGGTGACCGCCAACGGCACCCGGGTGCGCTTCGACCGACTCGATCCGGCGCCCTTCTCGCTGGACATCGGCACCACCGAGAACCTGGTGGTGAACATGAACGGCGGCGATGACAGCTTCTCGGCCACCGGCAACCTGGCGGCGCTCATCAAGATCACGGTGGACGGCGGCGCGGGCAACGACACCATCCTGGGCAGCAACGGCATCGATCTTCTCCTGGGCGGCGATGGCAACGACTTCATCGACGGCCAGCAGGGCAACGACGTGGCGTTCCTGGGCGCCGGCGATGACGTGTTCCAGTGGGATCCGGGCGACGGCAGCGACACCGTGGAGGGCCAGGCCGGCAGCGACACGCTGCTGTTCAACGGCAGCGGCGCTTCCGAGATCATGGAGCTCTCGGCGAACGGCGCGCGGGCGCGCTTCACGCGCAACCTCGGCAACATCGTGATGGATCTCAACGATGTCGAGCAGCTCGACATCAACGCGCTGGGCAACACCGACACGGTCCTCGTCAACGACCTGTCGGGCACCGACGTGGTGGAGGTGAACGTCAACCTCGCCGGGACGCTGGGCGGCACGGCGGGCGACGCCGCGGCCGACACGGTGATCAGCAACGGCACCAACGGCAACGACATCATCGATGTCTTCGGCAGCGGCACTTCGGCGGCGGTGGTCGGGTTGGCGGCGCTCATCAACATCACCGGCTCCGAAGGCGCGAACGATACGCTGGTCATCAATGCCCTGGGCGGCGATGACGGCATCACCGCGACCACGCTGCCGGCGGGCGTGATCAAGCTGGTGCTCGACGGCGGCGCGGGCGACGACGTCATCCTGGGCAGCCAGGGCGCCGATGTGATCCTCGGTGGCGACGGCAACGACTTCATCTTCGGCGACAACGGCAACGACCTCGCGCTGATGGGCGCCGGCGACGACGTGTTCCAGTGGGAACCAGGCGACGGCAGCGACACCGTCGAGGGCCAGGACGGCACCGATACGCTGCTGTTCTTCGGCTCGGGCGCCAGCGAGAACGTCGACATCGTCGCCAACGGCGGCCGTGTGCTCTTCGTACGCAACGTGGGCAACGTCACCATGGATCTCAACGATGTCGAGCGCCTGGAGTTCCGTGCGCTGGGCGGCGCCGACAACATCGTGGTCGGCGACCTCTCCGGCACGGACGTCACGCGCATCGACCTTGACCTGCGCGGCCCCAACGGCGGCGGCGACGGCGCGACCGACACCGTCACGGTGAACGGCACCCAGGGCGCCGATGTCTTCGGCGTGTTCGGCGACGCCGGCGGCGTGAGCGTCTTCGGCCTGCAGGCGCAAGTCAACATCTTCTTCTTCGACGGCGAGGACCACCTCACCCTCAATGGCCTGGGCGGCGACGACGTGATCGACGCCACCAGCCTGGAGGCCGACGGCATCAAGCTCACCATGAACGGCGGCCTGGGCGCGGATGTGCTCATCGGCGGCGAGGGCGATGACCTCTTCAACGGCGGCGACGGCAACGACCTCGCCGTCATGGGCGCGGGCGACGACACCTTCGTCTGGAATCCCGGCGACGACAGCGACACCCTCGAGGGCCAGGCGGGCTTCGATACGCTGCTCTTCAACGGCTCGAACGTCGCCGAGAACATCACCCTCTCGGCCAACGGCGGGCGGGTGCTCTTCTTCCGCGACGTCGCCAACGTCCTCATGGACCTCAACAGCGTCGAGGCCATCACCTTCAACGCCCTGGGTGGCGCCGACACCATCACGGTGAACGACCTCTCCGGCACCGACCTGGTCGAGCTCAACGTCAACCTCGCCGCCACCGGCGGCGCCGGCGACGCCCAGCCCGATACCGTCATCGTCAACGCCACCAGCGGCGACGACGTGGTGCTGGTGTTCGGCGATGCCGCGGGCACGAGCGTGCTGGGGCTCGCCGCGCAGGTGAACATCACCGGCGCCGAGGCGGCGAACGACAAGGTCGTCATCAAGCTCGGGGCCGGCGACGACGTCCTGGAAGCAAGCGGGCTGGCTGCGACGGGCATCGGCCTGGTTGCCGACGGCGGGGACGGCAACGACGTCCTGATCGGCGGCGACGGCAACGACGTGCTGCTCGGCGGCGCCGGCGACGACGTGCTGCTCGGCGGCCCCGGGATCGACGTGCTCGACGGCGGCGACGGCGACGACATCATCATCCAGGGCTTTGCGGAAGAGGACGCGGTCAAGGGAGAGCTGCTCGTGCGAAATTTCGAGGCAGGCGCCGGCAGCGACGACAAGATCGACCTGAGCGCACTGGCCGGGCTGTCGTTCGACTGGCTCATGGCCCACGCCACGACGGTCGACGGTAACGCGGTGCTCGATCTGGGCACCGGCGACACGATGACGCTGCTCGGAGTTACGGCGGACTCGCTGCACGCCGACGACTTCCTGCTCGCCTAGCTCTTTCGGCGTTCAAAGCGGCTGGAGCCAGGCTCCGGCCGCTTTTCTTTTGCCCGGAGCCAGTGCATCTGCGGCTTCGGCGCGCGCGCGCGGCCTGGCGACCTGTCCGCAAGTCTCGTTCGTGCGCTATCAGTCCACAATCGCAGAGTGCACGCCGATCGTCATGGCCGGCGGCCGCTCGCGCGCAATGCGGTTGATGAGCCCGAAGCGGGCCGCGATGCGATCGTGGCCGCGGATCCCCAGGGAAAGATCGTCTTCATCCTGCGGGATGACACAGAGCGCTGGAAGCTCGAGCACGGCAAATGAGAATCGTCACGGCTTGTCTTCTCCGCCCGCGAGCCATTTCAGCGCTTCGTCCATGTCAAAGAACCACTGGGCTTCCCAGCCGCGCATCTGCCTGACATGCACGATGAAGGACATTACATCCGCCTGTTCCCGCGTCCCGACGACGCAGATGCGGAAGCTGGTATCCAAACCCAGCAAGGGGTCGAGATTCACGTCGCGGACGATGTAGCTGTAGAAATTGGTGAGGTCAGCGAGCCGGACGTCAAACAGTATCTTCTTGGTTCCCGCATCCCGTGCAGCTGCTAGAGCCGCCGCCACCGCCTTTTGGGTGTCTTCAAACAGCGGTGCGCCTTTCCGGACAACAACCACTACATCGCCTCGAAGCTCGACATGAAATTCGGCTCGCATCACCTGCCCCGCGGTCGCAGACCGCTGCAACCGTTGTGCCCAGCGATGTGCTGCGCCATGCTGCGTCGCAGCAGTGCTTGCGCGCCTTTCAAGGAAACCGCCCGAATCGCGGCGCCCCCCGTTCCGATGCGTCTGCGCCGTTCTGAGCTGTCTCGCACTGTCGAGTCCAATTGTCGTCGATTCCCGACGACTCGTACGTCGCGCCGGAAAATGTATCGTTGCCGCAACGCCGGCCGCCCGTTCGCGTTGAACCAATGGAGCCGGGCGTAAGCTTGTTTGCTGCGCTCGTGTATTTGAGATCTGATATGGCCCCCGATCCAATGATGACGCAACGAAACGCGCTTGGACGCTACGACATTCTCCATGAGCTAGGACGCGGCGCGATAGGCGCGGTCTACGCGGCGCGCGATCGGTCCACTGGCGCGCTCGTTGCGCTGAAGACCCTCGATCCCGCGTTAACGAACAAGCCCGATGCCAAGCTCGTCCTGAAGGACGCGCGCTCGGCCTGGCGCCTGAGGCACCGCAATATCGTCAAGATCTACGACGCCGGTGAAGCTGGCGGCACCGCGTACGTCGCGATGGAGCTGCTCGAGGGCGAGAGTCTGCGCAAAATCCTCGACGACGGGCCGCTCTCGATCGCGCGCGCGATCCAGATCGCCGATGACATCGCAAGCGCGCTCGCGTATGCCCATGAAGAAGGAGCGGTGCACCGGGGCGTCAAGCCGTCGAACATCATCGTCTTGCGCTCGGGCGGCGCGAAGATCAGCGATTTCCGCATCGGGCAACTCGGCGAGGCAGCGATACTTTCCGGACAGCGGGCCGGCTGTCTGAGCTACATGTCCCCCGAGCAGCTGCGCGGCGACCCGGTCGACGCTCGGTCCGACATCTTCTCGCTCGGCGCCGTGTTCTACGAGATGCTCACTCGCCGGCCACCCTTCGAAGGCGACTCACCGAACGAAATCATGGAGAAAATTCTTCATGCCGAGCCGCCGCTGCCGAGCGACGTGAACCCGCACGTTCCGCGTGCACTCGACGGGATCGTTCTCAGCATGCTCGCCCGGCATCCCGACGAGCGGTTGCCCGGCGCGCGCATCCTGCTCCGCGACTTGTATCGTCTCGAGCAAGAGCTCGGGCTGGGACCGGGCACGACCGCCGACACCCACGAACCAACTGCAACCCCGCCACCAGCCGGGCCCGAGCCTATGCCGCGGACGGCCGGTGCAAACCGATTGCGCGACCTCGAGGTGATTCACGAAGCCAGTCGCTTCCGACCACGCGATCAGACGGAGCCGGCCGCGCCCCAACCGCCCGAACCCGAACCCAGGCTGCGCACGCCCGATCCGAACCGATTCCGCGACCGCGCGCCAATGCAGGATGCCCCCCGGTTCCCGCCGCACGGTCAAGCGCGCAACGCGAGCAGCTTTCGCTCTCGCCCGGATTCACCGGCTGCCGGAGAGTTCCAATATCGCAATCGAAGACCTGATGGCGAGGCCTTCGACGAGCGCGAGCCGATGTTCAGGATGGACCGCAAAGCCGCGCCGGAACGATCCTCTGGATCGCGGACTGCGATGTTCGCGGCGCTCGCCCTCGCGCTCGCCGTGCTCTCTATTGGACTTACCGTCCTCTTG
>DASUUN010000443.1:0-5973 GCA_036374055.1 Burkholderiales bacterium
TGGCGTAGCGCTGGCTGGCGCGCAGGCTCTCCAGGCGCGGATGCTCGGGCCAGGGCTCGCCCGGCGGCGCGGACTCGGCGAACACCGACTCGAAATGCCGCGATACCGCGGCGCGGTGCGCCTCGAGCGCGCGCGAGAACGCCTCCCAGGAGGCGAACCCGGCCATGCGCGCCACGGCCGCGCGCTCCTCGGCCTGCTCGGGCAGGTCGTGGCGCTGCGCGTCGTCAAGGTACTGTAGGCGGTGCTCCACGTTGCGCAGGAAGACGTAGGCAGCGGACAGCTCGCGAGCTGCCTCGGGGGGAAGAAGGCGTTTTTTTTCCAGGAGCGACAGCACTTCGAGCGTGGGCCGCGCCGTCAGCTCCGGATCTCGGCCGCCGCGCACCAGCTGCAGCGCCTGGGCGACGAACTCGATCTCGCGGATGCCGCCGGGACCGAGCTTGACGTTTCCCGCGAGCTCGCGCCGCGCCACGTCGCGGCGCACTTCAGCATGCAGCTGGCGCATCGCACCCAGGGTCGCGTAGTCCAGGTACTTGCGGAACACGAAGGGCCGCACGACCTTGGAGAGCTCGGCGCCCTGGCTGCCGGTCAGAGCCCGCGCCTTGATCCAGGCGTAGCGTTCCCACTCGCGACCCTGCGTGATGAAGTAGGTCTCCAGGAAGTCGAAGGTGCAGGCGAGCGGGCCGGAGTCGCCGTAGGGGCGCAGCCGCATGTCGACGCGGAACACGAAGCCGTCCTCCGTCACCGCGGCGAGCAGGCGGATGAGGCGCCGCCCGGCGCGCTCGTAGCGCTCCTGCTCCTCCAGCGCGCCCGGATGCACGAAGACCAGATCGACGTCGGAGGACACGTTCAGCTCGCGCCCGCCGAGCTTGCCCATGCCGACCACGATCAGCTCGGGCTCGTCGAGCGCGGCGCCGATGGCGAGCTCGGCGAGGTCGGTCATGGTGCCGCATACCTCATCGAGGCCCGCCAGCCCGGCGAGGTCGCGCGCGATGAGCCGCAGCAGCACGCGCTGGCGCAGCCGGCGCAGGCGGCGCATGAGGGCCGGCTCGTCGTCGTGCTCGGCGCCGGCGAGCGCCGCGGCCATTTCCTCGCGCGTGAACGGCGCCGGCGCGGCGATTTCGCCGGCCAGGCCGGGGTGCGCCGCGAGCAGCCGCCGGGCATAGCCCGAATCGGAGATTTCGCCAGTCGTATCCGGCATTTACCGTAAAATTGAAACCAAAGCGGAATGTGAGCGTTAATTCCACCATGAAGCGAGTCGGGCGAGCGGCCGAGTTTCTCGCCTGGGCGGTGTTTTTTGCACTCGCCGCGCTGGTGCTCGCGCTGCGCTTCTGGCTGCTGCCCGACATCGAGCGCCATCGCGAGGCGATCGTCGCCGCGGCCTCGCGTGCCGTCGGCCAGCCGGTGAGCATCGGCGGCATCGACGCCGACTGGCTCGGGCTGCATCCGCGCATCAACCTGTCGAACGTGCGCATCCACGACGCCGAAGGCCGCGAAGTGCTGGCGCTGCCGCGCGTGGAGAACATGCTTTCGTGGCGCGCCCTCGCCCTCGGCGAGATCCGGCTGCATTCCATGGTGATCGACGGGCTGCGCCTGCAGGTGCGCCGCGACGCCGGCGGCGTCCTGCACGTGGCCGGCGTGAGAGTGGGTGGCGGCAGCGGCGGATTCTCCGCCTGGGCGCTGGCGCAGGAGGAGTTCGTGCTGCGCAACGCCGAGATCGAATGGCTCGACGAGCAGCGCGGCGCGCCGCCGCTGGTGCTGTCCGCGCTCGACCTGCGCCTGCGCAACTCGGGCGAAGAGCACGCCCTTGGGCTGACGGCGCAGCCGCCCGCGGGGCTGGGCTCCACCGTCGAGCTGCGCGCGTCGCTGCACGGGCGCGCCCTCGGCGAGCTGGCCGCGTGGAGCGGCCGGCTGTACGCCGAGCTCGGCTACACCGACCTTGCCGCCTGGCGCGCGTGGATCGACTACCCGTGGCAGGTGGCGCACGGCGAGGGCGCGCTGCGCCTGTGGCTCACCCTGCAGGGCGGCGAGCTCAAGCGCGCCACCGGCGACGTGGCGCTTTCCGAGGTGGCGGCCTCGCTCGGGGAGGGGCTGGCGCCGCTCGAGCTCGCCTCCGTGAGCGGCCGCCTCGACCTCGGTCTTGCCGGCGACAGCTACGAGCTGGCGGCGCGCGGCCTGGCGCTCGACATGCGAGACGGCCCGGCCATCGCGCCGGCGAATTTCCAGGTGCGCTGGAAGCCCGGCGCGAGCGGCGCGTTCGCGGCCGATGCGATCGAGCTGGAGCCGCTGGCGCGGCTCGCCGCTTCGCTGCCGCTGCCGGCCGGGGCGCGCCGCGTGCTGGCCGAGGTGGCGCCGCGCGGCCGGCTGGTGCGCGTGCGCAGCGACTGGAGCGGGCCGGCCGAAGCGCCGGTGCGCTTCACGGCGAGCGGCAGCTTCTCCGGGCTGGCGGCCGAGCCTTCGGGCGAGCTCCCCGGATTTGCCGGCATCAGCGGCAGCTTTGAGGCGACCGAGGCGCGGGGCCGGGTGCAGCTCGACTCGCGCCAGGCCGAGCTCGACCTGCCGGGCGTGCTCCCGGGGCCGCGCATCGAGCTCGATACGTTTAACGGGCAGGTGGAATGGGCGCGCGGCGCCGACAATGCCTTCAGCATCCGGCTGCTGTCAGTCAATTTCGCCAACGACCATCTGAGCGGGAACGCCTACGGCACGTGGTCGCGCGCGGGCGAGGGACCGGGAATCGCCGACCTGTCCGCGCAGTTCAACCGGGTTGACGCCAGCCGCATCGCGACCTACCTGCCGCATGCGCGCATGATGGGCGGCCAAGCCACGCGCGACTGGCTGGTGAGGTCGATCGTTGCCGGCCGGTCGGGCGACGTGCGCTTCCGGCTGAGCGGCGACCTCGCGGAGTTTCCGTTCACCGATCCGGCGCGCGGCGAGTTCAGCGTGCGCGCGCAGATCGAGGACGGCGTGCTCGACTATGCGCCGGGGTGGCCGCGCATCGAGGCGATCAGCGGCGAACTGCTGTTCGAGCGCGAAGGCATGCAGGTCAGCGGCCGCAGCGGCCGCGTGCTCGGCGTGGCGCTCTCCGGCGTGCGCGTGGAGATTCCGCGCCTCAAGGAAGGGCGGCTCACGATCGATGGCCAGGCCGACGGCGCGACCGGCGCCTTCCTCGCCTACCTGGAATCGACGCCGGTGCGGGCCAAGGCCGGCGGGCTCACCGATTCCATCAAGGCGAGCGGCCGCGGCCGGCTGCGCCTGAAGCTCGCGCTGCCGCTCAAGGACCTGCGCAAGGTGCGCGTGGCCGGTGAATTCGACGTGCTGGACAACAACGTCTCGGTCCACCCGGCGCTGCCCGTCATCGAGAACGCGGCGGGCCGCATCGGCTTCACCGAGTCGGGCGTCACGCTGCACGATCTGCGCGGCCGGCTGCTCGGCGGCGCGCTCACCGTCGGCGGCGGCACGCGGGCCGACGGCAGCGTCGAGATCGCGGCGCGCGGCCGGGCCACGGCGGAGGGCGCGCGGCCGTTTTTCGACCATCCGCTCGGCAGCCACTTCATCGGCGCTGCGGACTACGCGGTGCTGGTCTCCTCGGCCAGGGGCCGCACGCGCTTCCTGCTGGAGTCCGCGCTGCGCGGCGTGGCGAGCACGCTGCCGGCGCCGTTCGGCAAGTCCGCGGAAGACGACTTCGAGCTGCGCCTCGAGATCGTTCCGCTGGAAGACGGCGCGCGGGATTACGCCTCGCTCACGCTGGGGCGCGTGGCGCGGGCGGTGGCGATGCGCATCCGGGAGGGCGAGCGCATGGCGCTGCAGCGCGCGGCCGTGGCGCTTACCCCGGCGGCCGGGGCGCGCGTGCGCCTGCCGCAGCAGCCGGGAGTCCTGGTCTACGGCGACTTGCCGGGGCTCGACCTGGACCGATGGCTTCCGCTGCTCGCCAAGGCGGGACCGGGAGCGGGCAATGCCGCCTTCAACGTGAAAATCGGCGCGCTCGACCTCTACGGCAAGCGCCTGCACGAGGCCGCCGTGCGCGGCGAGTCCGGCGCGGACGGATGGTCGGGCAGCGTGGCCGCGCGCGAGCTCGCCGGAGACGTTTCATGGCGCGGAGCGCAGGGCGGCAAGCTGGTGGCCCGCCTCACCCAGTTCCGCATGCCCGACGATTACCCGGGCGCGCTGCCGCGGGAGCCGATCGCGCCGGCCGACCTGCCGTCGGTCGACCTGAGTGCCGACCGCTTCGACTACCGCGGCCGGCAGTTCGGGCGCGTCGAGCTCGCCGCGCAGCGCGCCGGCAGCGACTTGCGCATCGACAGGCTCACGATGGCGAATCCCGACGCGTCCTTCATGGCGAGCGGCGTCTGGCGCAGCGGCACGCCGTCGCTGAGCGCGCTGGAGTTCGACCTGCAGGCGAGCGACGCCGGCGGGCTGCTCAACCGCCTCGGCTACCGCGACCTGGTGAAGGGCAGCAAGGCGAGGTTGCAGGGCAGCCTGTCGTGGATCGGCGTGCCGACGGCGATCGACTACCCCAGCCTCGCCGGGCAGGTGAAGCTGGAAGCCGACCACGGCCAGTTCCTCGAGATCGAGCCGGGGCTGGGCAAGCTCCTGGCGCTGATGAGCCTGCAATCGCTGCCGCGGCGCATGACTTTCGATTTCCGCGACGTGTTCTCCAAGGGCTTCGAGTTCGAGCACATCGCGTCGTCGGGCCAGATCGCCGGCGGCGTCATGGCGCTGCAGGACTTCCACATGCGCGGCGCGACGGCAGACGTGGCGATGACCGGCAAGGTGGACCTGGCGCGCGAGACGCAGGACCTGCGCGTGCGCGTGATGCCGAGCCTTGGTGGGAGCGCCTCGACCGTGATCGCGCTGGTGAACCCGCTGCTCGCCATCCCCGCGGCGATTGCGCAGAAGATACTGAAGGACCCGCTCGGGCAGATTTTCGCCTTCAACTATGCCGTGACCGGCGGCTGGGCCGAGCCCAACGTGGAGCGGCTCGGCGTCGAGGCTCAGCCGGCGGAGACCCAGTAGCGATGCCCAGGACCGCCATGGCCGCGATCCAGATGGTGTCCGCGCCCGAGGTGCAGGCGAACCTCGAGGCCGCGGGGCGCCTGGTCGCCGCGGCCGCCGCAGCCGGCGCGCGCCTTGTCGCGCTGCCCGAGAATTTCTATCTCATCGGCCGGCACGAGGCCGACAAGGTCAAGGCGCGCGAGCCCGACGGCCGCGGGCCGATCCAGGACTTCCTGTCGGCGACCGCGAAAAAGCATGGATTGTGGATCGTGGGGGGCACCACCCCCATTGAATCCCCGGAGAAAGACCGCATCTTCAGTGCTTGCCTTGTATTCGACGACCAGGGCAGGCGCGTCGCCCGCTACGACAAGATGCACCTGTTTCGCTTCGACGCCGGCGGCGAGGAGCGCTATGACGAGTCGCGCACCCTGCTGCCGGGCGCGGCCGCGGTCGCGGTGGATAGCCCTTTCGGGCGCCTCGCGCTGTCGATTTGCTACGATGTGCGCTTCCCCGAGCTCTACCGCGGGCTCGGAGCGTTCGACGTGATGTTCGTGCCCTCCGCCTTCACCGTACCCACCGGCCGCGCCCACTGGGAGCTCCTGCTGCGCGCCCGCGCGGTGGAGAATCAGGCCTACGTGGTGGCGCCGGCGCAGGGCGGCCTGCACGCGAGCGGCCGGCGCACCTACGGCCACACGCTGGTGGCCGACCCCTGGGGCGAGATCCTCGCCGAGCGCCCGGAAGGCGAAGGCGTGGTGCTCGCCGAGATCGATACCGACCGCATACGCGAAGTGCGACGCTCGCTGCCCGCACTTCTCAACAGGAGATTGAGTTGATACTGAATACCGCCACCACCACGCTGCTCGCGCCCTTCGACCTGGAGGCCACCAAGCTCGACCGGGTATTCGGCACGCTGAACGCGCGCAAGGTGGACTACGCCGACCTCTATTTCCAGTACTCGCGCTACGAGGGCTGGAGCCTGGAGGA